>NZ_CP082273.1:2565186-2885835 GCF_019880385.1 Nocardioides coralli
TCACCGCCCCACACCTCGAGGACGCCGCCGGCGAGGTCCGGACGACGCTCGCGACCGAGACGGGCGACGCGCTGGCGCACCGGCTGCGGGAGTGCGACCTGCGCGTGGCCTCGCGGACGCCCGGGATGGTCGTGGGCGAGCCCGGTTTCTATGCCGGCATCCTGCGCGAGCTCCCCGAGGAGCTGCGCGACAAGGAGCGCCGTCGCTTCCTGGTCGCGACCCGCGGCGGGGTCGACGTGGGGCACGCGGCGTTCCGACGCAGCCACAAGTGGGAGCGCAACCGCCCGGCGGGGACGCTCGAGGTGCACGCACTCGTGGGCGAGCCGGCAGCGGAGCTCGCCCTGCTCCGTCGTCTCGTCGACTTCGACCTGATGGGCACCGTCAAGCTGCCGGAGATCGGTCTCGACGATCCCCTGCTGCACTGGATGGGGCCCCGTGCCGACACCGAGGCCGTGCCGGTCGACAACCTGTGGCTGCGTGTGGTCGACCTCGGGGCCGCGGTGCCGCAGCGCTCCTACACCGCCGCTTGCGACGTCGTCGTGGAGGTCCTCGACGACCAGGCACCGTGGCAGGCCGGTCGCTGGCGGATCGAGGTCGCCGGCGGCGAGGGGCGCGCGACCAGGGCCGACGGCGCGGCCGAGATCACGCTCCCGGTCGCCGCGCTGGGCGCGATCCTCCTGGGCGGCACGCCGCTGGCGGGGTTGCACCGCGCCGGAGTCGTGCTCGAGCACCGGTCAGGCGCGGTCACGGAGCTCGGCCGCGCGTTCCGGGCCGACGTCGCCCCGGCCGCCGCCTTCGGCTTCTGACGGCCCGACGCCTGCCCGGTGGTCGTCGGCACCTGGCCGCTCGGCGCCCACCGGGGGGACGCTCAGGCGAGCGAGGCGAGGAAGTCGGCCACGGCGCCGAGCGCCGGCAGGTGCTGGTCGCTGTCGGCACGGCGCCAGAACCCGTGCTGCACACCGGGGTAGACCTCCACCCGGACCGGCACCCCGGCCTCGGCCAGCCGCTCCGCGTAGCGGCGTCCGGTCGGCGTCAGCACGTCGAGCTCGGCGAGCTGCACGAGCGTCGGCGGCTGGCCGCGGAGGCTGGGCTGCTCCAGCACGTGGAGGGCCGGGTCGGTCGCGGCGTCGGCCCCCTGCAGGTAGAGGCGCCAGAACACCCGGCACTGCTCGACCGACAGGTCGGCGCCCACGAGCTCGGCGTCGTACGACGCGCACGAGGGGTCGACGAACGGGTAGACCTGCACCTGACCGACGTAGCGATCGGGGTGGCGCAGCGTCTCGCCGATCGCCAGCGCGGAGCCCGCGGAGTCGCCGACGGCCACCAGCCGGTCGAACCCCTGCCCGGCGAGCCAGTCGCCGGCCAGTCCCGCGTCGACGTCGGCCGCCGGCCAGGGGTGCTCCGGCGCGCGTCGGTAGTCCGGCATCAGCACGGCCCAGCCGGTACGGACGGCGAGGCGCCGTGCGAACCCGTCGTGGGTGACCAGCGACCCCAGCGCGAAGCCGCCGCCGTGGAGGTAGAGCAGTGCGCCACGCGGCCCGGGCGGCACGTAGAGCCGGGCCGGCACGCCGCCGGCGTCGACGTCCTCGACCCGGTCGACCGGCACCCGCTCCTCCCGGGTCGCCTCGGCCTCCGCCGTGGCGCGGACCTCGGCGAGCGCGGCGAGCTCCTCCTCCGACGCGACCTGCATCGCCTCAGCCCAGCCGGGCCAGCTCCTCCTCGACCACGGCCGGATCGAGTTTGGTGAAGACCGGGGTGGGCTTCCCGACCGGCGTCCCGACCTTGACCGGGCGCGACTCCCATGCCGGTGTGGCGGAGTAGTCACCCGTGATGACGGGGTACGTCGCCAGGCCGGCGCCATGGCCGGGCTCGAGCTCCTCGACCTGCTCGACGCGGGGCATCGGCATGAACTCGCCCTCGCCGCCCAGCACGGTGTGGACCCGGTTGGCGGCGTGGGGGAGGAAGGGCGCCAGCAGGGTGTTGCAGTCGCTGACGCACTGGGCGGCGACGTGCAGCACGGTCGCGAGCCGGCCCCGCTGCGACTCGTCCTTCATCTTGTAGGGCTCGGTCGCCGTCAGGTAGCGGTTGACCTCGCCGACGACGCGCATCGCCTCGGAGATGCCGGCGCGGAGCCGGTGCCGCCCCAGCAGCCCGCCCACGGACGCGAACCCGTCGCGGACGGACGCCAGGACCGCCTCGTCGACGGGCTCGAGGTCGCCGCACGGCGGGATCTCCCCGAAGCTCTTGGCGACCATCGTCGCGGTGCGGTTGACCAGGTTGCCCCAGCCGGCCACCAGCTCGGAGTTGTTGCGCGTGACGAAGTCGGCCCACGTGAAGTCGGCGTCGGAGGTCTCGGGACCGGCCGCGCAGATGTAGTAGCGCAGCGGGTCGGGACCGTAGCGCTCCAGCACGTCGCCGACCAGGATGACGTGGCCCCGCGAGCTGGACAGCTGCTTGCTCTCCATCGTCAGGAACTCGCTCGAGACGACCTCGGTCGGCAGGTTGAGCTCGCCGTACTCCCCCGGCTCCCCACCGCGGTCGCCCTTGCCGGCGTAGGCCAGCATCTCGGCGGGCCAGATCTGGGAGTGGAAGACGATGTTGTCCTTGCCCATGAAGTAGAAGGACTCGGCGCCCGGGTCGTTCCACCACTCCCGCCAGCGGTCGGGCTCCCCCTGCCGCCGCGCCCACTCGATCGACGAGGAGAGGTAGCCGATGACGGCGTCGAACCAGACGTAGAGCCGCTTCGTCGGCTGGTCCTCCCAGCCGGGGACCGGGATGCCCCAGTCGATGTCGCGCGTCATCGCGCGCGGCCGGATCTCCTCGAGGATGTTCTGGCTGAACCGGATGACGTTGGGCCGCCAGGTCCCCGATGCCTCGCGCTCGTCGAGCCACGCGCCAAGCGCCGTCGCCAGGGCGGGCAGGTCGAGCATGAAGTGCTGGGTGTCGACGAAGCGGGGCGTCTCGCCGTTGATCTTCGACCGCGGCTCGAGGAGGTCGGTGGGGTCGAGCTGGTTGCCGCAGTTGTCGCACTGGTCGCCCCGCGCCTCGCCGTACCCACAGATCGGGCAGGTGCCCTCGATGTAGCGGTCGGGCAGGGTGCGGCCGGTCGAGGGGCTGATGGCCGACTGCGTGGTCTGCTCGACCATGTAGCCGTTGCGGTGCACCGCGCGGAACATCTCCTGCACCACCCGGTAGTGGTTGCCCGTCGTCGTGCGGGTGAACAGGTCGTAGGACAGCCCGAGGCCGAGCAGGTCCTCCACGATGACGGCGTTGTTCTTGTCGGCGAGCTCGCGCGGCGTGACCCCCTCCTTGTCGGCCGCGACCAGGATGGGGGTCCCGTGCTCGTCGGTGCCGGACACCATCAGCACGTCGTGGCCGGCCATCCGCATGTAACGGCTGAAGACGTCGGAGGGGACGCCGAAGCCGGCCACGTGGCCGATGTGGCGCGGGCCGCTGGCGTAGGGCCAGGCGACGGCGGACAGCACGTGCGTCATGGCGGCAATCCTAGGTGCGGGCGTTGCACCTCCCTCACGGGGTTTCGCGCCGCGTAGCGTGCTCGGCATGGAGATGCTCATCGCCGAGGACCTGCTCCTGCTGCTGCTCGACGACGACAAGGGCACCGTGGTGGCGGGGACCGCCGACCGTCCGCTCGTCGGCGGAGCGCTCCTGGCAGAGCTGGCCCTGGCCCGCCTCGTGACGGTGACGGAGAAGCAGAGCGCCTGGTCCTCGTCGCACGTCGTCGCGACCGGCGGCCCGGGGCCCGACGACCCGGTGCTCGACCAGGCGCTCTCCACCGTCATGGAGAAGGCCCGGTCGGCCAACGACCTCGTCGACCGGCTCGGCAAGGATGCACGCGAGCAACTCCTCGCGCGCCTGGTGGAGCGCGGCATCCTGGAGCGCCGTGACCGCAAGGTCCTCGGGGTCTTCCCGCGCACCACCTGGCCGGCCGCTGATGTCGCCCACGAGGAGTCCGTCCGGCAGCGCCTGCAGCAGATCCTCGTGACCGGGCTGGTCGCGGACCAGCGTTCGGCGGCGCTCATCGCGCTGCTGGTCGCCGTCGACCGGGCCCACGCCGTCGTCGACCGGGGCGACCTGTCCGCGCGCGAGGTCCGCAAGCGCGCCCAGCGGGTCGCCGACGGCGAGTGGGCCTCCCAGGCGGTCCGCGACGCGGTCCAGGCGAGCCAGGCGGCCGTGGCGGCGGCTGTCATCGCAGCCTCGACAGCGGTGACCGCCGGTGGCAGCTGACCTCTAGGAGAAGTGGTCGATGCGGCGCTGCGTACGCCGGCGCAGCGCGGGCAGCAGCTCGTAGAGCTCCTGCCCGGGGCAGGCGGTGTCGTTGGTGTCGCGGTGCCCGTCGAAGGCCGGGAGCCTGGCCCGCTCGCCGTCGCGGTACTGGTCGCTCCCGGTCGACCTGACGAACACCTGCCGCCGCGCGTCCCGGTCGTGCCGGTCGAACTTCCAGGCCGCCAGCCGCTTGAGCGCCTTCAGCACCTCGTCCCGCGGCCGCTTCGCCTCGTAGTTGCCGATCACGGCGACGCCCACGGACGCATGGTTGAAGCCGAGCGTGTGCGCGCCCTGCACCAGACGGGCGGGTCCCCCGGAGCGGCCGACCCACGTGCGGCCGAACTTGTCGACGAGGAAGTTGTAGCCGATGTCGAACCACCCCAGTGACTGGGTGTGGTAGCGGTACATGCCGCGGATGATCCCCGCGACGTCCTTGCGGCGGTAGTCGTTGCCGGTCGCGGTGTGGTGGAGGTGCACCTGCTTCATCCGCTCGAGGTAGCGGGGCTTGCCGTTGCGCCACGAGCCGTCGGCGCCCCAGTCCTTCCGGCTGCGCATCGCGGGCTGCGGCGCACTCGAGGGCTTGGCCCGCGAGGGCGCCACCGCGCGCCCGCGCGTGGTCGCCGGCGTTGACTCACCCGGCTCGATGAGGACCAGCCGCAGGTCGCGGGCGCGCCGGCCGCGCACCCGGACCTCGATCCCGCGCTGCGGGCCGGTCCATGCCAGGTCGGTGCCGCTGCGGGCCCCGGCCTCCGGGCCGTCGGGCGCGTCGTGGAGCACCGGCAGCCGCTCCCACCCGCCGCCAGCGGCCGGGCGGATGCTGATCCGGGGAGCAGGCCCGCGCCAGGTCGCCGCGACCATCGAGTACGTCGTGGTGTGCAACCGGGTGATGCCGGGACCGACGGGCACCTCGGCCGACCGGACCGCTCCGCCGTCGGACGCGAGCCGCACGGGGGCCGGGCTCGACGCGGCGGTCCCCGGAAAGGCCAGCAGCCCGGCGGCCGTGACACCGGCAACCAGGTGGTGGACCCGCCGTCGGGGGGTACGGACGTGACGCATGACTACAGCATCATGCGTCACTTCTGTCACGCCGTCGACCCCCGTGGAGCCCCGATCAGCGGAAGTCGAGCTCGCGGTTGCGGGATCGCTTGAGCTCGAAGAACTCCGGGACCCGGGCCAGCGCCAGCGCGCCGTCCCACACCTGGCCCGCCTCCTCGCCGCGTGGCGCCCGCGACAGGACCGGGCCGAAGAACCCGAAGCCGTCGATGCCGATGGTGGGCGTCCCGACGTCGTCACCGACCAGGTCCATGGCGCCCTGGTGGGAGGCACGCACCGCGTCGTCGAGGTCGGTGTCGTGGCGGGCCTCCAGCAGGCGCTCCGAGACGCCGACCTCCGCCAGCGCCTCGTCGAGCACCGTCGCCGACATGGCGCGGCCGCCGACATGCACCCGCTCGCCCAGGGCGGTGTAGAGCGGCAGCAGCACCTTCTCGCCGTACTCCTGCTCGGCCGCGACCAGGACCCGGACCGGCTCCCAGGCGTCGGCCAGCCGCTCGCGGTAGTCGGCCGGGATGTCGCGGTCCTCGTTGAGCACCGCGAGGCTCATGACGCGCCACGAGACGGTCACGTCGCGCACCTGCTCGACCTCGAGCATCCAGCGCGAGGTGATCCAGGCGAAGGGGCAGAGGGGGTCGAACCAGAACTGGACGGGGGTCTTGGTGGTGGGGGGCATGCCCGGGGAACGGCGTCCCCGAGGTGGTCTATTCCAGCTAGGGACGCCGGATCTCGACCGTGGCGCTGCGGCGGGCGGGGCGGACGACGGTGGTGCCGAGGTAGCGCACGCGCACCCGCCGTGCACCCGGCCGCACGTCGTCGAACACCACGCGCAGCACGCCGTCGACCACCCGACCCGTGACCTCCTGGGACTTGCCGAGGCGCACCGTGGCCTGGCCCTTCGGGTCCTCGACCCCCGGGGCCGTGACCCGCACGCGGACGACGGCGCGACGGACCCGGCCGACGGTGCGCACCGTCACGTCCGGGGCGGTGGTGACCACCGTGTCCGGGGCCAGACGGATCGTCTCGGTCCGGTAGCCGGTACGCCGCAGCACGACCTGGGCGGTCACCCGGCGGCCGACGTCCTCGATGCCGGGGACGTACGTCGGGCCGTCCGCGCCCTCGATCGCGATCCCGTCGCGCAGCCAGACGTGGCTCACCTCGGCGTCGGTGGGCGTGTAGCTGCCCGGTCGCACCGTCAGCGTGCGGTCGCGCTGGGCTCGTCCGGCGATCCCGAACGGGTCGGAGACGCGGATGAGGCCGGCACGGACCGGCGGGGTCGCCGTGGTGCTGGCGCGCAGGTTGCGGTAGCCCTCGCGGCGGGAGACCACCGTGGCGGTGATCTCCTTGCGGATCAGGTCCTGACCGAGCTCCAGCGTGCGACCGGCCTCGTCGGACAGGCGCTCCCCGTCGGCGTACCAGCGGATCTCGGTGGAGGCGGCGGCCGGCTCGGAGCTGCCGGGGACCACCGTCAGGACCTCGTCGACCCGGGGGGTGCCCGCGAGGCTCGGCTCGTCGGCCAGTGTCAGCTCCCCCCGCTCCACGCGAGGGCTCTCGGCGCTGGTGGCCGAGCCCGGCTCGTAGCCCTTGGCGGTCGCGGAGACGCGCACCGTCAGCCGGCTGCGCACGTGCTCGGGGCCGGGGACGAAGGTGGCGTCGGTGGCGCCCGGGATGGCGGTGCCGTCGGCGAGCCACTGCACGTCGTGGCTCGCGGCGTTGCGCCAGGCCCCGACGTCGGCGGTCACCGGCTCGCCGACCGTGGGCGTGCCGGGCACCGAGGGGGCCCGGACCAGCTCGACCTCCTCGTCCAGGAAGTGGATGAAGCCGGTCGGCCACCGGCCGCCGTCCTTGGTGACGACGCGCCAGTGGAAGTCGCCGCCCCAGCTGTCCTCGGAGATGGTGATCTTGCGCTTGCTGTGCACCTGCTCGACGTAGGCGACGTGGCCGCTGGAACCGACGCCGTCGCCGGCGTCCCACCACGCGACGGAACCGACCATGGGCGTGTTGTCGGTGATGCCGCGCTTGGCCCGGCCCCAGTTGTAGGCCATGCCCGTGCTGTTCCACGGGCGCTCCGGCGACATGCCCCGGTCCACGAGCCGGTAGGCCACGTAGTTGGTGCAGTTGTGCCCGGCGTACATCCGCCACCACATCTGGGAGCTCGCCTGCTTGTAGCCGTGGTGCGGGTAGCCCGCGGAGGCGCACGGGACGTAGCCGGTGCACAGGTACCCGGAGGTCGATCGTGCCGGCGCACCGGCGACGTGGGCGTCGCGGGCGTGGGCCGGGGCCACCGGAGACAGCACCGCCAGCACCACGGCCAGCAGCACGGCGCCGTGGAGCAGGCGGGGGGACCCGGAGGACCTCGGGGGGGCGGTCACAGATCCGTAGTGAACCGGATGTCAAGCAGGCACGCCACGGTTTCACCAAAATTCTCAGGATTCACAACAGTCCCGCTCGTCACAGCCGACAACCCGATGGGGTGCTGCCCCCGCGCCCGGTGAGAGGATCCCTGCCATGCCTGGCACGAACCTCACCCGCGACGAGGCGGCCGACCGCGCAGCCCACCTGGCGGTCACCTCCTACACCGTCGACCTCGACCTCACCACCGGCGAGCGGACCTTCGGATCCACCACGACGATCCGGTTCACGAGCAGCCGGCCGGGCAGCGCGACCTTCGTCGACCTCGTCGACGCCGAGGTGCACGCCATCACCCTCAACGGCGAGGCGCTCGACCCCGCCACGGCGTACGCCGACAGCCGGATCACCCTCCCCTCGCTCGCGGCCGACAACGAGCTGGTGGTCGAGGCCGACTGCACCTACAGCCGCTCGGGCGAGGGTCTGCACCGCTTCGTCGACCCGGTCGACGACCGGGTCTACCTCTACACCCAGTTCGAGGTGCCCGACGCCCGGCGGGTCTTCGCCACCTTCGAGCAGCCCGACCTCAAGAGCCGGTTCACCTTCCACGTGACCGCCCCCGACCACTGGAAGGTGGTCTCCAACGCGCCCACGCCCGAGCCCGAGAAGCTGGGCGACGGCCGGGCCGTGTGGCGGTTCCCGGCGACCAAGCCGATGTCGACCTACATCACGGCCGTCGTGGCCGGTGAGTACCACGAGGTCCAGCACACCTACGAGGGCGCCCACGGCACGATCCCGCTGGGCCACTACTGCCGGCAGTCGCTGGTCGAGCACCTCGACGTCGAGGAGCTGGTGACCATCACGCGGCAGGGGTTCGAGTTCTTCGAGCGCGAGTTCGGCTACCCCTACCCGTTCGAGAAGTACGACCAGCTCTACGTGCCGGAGTACAACATGGGCGCGATGGAGAACGCCGGGTGCGTGACCCTGCGCGACGAGTACCTCCCCCGGAGCCGCCAGGACCGCTCCTTCTACGAGTTCCGTGGCTCGGTGATCCTGCACGAGATGGCCCACATGTGGTTCGGCGACCTCGTCACCATGAAGTGGTGGGACGACCTGTGGCTCAACGAGTCCTTCGCGGAGTGGGCCTGCTACCACGCCGAGGTCGAGGCCACGGAGTTCGTCGACGCGTGGACCGGGTTCACCAACTCCCGCAAGCAGACCGGCTACCGCCAGGACCAGCTGCCGAGCACCCACCCGATCGCCGCCGACAACAAGGACCTCCACGCCGTCGAGGTCAACTTCGACATGATCACCTACGCCAAGGGTGCTGCGGTCCTCAAGCAGCTGGTCGCGTGGGTGGGCCTGCGCCCCTTCCTCGACGGACTGACGCAGTACTTCCACGACTTCGCCTACGGCAACAGCGAGTTCGCTGACCTGCTGGCCGCCCTGGAGAAGTCGTCGGGCCGCGAGCTCGACTCCTGGGCACGGGAGTGGCTGCAGACGGCGGGGGTCAACACGCTCGCCCCGGACTTCGAGCTCGACGGCGAGGGCCGCTACGCGCGTTTCTCCGTGCGACAGACCGCTGCCGACGACTGGCCCACCCTGCGTCGTCACCGGATCGCGATCGGCCTCTACGACGACGTCGACGGTGCCCTCGTGCGGCGCGACCGCCTCGAGATCGACGTACGCGACGAGAGCACCGAGGTCCCCGAGCTCGTGGGCGTCCGGCAGCCCGACCTGCTGCTGCTCAACGACGACGACCTCACCTACGCCAAGATCCGTCTCGACGAGCGGTCGCTCGCGACCGCGGTCAACGAGCTCGGCCGGCTCGACGACTCGCTGGCGCGGGCGCTGTGCTGGGGTGCCGCGTGGGACATGACGCGCGACGCAGAGATGCGCGCCACCGACTTCGTGCACCTGGTGCTGCGCAACATCGGCAGCGAGACCGACCCCTGGGGCCTGACCGCCCTCCCCCGCTTCGCCGCCCTGGCGGCCAACTACTACTCCGCCCCGGCCCATCGCGAGCAGCTCAAGCGCGAGTGGGAGCAGGGCCTGCGCCGGCTCGTGGCGGAAGCCGCGCCGGGCAGCGACCACCAGCTGACCTTCGTGCGGCACTTCGCCGCGGCCGCCCGCAGCGAGGAGGCCGTCGCCGACCTCCAGGGCCTGCTCGACGGCACGCTGTCCTTCGACGGGCTGGCGGTCGACCAGGACCTGCGGTGGGTGCTCCTCACCGGGCTGGCCCGCGTCGGCCGCGTCGAGGAGGCCGAGATCGCGGCGGAGCTCGAGCGCGACCGGACCATCTCGGGTCAGGAGCACGCGGCCGCGGCTCGCGCCGCCCGTCCCACCGCGGAGGCGAAGGCCGCCGCGTGGGCAGCCGTGCTCGACCGGGACACCCCCAACGAGACCTCCCGCTCGATCGTGTTCTCGTTCATGCGGCCCGACCAGGCCGACGTGCTCGAGCCCTACCTCGAGCGCTACCTCGAGGCAGCCGAGACGCTCCACGACGCCATCGGGACCCACAAGGCCGCCGTGGCGCTGGAGCACATCTTCCCGAGGCCGCTGGGCTCACCGGAGATGCTGGAGCGCGTGGACCAGTGGCTGGCGGGCACCGACGCCCACCCGGGGGCGCGGCGCTACGTCACCGAGGGGCGCGCGGACGTGGCGCGGGCACTCGCGGCGCAGGAGCGCGACAGCCGGGGCTGACGCGGCGTGGTCGAGGGGTGACCCCGCCCGTGACCAGGCTCAGTCGACCCGGGAGTGCAGGGTCTCCTGGGCACGGGCGTGCTCCGCGAGCTGGCCGATCCCGCGGCGGAGACCACTCACGAGGTCGCCCTCGGCGAAGGCCGAGGTCATCTCCAGGACGGCGAGCTCGACCTCGCGGTCGGTGAGCGAGCGGCGTACGACGTCGCCGGTGACGACCTCGACCGCGCGGGCGTCCGGGTCGACCATCACCAGGACGCTGCGGGTGGGCGCGACGGCGGCGGCGTGCAGCCGCTGCGCGAACGTGCGCGGGTCTCCCTGGGACCTGCCCACGAAGACGGAGAACTCGAAGCGGCAGGTCTGCTCGGCGGCGCGGATCGCCTTGTCGATCTCGTGCCGGTCGCCCGCGGCGAACTCACCAGCTGCCACTGGCACCACCGGTCGACCCCACCTCGCGCCCGGACTCCAGCTCGCTCGCGCCGGACCGTGGACCGCCGAACCACTGGTCGGGCGTCTCGGCCTCCCCCGGTGCGACCCGCTCGCCGCGGGCCATGGCCGGCACGTAGACGGCCAGCACGATGAGCAGTCCCACGAGCACGGGGAGCCCCACGACGACGATCAGCAGGTCGAGGAGCCCGACCTCGGCCGGGTCGCTCCATCCCTCGGGCACGTCAGCGACGGCCGGGGTGGCGGCGAGGAGTGGCACGGTGGCGGCGACGGTCACGAGAGCGGCGCGACGGATCAGCGGAGCGGACACGCGGCCGAGGATATCGGACCCGCTCGCCGGGGCAGCGCCTCGTCCCGCGCGTCCCGCGCGCGTCGATCTCGTCACACCCCACGCTGAGCGGTGCCGCGCCGACTGGATCACGTGAGCAGCATCGACATACTGGAGGCCATGTTCGACCTCGAAGTGTCAGACCCCTGCACGAACGACGAGATCGTCTGCGACTACGTGCACCGCGTCACCGGCAGCGACACCGCGGCCTTCGTCGCCGACACGATCGTCGGCGTCCCCCTGGCGCTGCTCGGTCTCCTGCTCCTCGGTCTCGTGATCC
Source organism: Nocardioides coralli (assembly GCF_019880385.1). Lineage (NCBI taxonomy): Bacteria > Bacillati > Actinomycetota > Actinomycetes > Propionibacteriales > Nocardioidaceae > Nocardioides > Nocardioides coralli. Next base: position 2,576,625 of record NZ_CP082273.1, read on the forward strand.
GCTGGGTGCTGCACCGCCTGGTCGACCGGCTGGTGAAGCGTGCCGAAGGCGGCGTGCTGCCGGAGCGGGTGGGCCGGATGTCGCTGGGGTCGCTCGGGATGAAGCGAGCGAGCACCCCCCGCGACATGGCTGCTGCGACCCGACGGGTCCAGCGCGCCCAGACCATGGGGTCGCTGCTCAAGAGCATCGTCACCGGAGTGCTCGTCGCCGTCTTCGGCACCATGATGCTGGCCGAGATCGGCGTCAACGTCGGACCCATCATCGCCAGCGCCGGCATCGTCGGCATCGCCCTGGGCTTCGGCGCGCAGAGCCTGGTCAGCGACTTCCTCTCCGGCATCTTCATGATCTTCGAGGATCAGTACGGCGTGGGCGACGTCGTCGACCTCGGGGAGGCGATCGGCACCGTCGAGGCGGTCAGCCTGCGCGTGACCCGCGTCCGCGACGTCAACGGCACCGTCTGGTACGTCCGCAACGGCGAGATCATGCGGGTCGGCAACATGAGCCAGAACTGGGCCCGGACGGTCCTCGACGTCACGGTGGGCTACCACGAGGACCTGGCGCGGGTGAAGCGCGTGCTGCAGGAGGTGGCCCACGACCTCTGGGAGGACGAGGAGTACAAGGGCCTCGTCATCGAGGAGCCGGAGGTGTGGGGCGTGCAGGACCTGGCGGCCGACGGCGTCGCGGTCCGGGTCACGCTCAAGACCGCGCCACTGGAGCAGTGGGCCGTCGCGCGCGAGATGCGGCAGCGGATCAAGGCGCGCTTCGACCACGAGGGCATCGAGATCCCGTTCCCCCAGCGCGTGGTCTGGCACCGGGACACCGAGAGCGCGCCGGGCGAGCCCACCGACCCGACCACGGCCGACCGCGCCTGACGGCGGGCTCCTAGGGGACCGCGGGCTCGCCCGTGGCGGCCTCGCACAGCCAGCCGGCGAACAGCTCGTCGGTCAGGAACCTCGTCATGGGGGCGTCGTCGTACTCCGTGGTCCGCCCGTCGACGGTGACACGACCGGAGAAGCTCGCGGGCTCGAAGTCGGGCTCGACGAGCGTTCCCACCGCCCGGAAGACGGAGGCGCCGCGACGCGGTCGCACGTCCCAGAGGACCCCCCGCGACGTCTGGGTGACGGTGTCGAGGTCGCCCGGGACGTCGAAGTCGTACGAGTAGCGGACCCTGGTGCGGATCGTCGCGGTGGCCGGACCCCGCGCGGAGGTGCTCACGGCGTCGACGTCGTGCGTGCGGTTCCGACGCGCGTAGTTGCGGTAGTCGTGGTCGAAGAGCAGGCGCTGGTGGCGGTGCTCGGTGCGGCGGCCCCACAACGGGACCGCGCAGGGCCACGACGCGGGCTCCCAGGCGCTCGCCTCCTTCAGCTCTCCCGTACAGACGGGTCCGGTGCGACGCTCCGTGCAGGTCCAGGGCTCGAAGCGCTCGTGCAGCGGCGGCACGAGCTTCGCCTGGTCCACGGCGGTGCCGTCCGGCTTCTCGGCAGCCGGTGCGGCGGCGGGTGTGCCCTGGCAGGACGTCAGCAGCAGCAGTGCCGTGAGTCCCGTCGCCAGCAGCAGGTGAGGTGTCCTCCGGGTTCCCATGGTCGCTCCTGTCATGTCGGTGCTCCTAGACAGGAAGCAGCGGTGGCGCCGGTTGACGTGGCGACCGATCTGATTGCGCAGCCGCTGAGTGATCAGTTCCGGCGCGTCCAGGCGCCTTCCATCACGAGGCGCTCGTCGTCGTCGGGCTCCGCTCGTCGGACGAACCTCAGGGTGACCAGCTCGCCCTCGACGGACACGCGGAAGACGCCGGTGCATCCGGGGCAACCGGGCGCCTCGCTCCGCGTCACGAGTCGTCCCCGCTCGTAGCGCAACGTCCCGAAGTCACCCACCCTCATGGGTTTCCGCGGCCGGGCCTGGCGCAGCGTCCAGTCCTGGCCGCGCACGACCAGCTCGAGCCGAAGCCGACCCTCGGGGCCCAGACGCCTGCTCGCGACGGTGACGTCGATCCCGCGTCGTCGCGCCTCGGCCAGCGTCACGACGCGGACGTAGACACCGTCGGCGATCACGTCCCCGGGTGCGGCGTCGACGTCGTCGCTCCCGCGTGTCGGCCCTGGGTTCACGGGATCGGCGCCGCCGTCGCCGGGTCCCAGCGTCGCCAGCAGCACCAGGCAGGCGACGACCACCGACGCGGCGGCGCTGGTGCGGCCGAGGACCGCGCTCCGCCGCCGGCGCCGGTGGACCCGGTCGAGGTTCCGCTCGACGGCAGGAGCGACCGACCACGCGTTGTCGGCAAGGCCACGTCGGAGTCGTTCGTCAACGGACATCGGGTTCCACCGCCTCTCCCAGTAGCTCCGCCAGCCGGATCCGGGCCCGGTGCAGGTGCTGCTTCACCGTGGACTCGGACACCTGCAGGATCAGCGCGATCTCCTGCACCGGGCGGTCGTCCCAGTAGTAGAGGACGACCGCCGCCCGTTGCCGGGGCGCCAACGACGCGACGGCACGGGCGACGTCGGGGTCGGGCAACACCGCGTCGATCCCGTGGACCGACCGCGACTCCTTCTCGCGGCGCCGCGACTCCCGCCGCGCGTCCTGGACCGCCAGCCGGATCGCCACGCGACGCACCCACGCGTCCGGGCGCTCGTACTGGGAGACCGTGCGCCACTTGCGCGCCATCTGCAGAAACGCGTCCTGCGTCAGCTCCTCGGCGCGAGCCCAGTCGCGGACGATCAGGAAGACGGTCCGCTGCAGGCGCGGGAAGGTCGCCCGGAAGTACCAGTCATAGTCCGCCTCGCCCCGCATCGCGCCTCCGTCTCACTGTCGTACAGGATGCAGGACGGCTCCGGGTTGACACGGCGCAGCGCGAATCTTCCTGACGCCGCGCCGGTCGGGGCAGGTCGGGCTCAGGCCAGCGACGCCTCCAGCGTGATCGTGGTGCCGGTGAGCGCCTTGCTGACCGGGCAGTTGGCCTTGGCGCCCTCGGCGAGCTCGGTGAACTTCTCCTCGTCGATGCCCTCGACCGTCCCCCGCACCCGGAGGGTGATGCCGGTGATGCCGGGTCCCGGGGTGAACTCCACCTCGGCCGTGGTGTCGAGCGCGGACGCCGGGGTGTCGTTGTCGGCGAGCGCCTTGGAGAGCGCCATCGAGAAGCACGACGAGTGCGCCGCGGCGATGAGCTCCTCCGGGCTGGTCTTGCCGCCCGGCTCCTCGGCGCGCGCCGGCCAGCTCACGTCGTAGGTGCCGAGTCCCGACGACTCGAGGGTGACCTTGCCGGCACCCTCGAACAGGGTGCCTTCCCAGTGCGTCGACGCGGTGCGGGTCGTGGGCATGCTGCCGTCCTCCTGTGGGTGGTCTGGTGTGCAGCGCGAGTCTTGCACGCCCCCCGTCCGGACTCCGTGGACGGACTTTGCAGAATGGACCGGTGACCACGTTCTACGAGGAGATCGGCGGCTTCGAGACGTTCCGCCGGATCGTCGCGAGGTTCTACGAGGGCGTGGCGACCGACGACGTGCTGCGACCGCTCTACCCGGAGGAGGACCTCGGGCCGGCCGAGGAGCGGTTCCTGCTCTTCCTGGTGCAGTACTGGGGCGGGCCGACGACGTACTCGGACACCCGGGGCCACCCGCGGCTGCGGATGCGGCACGCGCCGTTCGCGGTGACTCCGGCGGCGAAGGAGCGGTGGCTGGTCCACTTCCGGGCCGGCCTCGACGAGGTGGAGCTGTCGCCCGAGCAGGACGCGCGGTTCTGGGACTACGTCACCCACGCCGCGCAGTTCATGGTCAACTCGTTCGAGTAGCCGCCGCCACCCGTTCCCGGTAGGCCGCCGGCGGCGGGGTGGGGCGGCCGGTCGCCGGGTCGACGAAGACCACGACCACCCGGGCCCGCGACAGCACCGTGTCGCCGTCGCAGATCTCCGACTCGATGGTTGTCGAGGTCCGGCCGAGGCGCGATACCCACGACCACGCCTCGTACGGCTGGTCGCGGAAGAGGATCGGGACGCGGTAGTCCACGTCGGTCTGCGCGACCACCACCGAGGCCCCCGGGTCCTCCGGCAGCCCCTCGCCCAGCCGCGCCATCAGCAGCAGCCGCGCCTCCTGGAAGTACTCGAAGTACTTCACGTTGTTGACGTGTCCGTAGACGTCGACGTCGGAGAACCTGACGTGGACCCGGTAGGCACCGGGGTCCTCCCGGACCGGCGTCGGCGTCGCCGCGGTCCGCACCGGCTCACCGGGCTCGAGGTAGGCCGTGAGCGTCTCCTTCTCCTCCGCCGTGAGCCTCCGGGGCCGCTCGGTCTCGAAGACGTAGGGGGTGAGCAACGTGCTGGCCCGGGCGTGCACCTGACGCTCTCCGTCGGTCTCGGAGAACACCTCGTAGGCGAGGGTGAACGACGCCGCCCTGACCTCGGTCACCCAGACCTCGATGTGCACCGGGCGGAACCGGAAGGTCAGCGGGGAGACGAACTGCACCTCGTGCCGCACCACCACCACGCCTTCGGCCAGACCGCCCTGCGGACGGGCGGACGGGCCGTGGTGGCGCAGCAGGTCGACCCGGGCCTCCTGCAGGTAGTCCACGTAGACGACGTTGTTGACGTGTCCCAGCAGGTCCAGGTCGGCCCAGCGCATGGGGCACTCGTAGACGTGGCGCACGGGAGCGATGCTGCCAGAGGCGTCGCCGGACCCCGGGCAGCGGACCGGGCCCTCCGGGGGCGCGACGGCAGACCCGAGGCGGGCCGCCGGCACCACAGCCACCAACTACGCTGGGCACACACCGTCGTCACAGATCGGAGCCGTCATGCCCGAAGCCGTCATCGTGTCCGCCGCCCGCACGCCCATCGGCCGAGCCAACAAGGGCTCGCTGAAGGACATGCGCCCCGATGACCTGGCGGCCTTCGCGATCCGGACGGCGCTGGAGAAGGTCCCCGCCCTCGACCCCCACGACGTCGACGACGTCTACCTCGGATGTGGCCTGCCGGGTGGGGAGTCGGGCTTCAACATGGCGCGCGTCGTCAACGTGCTCAACGGCATGGACGACGTCCCGGGTGCCACCCTCACCCGCTACTGCGCCTCCTCGGTGCAGACCACCCGGATGGCCTTCCACGCCATCCGCGCGGGCGAAGGCGACGTGTTCGTCTCGGCCGGTGTGGAGACGGTCTCCCGCTACGCGAAGGGGACCTCGGACCACTGGCCGGACACCCGGAACCCGGTGTTCGCCGACGCCGTGGCCCGCACGGAGCAGGCAGCCCAGGGCGGCCAGCAGTGGCACGACCCCCGTCAGGACGACACGATCCCCGACATCTACATCGCCATGGGGCAGACGGCCGAGAACGTCGCCCAGCTGCGCGGCCTGAGCCGCCAGGAGCTCGACGAGTTCGGCGTGCGCTCGCAGAACCTCGCGGAGAAGGCGATCGTCGACGGCTTCTGGGAGCGGGAGATCAGCCCGGTCACCACCCCTGACGGCACGGTGGTCTCCGCCGACGACGGACCGCGCGCCGGGGTCACCCTGGAGGCGGTCTCGCAGCTCGACCCGGTGTTCCGACCCGATGGTGTGGTCACGGCAGGAAACTGCTGCGCGCTCAACGACGGGGCAGCGGCCGTGGTGGTCATGTCCGACACCCGCGCCGCCGAGCTCGGCCTCACTCCCCTGGCTCGCATCGTCGCCACGGGCGTCAGCGCCCTGTCCCCGGAGATCATGGGCCTCGGGCCGGTCGAGGCGACCCGGCGGGCGCTCGCCAACGCGGGGATGAGCATCGTCGACATCGACCTGGTCGAGATCAACGAGGCCTTCGCAGCGCAGGTGGTGCCGTCGTACCAGGACCTCGGCATCGACATCGACCGCCTCAACGTCAACGGCGGTGCCATCGCGGTGGGCCACCCCTTCGGCATGACGGGCGCCCGCCTCCAGAACACGATGCTCAACAGCCTCGACTGGCACGACAAGTCCACCGGCCTGGTCACCATGTGCGTCGGCGGAGGCCAGGGCATGGCACTCATCCTCGAGCGGATGTGAGTGGCGTGCGGGCCGTCCCGGACGAGGACCCGTCCGCCGCCGAGACGCAGGTCAGGTGGCTCGACGCCCACCAGCAGCGCGACTGGCGGGCCTTCATCCTCGGCACCACGCTGCTCTTCGACCGGCTCGACGACGACCTGCACCGCAAGCACGGCCTGTCGCTCACCGAGTACGAGATCCTGGTCCGGCTCTCCGAGCGCGACGGGCACCGGATGCGCATGGCACAGCTCGCCGACGCCGTGGCCCACAGCCGCAGCCGCGTCACCCACACCGTGAAGCGGCTGGAGGATGCCGGCTACGTGCACCGCGAGAAGGCTCCGGACGACGGGCGCGGCATCGTCTGCACCCTGACCGACCGCGGGATGCTGCTGCTCGAGAACACCGCCCCCACCCACGTCCGGGGGGTACGCGAGCACCTCGTCGACCTGGTCAGCGCTGAGGACTTCGCGGCCCTGGGGCGGGCGATGAACGCCGTGTCCGACCACCTCGTCGCGGCTCACCCCGAGATGGAGATCCGGGACGACCGGGGACCTGTACCCGACACCCGACGCCGCGGATCCCGCGAGGACTGACAGCGCGCCTGGCCCGGCCGTACCCATTTCGATGGTTGTGGAGCCGGCTCGCGGGGCCCTAGCCTTCCTCCACCGCGAGGGAGGGACCGACATGGCCGGACGCAGCAGCAGGGGAGTCGAGTTCGAGCGGGAGGGCGCGGAGTACTTCGCCGAGCGCCAGCTCCAGGGCGGCGTCGCCGGGTGGGTCCTCCTCGCCGGCCTGGGTGTCGCCTACGTCATCTCCGGCGACTTCTCCGGGTGGCAGTTCGGCCTGGCCGAGGGCGGATGGGGCGGTCTCATGATCGCCACCATCGCGATGGGCGTCATGTACCTGTTCATGGTGCTGGGACTCGCTGAGCTGTCGTCCACCATCTCCACCGCCGGCGGCGGCTACGGGTTCGCCCGGCGCGCCCTCGGGCCCTGGGGCGGATTCCTCACCGGCACCGCGATCCTGGTCGAGTACGCCATCGCGCCCGCCGCGATCGCCAACTTCATCGGGGCCTACGTCGACTCCCTCTTCGGTATCAGCGGACCCGTCGTGTTCCTGGTGTGCTACGTGGTCTTCGTCGGCCTCCACCTCTACGGCGTCGGCGAGGCGCTCAAGCTGATGTTCGTCATCACCGCCATCGCCGTCGTCGCCCTGGTCGTCTTCGTGGTCACCGCGGCCCTGCAGTTCGACGCGGCCAACCTCACCGACATCGCCGCCACCGACGCGGCAGGAGCCAGCTCGTTCCTGCCGTTCGGCTACGTGGGCATCTGGGCCGCGCTCCCCTACGCGATGTGGTTCTTCCTCGCCGTCGAGGGGGTCCCGCTCGCCGCGGAGGAGACCAAGGACCCGGCCCGCTCGATGCCGCGCGGCATCATCGCCGCGATGCTGGTGCTGCTGGGCTTCGCGGCCTGCATCCTGCTCGTCGGACCCGGTGCGTCAGGCTCCGACGCGATCAAGGACTCCGGCAACCCGCTGGTCGACAGCCTCGAGCTCGCCTACGGCGGGTCGACGGCCGTCAGCACGTTCGTCAACGTCGTCGGCCTGCTCGGCCTGATCGCGAGCTTCTTCTCGATCATCTACGCCTACTCCCGCCAGACCTTCGCGCTGTCCCGGGCGGGCTACCTGCCCAAGGTGCTCTCCAAGACCGGCGCCCGCAAGACGCCCTACCTCGCGCTCATCGTCCCCGGCATCGTCGGGTTCGTCATGGCGGTGCTCAACCAGGGCGACCTGCTGATCCTCGTCGCCGTCTTCGGCGCCACGATCTCCTACGTGCTCATGATGCTGTCGCACATCGTGCTCCGCGTCCGCGAGCCCGACCTCGAGCGGCCCTACCGGACGCCGGGAGGTGTCGTGACCACCGGGATCGCCCTGGCACTGGCCTGCGTGGCGGTGATCGCCGGGTTCATCGTCGAGCCGCGCGCCGTCCTCATCACCGCGCTGGTCTACGTGCTGGGCATCGCCTACTTCGGGATCTACAGCCGCCACCACATCGTCCAGGGAGCTCCCGAGGAGGAGTTCGCCGCCATCGAGGAAGCCGAGAAGGGACTGCACTGAGCGTGGGCAACCACATCACGGAAGGGACCGAGCAGCCGGTCAACGACCGCATGCTGACGCTGGACCGGCTACGCCACGAGATCGCGAACGGGACCGTCGACACCGTGATCCTGGCGTTCACCGACATGCAGGGCCGACTGCAGGGGAAGCGGCTGCACGCGCAGTACTTCCTCGACGTCGCGCTGAGCGCGGGAACCGAGGGGTGCAACTACCTGCTCGCGGTCGACGTGGACATGAACACCGTCGACGGGTATGCGATCTCGTCCTGGGACCGCGGCTACGGCGACATGGAGTTCGTCCCCGACTGGAGCACCCTGCGGCTGCTCACCCACCTCCCCGCGACGGCGATGGTGCAGTGCGACCTCATGTGGCCCGACCACAGTCCCGTGGTCGAGTCCCCCCGAGCGATCCTGCGGGCCCAGGTCGACCGGGCGCGGGAGATGGGCTTCACGGCCCACGCCGGCACCGAGCTGGAGTTCATCGCGTTCGAGGACACCTACGAGGAGGCCTTCGACGCCGGCTACAGCGGCCTGCGGGGCGTCAACCAGTACAACGTCGACTACTCGATCCTGGGCACCACCCGGGCAGAACCGCTGCTGCGTGACATCCGCAACCACATGTACGCCGCCGGCCTCGACGTCGAGGGCGCCAAGGGCGAGTGCAACTTCGGTCAGCACGAGATCGGGTTCCTCTACAACGACGTGGTCGTGACCGCCGACAACCACGCGGTCTACAAGAACGCCGCCAAGGAGATCGCCGCCCAGCACGGCAAGTCGATCACCTTCATGGCCAAGTACGACCAGCGTGAGGGCAACTCCTGCCACATCCACCTGTCCCTGCGGGGGCTCGACGGCGAGCTGGTCTTCTGGGACGAGGAGCAGGACCGGCGTACGCCGCTCTACGACAGCTTCGTCGCCGGCCTGCTCGCCACGGCGCGCGACTTCACCCTGATGTACGCGCCCAACATCAACTCCTACAAGCGCTTCGCGGACGCCTCCTTCGCACCCACCGCGATCGCCTGGGGCCTGGACAACCGGACCTGTGCGGTCCGCCTGGTCGGCTCCGGGAGCTCGGCGCGGCTGGAGAACCGGATCCCGGGCGGCGACGTGAACCCCTACCTGGCCCTGGCGGCGATGCTCGCCGGAGGCCTGCACGGGATCGAGCAGGAGCTCGAGCCGGTGCCGGAGACCGAGGGCAACGCCTACCGCTCCGACGCCGAGCGGGTGCCCCGCACGATGCGGGAGGCCCGGGAGAGCTGGGCGGCGAGCAAGGTGGCACGATCGTGCTTCGGTGACGCGGTGGTGGACCACTACACGAACATGGCCGACGTCGAGCTCCGTGCCTTCGAAGCCGCGGTCACCGACTGGGAGCTGCGACGAGGGTTCGAAAGGCTGTGACATGCCCCCGCACGAGACGCACACGGTCGTCGCCCCGGCGACCGGCCGCCCCCTGACCGAGGTCTCGCTGGCCTCGGTCGACGAGACCGACGCGGCGATCGAGGCCGCCCAGGAGGCCTTCCCCGCCTGGCGGGCGATGGCCCCGGGAGACCGGGCCGCCCTGCTGCGGCGCTTCGCGGCCGTCGTCGACGACCACATCGAGGAGCTGGCCGAGCTCGAGGTCCGCAACGCGGGCCACACGGTCGGCAACGCGCGGTGGGAGGCCGGCAACGTCCGGGACTGCCTCAACTACTACGCCGGCGCTCCCGAGCGGCTCCACGGGCGACAGATCCCCGTGGCCGGCGGGACCGACCTCACCTTCCACGAACCGCTCGGCGTGGTCGGCATCATCGTCCCCTGGAACTTCCCCATGCCGATCCTCGGCTGGGGCATGGCCCCGGCGCTGGCCGCCGGCAACACGGTGGTGGTGAAGCCGGCCGAGCTGACCCCGCTCACGGCGATGCGGATCGCTGAGCTGGCGCGTGAGGCAGGCTTCCCCGAGCACGTCCTCACCGTGCTGCCGGGGCGAGGCCCCGTCGTCGGGGAGCGGTTCGTCACCCACCCGCTGGTGCGGAAGGTGACCTTCACCGGGTCGACCGAGGTCGGCAAGCGGATCATGGCCGGCTGCGCCGAGCAGGTGAAGCGGGTGACCCTCGAGCTCGGCGGCAAGAGCTCCAACATCGTCTTCGCCGACGCCGATCTCGAGGCCGCCGCCGCCTCCGCGCCGTACGCCGTCTTCGACAACGCCGGGCAGGACTGCTGTGCCCGCTCCCGGATCCTCGTCGAGCGGCCCGCGTTCGACCGCTTCCTCACGCTGCTGGAGCCGGCCGTGGCCGGCGTCCAGGTCATCGACCCGGCCGACGACGCCAGCGAGATGGGCCCGCTCATCTCCGCCGACCAGCGTGACCGCGTGCGCCGCTACCTCGACGGTGTCGAGGTGGCCATGACCGGCTCCTGCCCCGACGGCGACGGCTTCTGGATGCCGCCGACGGTCGTGCTCGCCGACGACCCCGGCGCGCCGATCTGGCGCGAGGAGGTCTTCGGTCCGGTGGTGGCCGTGATGCCCTTCGACGACGAGGCACACGCCGTGGAGCTGGCCAACGACACCGAGTACGGCCTGTCGGGCTCCGTCTTCACCCGCGACCTGGGCCGCGGGCTCCGGGTCGCGCGCGCAGTCGAGGCCGGCAACCTCAGCGTCAACTCGCACTCCGCGGTGCGCTACTGGACGCCGTTCGGGGGATACAAGCAGTCCGGTCTCGGCCGGGAGCTCGGTCCGGACGCCCCGCAGGCGTTCACCGAGGAGAAGAACGTCTTCATCGCCCACTGACCCACGAGAGGAAGAACCATGGCAGGACGTCTCGAGGGCAAGACCGCCGTCGTCACGGGCGGCTGCTCGGGCATCGGTCTGGCCACCGTCACCCGCTTCGTCGAGGAGGGCGCGCGGGTCGTCATCGGTGACATCGACGATGAAGCGGGCAAGCGGGTCGTCGACACGCTCGGCGGCGCCGACCACGCGACGTTCGTCCACGTCGACGTGACCGACAAGGAGCAGGTGGACGCCCTGTTCCAGACCGCGAAGGACACCTACGGGTCGGTCGACGTCGCCTTCAACAACGCCGGCATCTCGCCGCCCGACGACGACTCGATCCTCGACACCGACCTCGACGCGTGGCGACGGGTGCAGGAGGTCAACCTCACGAGCGTCTACCTGTGCTGCAAGGCCGCACTCCCCCACATGCTCGAGCAGGGCTCGGGGTCGATCATCAACACCGCTTCGTTCGTGGCGGTCATGGGCGCGGCCACGTCCCAGATCTCCTACTCGGCATCGAAGGGGGGCGTGCTGTCGATGTCGCGGGAGCTGGGCGTGCAGTTCGCCCGGGACGGGATCCGGGTCAACGCCCTGTGCCCGGGACCGGTCAACACCCCGCTGCTCCAGGACCTGTTCGCAGCCGACCCGGAGCGGGCCGCGCGGCGCCTGGTCCACGTCCCCATGGGACGCTTCGGGGAGCCGGAGGAGATGGCCCACGCCGTGGTCTTCCTCGCCTCCGACGAGTCGAGCTTCATCACCGCGAGCACGTTCCTCGTCGACGGCGGGATCTCGGGCGCCTACGTCACCCCGGTGTGAGATGGCCGCGCCGCTGATCGGCCTCACGACCTACCGCGAGCAGGCGGCGTGGGGCGTCTGGGACCAGCCGGCCGACGTGCTGCCCACGCAGTACGCCGACGCGGTGCTGGCGACCGGAGCGGTGCCGGTGCTGCTGCCGCCGGTCGACCAGACCGGGGCCGCCGACCTCGTCGTGGCCCGACTCGACGGGTTGGTGATCAGTGGCGGCGCCGACGTCGACCCGGCGCGCTACGACGCCGCCCCCCATCCCCGGACCGCCGGCTGGCGACCGGACCGTGACGCGTGGGAGCTGGCGCTGCTGGACGCGGCCGCTGCCGTGGAGCTGCCCGTGCTCGGGGTGTGTCGCGGGATGCAGGTGATGGCGGTGCACGCGGGCGGCGAGCTCGACCAGCACACGCCGGACCTCGTGGGCCACGAGCAGCACAGCCCCGGCGGTGACGTCTTCGGCCCCATCGACGTGGCGACCGTCGCCGGCACCCGGGTCGCCGGGCTGCTCGGTGAGCGGCTGACGGTCAGCTGCCACCATCACCAGTCGGTCAGGGCCCACCCCGGCTACACGGCCGCCGCGCACGCCGACGACGGGACGCTGGAGGCGATGGAGCTGCCCGGCGAACGGTTCTGGGTGGCCGTGCAGTGGCACCCCGAGACCTCGGCCGACGTGGGGCTGCTCGCTGGCCTGGTCCGCGCGGCCGCGACGTACGCGACCGCGCGGCAGCCCGTCTGATCAGTCGCGCGTCAGGCGGCGGTGCGTGACCCGGTGGGGCCGCGCGGCCTCGGCGCCGAGCCGCTCGATCTTGTTCTCCTCGTAGGCGGCGAAGTTGCCCTCGAACCAGAACCACTTGGCGGGGTCGTCGTCGTCGCCCTCCCACGCCAAGATGTGGGTGGCGATCCGGTCGAGGAACCACCGGTCGTGGGAGGTGACCACGGCACACCCCGGGAAGTCGAGCAGCGCGTCCTCGAGGGAGGAGAGCGTCTCGACGTCGAGGTCGTTGGTCGGCTCGTCGAGCAGCAGCAGGTTGCCGCCCATCTTCAGCGTCAGCGCCAGGTTGAGCCGGTTGCGCTCACCACCGGACAGCACGCCCGCCTTCTTCTGCTGGTCGGGTCCCTTGAAGCCGAAGGAGGCGACGTAGGCGCGGGAGTTCATCTCGAAGTTGGCGACCTTGATGAAGTCGAGCCCGTCGGAGACGACCTCCCAGACGTTCTGGTTGGGGTCGATGCCACCCCGGCTCTGGTCGACGTAGGAGATCTTGACGGTCTTGCCGACCTCGAGCCGGCCACCGTCGGGCTCCTCCTGCCCGGTGATCATCCGGAACAGGGTGGTCTTGCCGACACCGTTGGGGCCGATGACGCCCACGATGCCGGCCCGCGGCAGCGTGAACGACAGGTCGTGCATCAGCGCGCGGTCGTCGAACCCCTTGGTGAGGCCCTCCGCCTCGAGCACCACGTCACCGAGCCGCGGACCGGAGGGGATGTTGATCTCGGAGGTGTCGATCTTGCGCATCCGGTCGGCCTCGGCCGCCATCTCCTCGTAGCGCGCCAGCCGGGATTTGCTCTTGGCCTGGCGGGCCTTGGGGTTGGAGCGGACCCACTCCAGCTCCTTCTCGAGCATCTTGGCGCGCTTGGCGTCCTTCTGGCCCTCGATCTTGAGGCGGTCCTTCTTGGTCTCCAGGTAGGTGGAGTAGTTGCCCTCGTAGGGGTGGGTCTTGCCGCGGTCGAGCTCGAGAATCCAGCCGGCGACGTTGTCGAGGAAGTACCGGTCGTGGGTCACGGCCAGGACGGCGCCGGGATAGTTGGCCAGGTGGCCCTCCAGCCACTGCACCGACTCGGCGTCGAGGTGGTTGGTGGGCTCGTCGAGGAGCAGCAGGTCGGGCTGCTGCAGCAGCAGCTTGCAGAGGGCGACCCGGCGGCGCTCGCCACCGGACAGGTTGTCGACCAGCGCCTCCGGCGGCGGGCAGCGCAGGGCGTCCATCGCCTGGTCGAGCCGGCTGTCGAGGTCCCAGGCACCGGCGTGGTCGAGGTCGGTCTGGAGGTCGCCCATCTCCGCGAGCAGGGCGTCGTAGTCGGCGTCGGGGTCGGCCAGCTCCTCCGAGACCTTGTTGAAGCGGTCGAGCTTGCGCTTGATCTCGCCGACGGCCTCCTCGACGTTCTCCTGCACCGTCTTGCCCTCGGTCAGCGGCGGCTCCTGCTGGAGCATCCCCACCGTCGCCTCCGGGTCCAGGATGGCGTCGCCGTTGCTGGGGTGGTCGAGCCCCGCCATGATCTTGAGCAGGGTCGACTTGCCGGTGCCGTTGGGGCCGACGACGCCGATCTTGGCGCCGTGGAGGAACGAGAGGGTGACGTTGTCGAGGACGACCTTGTCGCCGTGGGCCTTGCGCACGTTGCGCAGGGTGAACACATAGTCAGCCATGGTGCCCGAGCCTACGGGCCGGGGCGCGGGTGCTCCCAATCCGCTCTCAGGCGACCCACCCCGTGACGAGCCCGTCGGATGCCGGCGCTCCGTCGGCCGGCCGACCGTCGGCGGCCTCCGCCGGCTGCGCCGACGTGGCTGCGGCGCGGGTCGCCTTCTCGAACCGGGTGCGGCCCCGGTTGAGGTCGTGCCCCACGAAGACGGCGTCCACCTCGAGCGAGGTGACCTCGACGCCGTCGCCGTTGACCCACGTGGACTGGGTGAGCCGACCGTGCACGACGACCGGGTCGCCGGAGGTCAGGGAGGCGGCGCAGTGCTCCCCCAGCGCGCGCCACGCGTTGACGGTGTACCACTGGGTCGGCCCGTCGGACCACTCTCCGCTGCCGCGGTGGAACCGGCGCGGGGTGCTGGCGACCCGGAACCACGCGACCGTCGCCTCCCCCGCCTGACGGGTGCGGACCTCGCCGCCCAGGTAGCCCTGGAAGGTGACCATGGACTCGTTCATCGTGCCTCCTCAATGGGGGGCCGGTCGGGCGACCGGACCCGCACCCACCCTCGGTGAGCCCCCGGACAGCGGCAGCGGACGACGGCCCTGCCGGTGGAGGAGGCGTCGGGTCCGGCAGATGTGGACGTCTTGTGGCGGTCCTCGGTCAGCGGAGGGCCCGGTCGAGGCCGTCGCGGACCTCGCGATAGGCACCGAGCTCGTCCTCCACCGGACCGACGACGAGCTCCTGCGCGACGTCGTGGATCGCGCGGCGCAGCCGCTGGTCGGCACGACGCGCCCGGCGGCGCGCAGTGAGCCGGACCAGCACCCGGGACCCCAGGGCGAGCAGCACGCCCAGGCCGACCCCGCCGAGCAGCAGCAGGGTCGGGACCGGGAGGCCACGCCAGTCCGGCGTTGCCGGCTCGGGGAGCTGCAGGTAGCCCATGACCGCCAGGGCGGCCAGCCAGGCCGCGCCACCCAGCGCGGCGACGACCAGCAGCCACTGGGCTGCCCGGACGACCCCGGCCCAGGCCGGGATCTGCGCAGCGCCGAGGTCGGTACCGCCGACCGCCCGGTCGAGTCCGTCGCCGAGGTCATCCAGCCGCGCGGTCGACGCCCGGCGTACGGCGGTCGCGAAGGGCCGCGCGAGGCCGGTCGAGACCTCGTCGGCGAGGGCGCGCACCTCGGTGTCGACCCGTGCCCGCTGGACCTCGGTGGGTTGCGGTACCGAGGTCCGGGCGCGGCCGGTCAGCTGCTTGCCGGCGGCCCCCAGGTCGAGGTGGAGACGCTTGAGGGGGTCGGGTCGCAACCGGCCGAGCCAGGAGACGACCGGCCAGCCGGTGGCGCGGTTGGCCCGGACCCGGGTCGACTGCTCCACCGCGTCGACGACGGTCGGGACACCGGCGGCGTCGGCGAAGGCGTCCTCCAGCGCCGCCACCCGCTCCGGGGGCAGCCCGGACACCTCGGCACGGCCGGTCGCCTCGTCGAGCCGCTCCGCGGCAGCCCGCACGTCGGCGGCGATCCGGGTGCGGGTCGACTTCTTGGCGGCGACCCGGCCCGCGATCTCCTTCTTCAGCTCCGCGATCCCCTCGCGCTCCCGCGCGCTGACCCCGAAGACCGGCACGCCCTCGAGGCCGTCCTGGTCGAGCAGGCGCCGGACGTCGCCGAGCATCTGCTCACGCCCCGCGGGCGGCACCCTGTCGAGGTGGTTGAGCACGACGACCATGACGTCACGGTGAGGGGCCATCGGCGCGAGGTAGCGGTCGTGGAGGGCGGCGTCGGCGTACTTCTGGGGGTCGAGGACCCAGACCATGATGTCGGCGAGCCGGACCAACCGGTCCACCTCGAGGTGGTGCGAGACCTCGGTGGAGTCGTGGTCGGGGAGGTCGAGCAGGACGACGCCGTCCAGCTGGCGGTCGGCGCGGACCACGTCGAGCATCGAGTCGCGCACGACCCGGTGCCGGGGCGGGATCTCCAGCCAGTCGAGCACCTCGTCGGCCCCGTCGGTGCCCCAGACGCAGGCCGTCGCCCACGAGGTGGTGGGCCGGCGCACGCCGACCGCGGCCAGGTCGAGGCCGATGAGCGCGTTGAAGGTGGAGGACTTGCCCGAGCCGGTGGCGCCGGCGATGGCCACGACCGTGTGGTCGGCGGAGAGGCGGAGGCGTCCGGTGGCGCGGGTGACGACAGCGGCAGCGTCGTCGACCAGCTCGTCGTCGAGTCGGCCGCGCGCGGCCGCGACCGCGGACTCGAGCCCCTCCAGGCGGGCGCCGATGTCAGAGCCCCGGGTGACCAGCTTCCGCGCCCCCTCCAGCAAGGACGTCATGCTCTCCCTCGTGATCTGCCGGTGTGCCGGGGACAGCCTAGGGGGCGGTGGCTGCTCCTTCCGCATCCGACGCCGCCCACCGGAGGTCGTCGACCCGCCGCGCGGCCTCGCGGAGCGTGCCGGGGGCCTCCGCGTCGACGCCCAGCGAGTCGAGCAGGTCGGTCCACCGCCGGCGCTCGGAGCCGAGGAGCTCCTCGGTCCTGCGGGCCAGGTCGCGGCGCGCCCGCTCGGCCAGGGTCCGGACCGCCTGGTCGCCGAAGACCGCCTCCAGCAGCTTCTGGCCGAGCACCGCGGCGCCGCCGGCGACACCGGCCTCGGCGCCGACCAGGGCCCCGCCGGTGTGGGCGAAGACGACGATCATGAGGGCCACGGCGAGGCCGTTGACGCCGTAGGCGAGGAAGCGGGCGGTGCCGCGCTTGTCGGCGCCCTCGGAGCGGACCATCTCGAGCACGTCGTTCTGCCAGTCGCGGACGGCGCGCTCCGCGCGGCGCCGGAAGTCGCGGGAGGCGCGGCCGAGGTCCTCGCCGGCGTCGCGCAGCAGGGCCTGGCCGGGCGCGAGGGTCTGCCACGACGCCTCGGCCCGCTCGGCGGCCGCCTCGGCGTGCTCGAGCAGCAGGGTCTCCAGCCCGGACTCGACGGCGGCCGTCACCTTGGTGGCCTGTTGCGGCCGGCCGCGGACGGCGTTGGTGATCCGGTCGCGCAGCCAGCCCATCCGCTCCTCGAGCGAGCGCAGCAGCTCACCGGTGCCGACGAACTCCTGCCAGCGGGCCAGCACCTCGCCGCGGAGGAGCGTGCCGTCGGCGGTCGCCTCCTGGACCCGCTCGACCGCGTCGGCGTACGCCGCCTCGGCGTCGTCGCGCAGCCGTCGCTCGGCTGCCACCTGCTCGTCCGCCGCGTCGGCGAGGGCGTGGGTGCGACGGGTGAGCGTGCGAACCGCGCCGTCGAGCGTCTGCCGCACCACCAGGCTGCGAGCCTCGGCGTCCGCGGCGAGCGCGTCGAGCCACTCGCGGACCTCGGCGACGGCACCGGCGGGCAGCAGCCCCTCGTCGCTGACGGCCTCCTCGTGGACCGTGAAGAGCGGGGAGTCCTTGAGGCCCCGACTGGCGAGCATCCGCGCGAGGTGGGTCGACACGGTCTCGACCGCGTCGGCGGGTGTGCGGTCGAGGACCACGGCGACCGCGGCAGACCGCTCGGCGGCGCGGCGCAGGAAGTCCCACGGCACCTGGTCGGCGTAGCGGGCGGCCGAGGTCACGAACAGCCACAGGTCGGCGGCGGCAAGCAGCTGGGCGGCGAGGGTGCGGTTCTGCTCCTCGACCGAGTCGATGTCGGGCGCGTCGAGGATCGCGAGACCCTCGGGGACCGCGTCGGAGGGCACCAGCTGCAGCGCGCCGGGGTCGGTGGTCGCCCGGTCGACGCGCTCCAGCTCCGGCAGCAGCTCCGGCCGGCGGAACCACTCGGTGTCGGCGGGGTTGTGCACGAGGACCGGCGAGCGGGTCGTCGGCCGCAGCACGCCCGGCTCGGTGACCCGGGCTCCGACGAGGGAGTTGACCAGGGTCGACTTGCCGGCCCCGGTGGAGCCGCCGACGACGGCGAGCAGCGGCGCGTCCGCGGTGAGGACCCGGGGGATCACGTAGTCCTCGAGCTGGTCCACCAGCTCGGTGCGCGTGGCCCGGTGCTCCTCCGCGGTCGGCAGGTCGAGCGGCAGCCGCACCTCGTGGAGCGCCTCGCGGAGCTGCGCGAGGGCCGTGGCCATCCGCGCCTGGAGGTCGGTCATCGGGTGGGCACCACCTGTCCGGGGAAGGCGACGTACGGGCGGGCGGCGTTGATCCGGTCGACGTGGGCCTGGCCGCGCGCGGCGAACCCGGGCGGCGGCGTACCCCGGAGATAGCGGTGGTGCAGGAAGCCGAGCTCGACCGCGGCCTGCTGGTAGTCGAGCATCGCCCGGTGGGCGGACTCGCCGCCGACCTGGCGGGCGTGCTGACGGCTGGCCCGCCGTGCCCGCAGGTCGACCAGCCACGGGATGTCGGTGGCGGGGATGAAGCCGCGCTGGGCGGCGTCGCCGAGCGCGGCCGTGAGCATGCGTCGCTCGGAGCGCCGGGCCCAGACAGCGAACCCGACGAGGCCGAAGAAGGCCGGGGCCATCAGCACGACGTAGACGCCCGCGAAGCCCGCGAAGCCGAAGAGGGTCGAGCCGTTCCAGAGGCCGTGGGCCAGGACCGCCACGACGTAACCGGCCAGTGGTGCGAGCAGCCGCACGGCGCCGCTGCGCGAACCGACGGCGATGCCGACCCCGATGCCGATGAAGGTGGTGAACAGCGGGTGCGCGAACGGGCTGACCAGGCAGCGGAGGATGAACACGGTGGTGAGGGCCTCGGTCCCGCCCGGACCCATGCCGTCGGTCCCGTTGTAGGCCGCGGCGAGGTAGAGGATGTTCTCGACGAAGGCGAAGCCGATGCCGACCATCCCGGCATAGACGATCCCGTCGAGGATGCCGTCGAGCTCGTGGCGTCGCCACCACAGCAGCAGGACCAGGAACGCGCCCTTGGCGAGCTCCTCGGTGACCGGCGCGACGACCGCCAGCGACTGACGGTCGGTGAAGCCGACGACGATGCCACCGATGCCCTGCACGAGCAGGGCCGCGGCCGTCGCGACGAAACCGCCCCACAGCAGGCCCGACAGGAGGAGCCGACGGGGCTCTGGCTCGTAGCGGTCGAGCCACAGGTAGGCCGCCACCAGCGGCCCGACGGGGAGCGCGGCCAGCACCGTCGCGAGCAGCAGCGACGAGGGCGCGCCGGAGGCTGCGATGACGACCAGCACGGGCAGGGCGCCGAGCAGCACCAGCACCGTCACGAGGACGGTGAAGGCGACGCTGTCACGGCGGGCTCCCGGCATGCGCGCAGCCTAGTCGCCGGGTCGTGGCCCGCCCGATCCGCCGCGTTACAGTGACAGGCGTGAGTGAGCAGCACGAGCCGAAGACCGAGTCCCACGACCCCAAGGTCCCCGAGGCCTGGCAGAAGTTCATGCGCACCGGATGGGGCGACCGCGAGCTCGACCTGCCCCGACACCCCGTCGCGGACTGGGCCGCCGCCCGGCGTACCCGGCTGGCGCAGACGTTCCCCGGCGAGCGGCTCGTGCTCCCGGCCGGCACCTACAAGGTGCGGTCCAACGACACCGACTACCGGTTCCGCGCCGACACCGCCCACACCTACTTCTCCGGCAACCAGACCAGTGACGCGGTGCTGGTGATCGAGGACGACCACCACGTCCTCTACGCCCGTCCGCGCAGCGACCGCGACAGCGACGAGTTCTTCCGCGACCGGCAGTACGGCGAGCTGTGGGCCGGTCGCCGTCCCTCGATCAAGGAGCTGTCCGACTCGCTCGGCATCGAGGTGAAGCACATCGACGACCTGCCGTCCTTCGACGGCGACGACCGCAAGGTCCGCGACGTCACCACCGACGAGGACCTGGGCCGCGTCGCCTCGGAGCTCCGGCTGGCCAAGGACGAGTGGGAGGTCGGGGAGCTGCAGGAGGCCTGCGACATCACCGCGCTGGGCTTCGAGGACTCGGTGCGCGAGTGGGACCGGGTGCTGGAGTTCGGCGAGCGCTGGATCGAGGGCACCTTCTTCCGCCGTGCCCGCGCGATGGGCAACGACATCGGCTACGACTCCATCGTCGGCGGCGGCAAGCACGCGACGACGCTGCACTGGATCGAGAACTCCGGACCGATCACCCCCGGGGAGCTGGTGCTGCTCGACATGGGTGTGGAGGGCAACAACCTCTACACCGCCGACGTGACCCGCACCCTGCCGGTCGACGGCACGTTCACCCCGCTGCAGCGCGACCTCTACGACCTCGTCCACGCCGCCCAGGAGGCCGGCATCCAGGCGGTCGCACCCGGCGTACCCTTCCTCGCCGCCCACGACGCGGCCATGGCGGTCCTCGCCCACGGGCTCGAGGACCTGGGCCTGCTGCCCGTCCCTGCTGAGGAGGCGCTCGACCCCGACTCGAAGGTCTATGCCCGCTGGACGCTGCACGGCACAAGCCACATGCTCGGCATGGACGTCCACGACTGCGGCAAGGCCGCCGACGACTCCTACCGCAACGGCACCCTCGGCGAGGGCTACGTGCTCACGGTGGAGCCCGGCCTCTACTTTCAGGAGGACGACCTGCTCGTCCCCGAGGAGCTGCGCGGCATCGGCATCCGGATCGAGGACGACATCCTCGTCACCGCCGACGGCTACCGGAACCTCTCCGCCTCGCTCCCCCGCACGTCCTCTGACGTCGAGGAGTGGATGGCGCGACTCCGCGGCTGAGGCACGCGCGACAGACCCGACACCTCCACCGGTCCGGAGCCGCTGCTCCGGCATACTGGCGCGAGTGGGTCGGCTCACCGACCCCTCGCCTCCGTAGCTCAGTGGATAGAGCAGCGGCCTTCTAATCCGCCGGTCCCAGGTTCGAATCCTGGCGGGGGCGCAACGCTTTAGTTCAGGCGCGCACGGTTCGTATGACGTTGCGGCTGGTCCCCGGGACAGCACGGGCTCCACTCGCAGTCTGCTGCCACCAAGAGGCACCGAACGTCGAGCTAGCGCACATGCCGCAGACAGTGCGGTTGATCGTGGTCAGCCAGTGACATCAGGCGACCGCGCAAGCGCTCGAACTGCAGCATTGCGCCCCGTGGTTCGGTACCGATCCAGCAGGAGCCCTGGACGGTGCGACAACACCTGCGGCGCGAGGTCCGCGACGCCTTCGGTGTGACGTGCGTAACACCAGCGGCCGGGCCTCGTTGTGTGGATGCGAGCTGCAGTGGAGCAGCTTCAGGTGGTCGGGGGGACCGTCATGACTCGAGCGACTGCTGTCGTCAGGATCAGCGTGGTCGGAGCCGTGCTCGGCACGGCCTGGTGCGGCACGGGGCCGGCCGGTGCCGTCGTCGGTGACCCCGTCGACGTGGTCACCGCTGGCGCGACCGTGGACCGCGACCCTGTTCCGGTGGCCGTGGGCGACTTGGTGGACAGGGCGCCCACGGACAAGGTGGTCGAGCGCGCCGCCAAGAAGGCCAAGGACGTGGCGGGCACCGTCACCAAGGCGGCAGGCAAGGCCGCCGGGGCCGTCAAGGAAACGGTGGCCAAGTCAGCCGACAAGACCGTGCCGAAGGGCGCCGCGGACTTGCGGCATGAGGTCGAGCGGGCGCGTGCTCGGGTGGCCCGCCCCGAGGCCCAGCGCGAGCGGCGTTCCCCGGCGACCGGCACCCGACCCCGGGTGGCGACACAGCGGGGCACGGCGGACGACCGCCCGGCACGACCATCAGCCGCGTCAGCGAAGCGATCGCAGCGCAGCGGGAGCGGGCGAATGGCCGCCCGCGAGGCCGTCGTAGCAGGAGAAGCACGCGCGGCCTCGCTGACTCCGCCGGCCGGGCACCCGTGCGCCGGCGACAGCCTCGCTGCGGGGGACCTCCGTCGATGCTCACGCGCCGACCTGCCCCCGCCCCCGCGCAGGGGTGAGTCGCTGCCCTCGCTGGGCGGCGTCCCCGAGCTCCTGGTGCCGGCCGGGCTCGCCCTGATCGTCGCCGGCCTCGCCGTCATCACCCGCGGGCGCCGGCGCGACGTAGCCGTCGCTCTCGCCCGCTGACGTCGGTGGTGTCGTGGTGGATCTGGACCTGCGTGACCGGAGCCGGGCTGCGGCGAGGGCGCCGCGGCGAGCCAGCCGCACGCTGACCCGGGTCGGTGCGGTCCTGGTGCTCGCCGGGACCTTGGTCCTGGGGTACGTCGCGTGGCAGCTCTACGGCACCACCTGGCTTGCCGAGCGGGAGCAGCAGCGCACCGTCGAGGCCACGGAACGGGTGTGGTCCGTCGACCACGGCGCCCCCGTGTCACGCGAGGACCGGGCGCTGGCGAAGCAGGTGGTCGCGCTGGTCCGCATCCCGGCATGGGGCGAGGACTACGTGGTTCCGGCCTACCGGGGCACCGACGACGAGACCCTCGAGCGCGGCTTCGGGATATTCGAGGGCTCGCCGGAACCCGGCGCGAGCGGCAACTTCGCCCTCGGCGGTCACCGGGTCACCCACGGCGAGCCGTTGCGAGACATGCCGTCACTCCGCGCCGGGGACGAGGTCGTCGTCGAGACCGCGGACGCGACCTACCGCTACGTGCTCGACGACGATGGGAGCTCCCGCACGGTGAGCAGCGAGGCCAGCTGGGTCACCGACTCCTTGCCGATTGATCCCGCGACGCGTGGTCCCGTGGTGGACGCCGCGGGCTCGCCCCGGCTCCTCACCCTCGTGACGTGCGCCGAGATCTTCCACACCGAGGAGCGGCTGGTCGCCTTCGGCCACCTCGTCGCCCGAGACACCTAGGACAGGGAAGGACAGACGCCATGCCCGAGCTGCCGCGGATCGTGCGCCGGTGGCGCGCCGCCTTCGCGCGGTGGCGCGTCTCCTGGGACCGCCGCGTACCGGTCGTGACGTTGCTGGTCGCCCTCGTGGTCGGGCTCGAGCTGGGGTTCTTGCTCGGTAGGTGGGGGTTTCCGGGCGGGCCGGACGAGCCCCCGGCGACCGACAGCGCCCGGCTGTCCGGTGCTCCCAGGGACGAGGCGGACGCGCGGCGGTCGCCGGGCGTCCGGCTCCGCACCTGCAAGGCGGCGTACGCGACACAGGGCCAGGCCCTCGAGGCACTCGGCGCTGCCCTGATGCAGTGGGAGGTCCACGCAGGCGCGATGAACAAGCTGGCTCTCGGGGTGATCACTCCCGACACGGCCCAGGCGTTCTGGGACCGGGTGCGGGAGGACACCATCGGCGACCTGGAAGCGCTCGCCGAGGCGCAGGACGCCCTCGGCGAGCCCACGGCAGGCTGCCCGGCCCCGGCCACACGGATGCCCGCCCGGTTGGAGACCTGTGCCTCGGCGGTCGAGGCCCGGCACGCAGAGCTGGCGCGTGCCGCGGCAGCGCTGGAGCGCTGGCGGTCACAGGTCCGGCAGATGGAGGACTTGCGACGCGGGGCGACGACCGTCGAGCAGGTGGTGCGGACGTGGCAGCGGAGCTGGCAGGGCTCGGGTCGCCAGGTTCGGGACATCCGTCGGGGCATGCGGGCTGTCGACGGCGACGCGGACTGCGGGGGCTGACGCTGCGCCGGTGCGCGACGGCGCGTCGAGACCGCTCCGTGCAGGTCCGGACCCGACAGGCTCGCCGAGCGTCGGGTGGTCTCGACAAGCTCGACCGACGTGGGGTGGTCTCGACAAGCTCGACCGACGTGGGGTGGTGACGTACCACCGCGACCGACGTGGGGTGGTCTCGACAGGCTCGACCGACGTGGGGTCGAGACGGTGACGGAACCACCGCGACCGACGTGGGGTGGTCTCGACAGGCTCGACCGACGTTGGGTGGTCTCGACAGGCTCGACCAGCGTCGGGTGGTCTCGACAGGCTCGACCGACGTGGCGGGGGCCGTGGTCAGGCCAGGACGGCGGTGACGACCAGGTTCTCCTGGTAGCCGCCGGCCTCGGGCAGGAACGCACCCGTGCAGGTGACCAGACGGAGACGTGACCGGCCGTCACGCGAGAAGACCTCGTCCGGGAGCGCCTGACGGTCGAAGCGCTCGACGCTGTCCACGCGATAGACCATGCGCCGGCCCGAGCGCAGCGTGACGTCGATCCGTGCACCCGGACGGACCGCGCCCAGGTCCGCCAGAGGCCCGACGCCGAACCGCTGCGAGTCGACGTGCCCGGCGAGCACGGCGGAGCCTGACTGCCCGGGCGCCGGGCCGTAGCGGTACCAGCCGAGCACGCGCGGGTCGCGTGGCAGCTCCATCTGACGGCCTCGTGCCACACCGACGGAGCGGACGGCGAGGTCGAGGTCCAGGCTCGGCACGCGCACCCGCCGTGGCGGCCGGACGCGCGGCGTACGCAGGTCGGTGAGGGCGGCCGAGGCCCGGTCCACCTGCGGCGCCGGCCGTTGGCGGGTCGAGAAGACGGTGCCCGGGAGCGCAAGCGGCGCGGCGGCTGCCGCGGAACCGGGCACGGACGCGGCGGACGCCCCACCCCGCACCACCTCGGCGGTGGCGGGGTCGGGCGTCGGTCGCACCAGCATGACGACGCTGAGCAGGAGCCCCACGGCGGCGGTCACGAGGACCACCCACCAGAGGCTCCTGCCCAGCGTCGTCACGGTTGTTACCTCAGCGGCGAGCCGTCACGGGCACGACGCGGCGTGCGGCGAGCACGAGCGCGACGGCGGAGAGGAGGCCCAGGCCGAGGACCCAGGTCGGGGCGCCACCGACGGCAGCGGCCTCACCGGTCTCACCACCGGGGACACCGGACGGCGAGGAGTGCAGCCCGTCGATCGTCTGCACGGCCAGGTCGAGGTTGCCCTCCTCGGCGCTGCCCCAGGCGTAGACGATCGTCGAGGTGCCCTCACCCAGGTTCACGTCCACCGGACCGAGGACGGCGTCGTTCTCACCCGCGAGCGTCACGTCGGCCGAGTAGGTGCCGGCCGGGACGTCGCCCGACTCCTCGTTCGGGTTGGTCAGCCCGCCGAACAGCACGTCCCCGTTGGCGCGGACGTCGACCGCAGGAGCGGCAGCGGTGTGGCGGACCACGAGGCGGGCCTCACCGGCTGCGGTGGGCGAGGTGTCGTTGACGAACGGCGTCAGCTTCGGCCGGCCGTTCTCCTGCAGGTGCGCCACGACGGTGGCGTTGGCACCAGCCGGGACCTCGACACCGTCGGCCTTGATCGCCGGGTCGGCGGTGTCCGGGGTGTCGCCGTCGGCGTAGACCGCGAGGTCGTAGGTGCCGGCGGGGATGGTCAGCGGATCGGTGAGGGTGCCCGGCTCGAAGTCGGGGATCAGCTCCTCACCGTTGGCGTAGACGTCGACGGTGAGCCCGGGGACGCCGTGGAGGACCGAGACGGTCGCCTCACCGTTCTGCGCCTGGGCGGGCGCCGTGGTGACGGTCGCGATGGCGGCGACGGACACCGCCGATACGGCAGCGAGGATGCGCTTCATCGTGGTTCCTTTCGTCGGAAGTGGTGCCGGGAATTCGGCACGGGACGACCGACGGATGGGAAATGTCCACAGATTTCTCAACACCCTGTTGAGGTGGGGGGTGGTCTCAGGGCACGGGGGCCGCCACGGGCGCGGTGTCCTCAGCCACGTCGAGACCGTGCTGGATGCCCCAGCTGACCGCCTGGGAACGACGCGTGACCCCGATCTTGCGGTAGGCGGTCCGCACGTAGGTCTTCACCGAGTTGATCGAGATGAAGACCAGGTCGGCGATCTCCTGGTTGGTCAGCCCGAGGGTGATGAGGGAGAGCACCTCGAGCTCCCGCGCGGTGAGGCCGGCCACCCGCACGGCGGGATGGCAGTGGCCGTCGGCCGGGAGCACGCGCCCCTCGCGCCGACCGCGGTGGATGCGTTCGAGGCCGCTCACCAGCTGCTCCGCCGACATCGTCTTGGAGAGCTGGCCGTCGGCCCCGCAGGCGAGGGCCCACTCCACCTGGACGTCGTCGGGCTGCCAGCCGAGCGCGATCACGGTCGCTCCGTTGCCGCGGAGCAGGGTGTGGAGGCCGGCGTCGTGGCCCTGACCCCGCTCTCGTACGCCGTAGAGGATGACGTCCACCTCCGACCCCGACCCCAGGTCGACCATCTCGACCCGCTGGTCATAGCGGGCGAGGAGGGCGGTGACGCCGGCGACGTCGATCTCGTAGGCGTCGACGACGGCCGTGCGGACGGGAGGGTGCACCTTCGCAACCTACGACATGTCCAGACCACCTGATCGGGTGAACACGTCCTCAATCGACGCACTGACCTCTCCAGCCCCGCGCGCCACAGGGGCCTCAGCCTCGCTCGTCCACCCACCACGCGAGCGCGTTGAGCGACGCCCAGCCCAGCGTCACGCCCACGACCTTGCGGCGGACCGCAGGGTCGTCGGCACCGACGCCCAGCACGAGGCAGTCGCCGAGGTCGCTGGCGATCCGCAGCGCGACAGCCGCCCGGTTGAGGCCGGCGTCCGAGGACAGCAGCAGCGACGACGTGGCGAGGTCCCGGACGCCGAAGGTGCGTGCCAGGCGGTCCAGCGCCGGGCCCTCCTCCGGGTCGGCGTCGAGGGCGCGGGCCAGGTGACGGGGTCGCGCCAGCGCGTAAGCGGCGTACGCACAGGTCGCCGCCCCCATGACGCGGCTCAACCGGTAGCTCATCGGTCCTCCTTGTCGAGCACGGTCCGAGCCCATCGTCGACCTGCATCGCCTCCCCAGGCGTCCCAGGCGACCCGGCCGGGGGACGGGAAGCCGTCCCCGCCGCGCGAGAAACCCTCGGCGTCGCGGTCGCTCTCGTGCCGGCTGAAGTACTGGTCCATCTTGCGCACCACGTCCGTGGACACGGCCTCCCCCTCGGCCAGCTGCGAGGCCCGTCGACGCCCGGTGTCGGTGAAGCCCTCGCCGGCGTGCCCCTCCCCGATCCAGCGGCGGGCGCGGTCGGCGGCCTCCTGCACGTCCTGGGGCGGGCGGTGGCTGCTCACTTCTTGGTCAGCCCGTCGTCCTTGTGAGCCGCACGGGCGCCGGTCTTCTCCGACTCCACGATGTAGGCCGGCTCGTCCTCGCTGGCCCGGAACTGCTGCCCCTCGAACTGAAAGTCCGAGGTACGCCGCTCCACGATCGTCCCCGTGGTCTCCCCCTGCGGGGTGTTCCACGCGACCCGGTCACCCTTCTGCAGACCCATCTGACCCCTCCTCGCCTCGTCCTCGCTCCAGACAAGCACGGGGGTGGTGACGGCGGCTCACCCGTGGGGGCGGGCCGGCGGTCAGTACGCGTCGACGCCGTTGATGATCCGCCGCCGGTCGGGGCGGAACCCGTGGTCCATGCCCCAGCTGACCGCCTGCGCGCGGCGCTGCACGCCGATCTTGCGGTAGGCGGTCCGGATGTAGGTCTTCACCGAGTTGATGCTGATGTAGGCCCGGTCGGCGATCTCCTGGTTGGTCAGCCCCTGGGTGATCAGGGCCAGCACCTCCGACTCCCGTTGGGTCAGTCCCAGCTCACGACCGGGCCAGTCGCCCTCGTCGGGGCCCTCCCCCGGAAGCGGCCGCATGTCGGTGACCACCTCACCCCGGTGGATGGCTTCCAGGCCCATGACGATCTCCTCGGCCGTGAGCGCCTTGGAGAGGTAACCCCGTGCGCCACGCGCGATCGCGCGCTGGACGAGGTCGGGCTGGACGTTCCAGGTGAAGATCGCGACCTTGGCGTCACCGCCGTGCACCAGCTGCTCGAGGTCGACGCCGTCACCCTGGATCTGCCCGAAGGTGTCGTAGAGGATCACGTCGACGTCGCTGACGACCTGCTGCCCCGAGTCCAGCTCCACGACCTGCACCCGGTCCTCGAAGGGAGCCAGGAGCGCGGCGACGCCGGCGACGACGATCTCGTAGTCGTTGACGATGGCGATACGAACCGGCATGACCCCGAACCTACGTCACTGGCGCCGACACACGCGCCAAATCCCGCGCCCGCCGCACGCTGCCCGCTAGAAAGGTGAGCGGCCCCGCAGGGTATGAGTCTGCGGGGCCCTGGCTTGCCCGGCCCGTCACCCGGCCGCGTAGCGGTCGATCTCCTCGAGGAGCGACTGCTTCGACGCCTCGGGCGCGAACGACGCACTCACGGCCATCCGCGCGAGGTTGGCGACGCCCTCCTCGTCCAGCTCGAGCAGGTCGGCCGCGACGGCGTACTCCTGGTTGAGGGTGGTGCCGAACATCGGTGGGTCGTCGGAGTTGATGGTCACCGGCACGCCCGCCTCGACGAAGGTCCGCAGCGGGTGCTCCTCCAGGCTGGGCACGGCGCCGGTGGCGATGTTGGAGGTCGGGCACACCTCGAGGGGGATGCCCTCCTGGGCGAGGTGGGCCAGCAGCTCCGGGTCGGCAGCGGCGCTCACGCCGTGCCCGATGCGGTCGGCACCGAGCACGCGCACGGCGTCCCAGACGGTGTCGGGGCCCGTGGTCTCGCCGGCGTGCGGCACGCTGCGCAGCCCCGCGGCCCGTGCCGCGTCGAAGTGGCGCTCGAACTGGGGACGCGGGACGCCGACCTCCGGGCCGCCCAGGCCGAAGCCGATCAGGGCCTCGGGGCCGTGGTCGAGGGCGTAGGCCAGGGTGGCGTCCGCTGCGGGGACGCCCGACTCCCCCGGGATGTCGTAGATCCAGCGCAGCACCAGGCCGAAGTCGCGCTCTGCGGCCACCCGCGCGTCCTCGATGGCATCGGTGAACGCCTCGATGCGGACCCCCGCTGCCACCGACGTGAACGGCGTGCAGGTCAGCTCGGCGTACCGCACCTGTTGCCCGGCGATCTCACGGGCCACCTCGTAGGTCACCATCCGGACGTCCTCGGGTGTGCGGATCAGGTCGACGACGGCGAGGTAGACCTCGATGAAGTGGTCGAAGTCGCGGAACGCGAAGAACGAGCGCAGCTCGTCCTCGTCGGCCGGCACGACCCCGGGGTGGCGGGCCGCGAGCTCGGCGACGATGCGGGGCGACACCGAGCCGACGTGGTGCACGTGCAGCTCGGCCTTGGGCAGGCCGGCGATGAAGTCGGTGAGGCTCACCCGGCGCAGTCTGGCAGCGGGTGGCCCACGACGACCAACTGCGGGCGTCAGCCGATCGCGGCGAACACCTCCGAGGCGATCTGCTGCGGGCTCTCACCCACGGTCCGCTGGCCGTCGACCAGCACCGTCGGTGTCTGCCGGATGCCGTCGCGCGAGGCCGCCTCGGTGCCGTCCTCGACCCAGCCCTCGAAGCCGAGGTCCTCGATCAGCGGGCGGACCTCCCCCTCGTCGGCGCCGGCCTCGACCGCCTTCTCGACGAGGAAGTCGTCGTCGGGGAAGGGGCCGGACTCGCTCGGCTGCTCGGCGAAGACGAGGTCGTGGAACTCCTTGGCCGCCTCGGGGCCGGCCGTCTCGGACACCGCCGCGAACGCGTTGGCGGCCCGCAACGAGTAGTCGCCCGCTTGGCTGAGGAAGTTCAGCGTGCGGAACTCCACCCGCACGTCCCCCTGCTCGATCGCGGTGTCGAGCTGGTCTCCCAGCACCCCCTCCAGCTGCGCGCAGAAGGGGCAGAGGAAGTCCTCGTAGATGACCACCTCGGTCGGGGCGTCCTCCTGCCCGAGGACGATGCCGTACTCCCCCGAGGCACCCTCCGGCGCAGCGGCGGTGTCCGAGGTGTCGTTGAGGGCGCGGATCAGCAGGTAGCCGCCGACGACCACGGCGAGGACGACGCCGACCACGAGGACGTAGGTCAGCCGCTCCTTGCGCTTCGCGGCCTTCCGGCGCGCCTCCGCCGCGGCCTTCGCCCGGTCAGCCTTGGCGCGACGCTTGTCCCGCTTCGTCTGCGTGGCCAGGCGCTCCTGCTCCGACTTGTGACCCTTCGCCATCGTTCTCCTCTTCCTGCGGCGCCCGGTGGCGCCGGATCCACGTGTCCACGGCCCACCGCGACCCGGGGCGGACGACCAGCCAGCCCGACAGCAGCACCAGCCCGAGGTCGCGGGCGATCTCAGCGGGGTACTCCGCCGACGCCCCCTCCCTCTGGCCGCCGCCGCCGAAGCAGCCGCACTCGATCTCCAGGCCGCGGGCCCAGGCCGAGGCGATGCCCACCACGAACGCCGCGAAGAGCAGCGCCGAGAGGGCGGCCATCGGTCGCGTGAGCAGCC
Organism: Nocardioides coralli; assembly: GCF_019880385.1. Classification (NCBI taxonomy): domain Bacteria; kingdom Bacillati; phylum Actinomycetota; class Actinomycetes; order Propionibacteriales; family Nocardioidaceae; genus Nocardioides; species Nocardioides coralli. The sequence continues at coordinate 2,606,637 of NZ_CP082273.1, forward strand.
CGAGCACCAGGCAGGCGCCGAGCACCACCTCGACCACCGGGAGCAGGTGACCGACCGCGGGCACGACCGCCTCGGGAAGCAGCTCGTAGGCGCGGACGGCACGGACGCTGGACGCCGGGTCCGGCAGCTTCAGCGCACCGGCGACGATCCAGACCACTCCGGTGACCAGGCGGGCCAGCAGTCCTACCCAGTCCTTCACGGCGACCACCCTAGGCGCGAGCACTGAGGAATCCCTGAGCCACTCCCCTCCTCACCGGCCAGTAGGGTGACGACTCGTGAAGGAACGCCTGGTGTGGATCGACTGCGAGATGACCGGCCTCGACCTGACCGCGGACGCCCTGATCGAGGTGGCCGCCCTGGTGACCGACTTCGACCTCAACGTGCTGGGTGAGGGCGTCGACCTCATCGTGAAGCCGCCGGCGGAGGCCCTCGAGCAGATGGGCGACTTCGTCCGGTCGATGCACGAGAAGTCGGGCCTGCTGGCCGCGCTCGACTCCGGCATCCCGCTGGCCGACGCCGAGGAGCAGGTGCTCGCCTACATCCGCGAGCACTGCGACCCGCAGAGCCGCCCGCCGCTCGCCGGCAACTCCGTCGCCACCGACCGGGCCTTCCTCGCCCGCGACATGCCGCAGCTCGACACGTTCCTCCACTACCGGATCGTCGACGTCTCCTCCATCAAGGAGCTGGCCCGCCGCTGGTTCCCCCGCGCCTACTACCAGTCGCCCCCGAAGCGCGGGAACCACCGCGCCCTGGCCGACATCCAGGAGAGCATCGAGGAGCTGCGCTACTACCGGGAGGCGGTCTTCGTGCCGCAGCCCGGCCCCGACTCCGACCGCGCCCGCGAGATCGCGACGCGGCACGGCGGGTCCCTCACCGGCATCCCCGAGGAGCCCGGCGACGAGGCCGCTCCCGATGCGGAGACCTCAGAGGGCTAGGGCTACACTGCTCTCCGGCCCGGGGCGCCAGCCCGGGGTCGATCATGGTGGGCGTAGCTCAGCTGGTAGAGCATCGCGTTGTGGTCGCGAGGGTCGCGGGTTCAAGCCCCGTCGCTCACCCCAGACATCCACGCAGGGCCCCGGCAGCGCGCCGGGGCCCTGCGTCTTCCCGGCGTTGACGCCACGGTGTCGCCCGGCGAGCATGACCCCGTGGCGCCGCCCCCCGCACGCTCGGACTCCGACGCCGTCCCCCTCAGCGAGGCGACCGGGGCGTGGTTCCGGATCTCGCTCCAGACCTTCGGTGGGCCGGCCGGCCAGATCGCCGTCATGCAGCACGAGCTGGTCGACCGCCGGCGCTGGATCGGTCAGGGCCGGTTCCTCCACGCCCTGAACTTCTGCATGCTGCTCCCGGGGCCGGAGGCCCAACAGCTGGCCACCTACACCGGGTGGCTGCTCAACGGCACCCGCGGCGCACTCGTCGCGGGCGGTCTCTTCGTGCTGCCCGGGCTGGTCGCCCTGCTGGGCCTGACCGCGCTCTACCTCGCTGCCGGGTCCACCACGCTGGTGAGCGGGCTCTTCGCGGGCCTCGCCCCGGCCGTGATCGCGATCGTCGTGCAGGCGGTGCAGCGGGTCGGCGCGCGGGCGCTGCACCACCGTGCCTTGGTCGTCCTCGCCGTCCTCGCCTTCCTCGCGATCACCGTGGCCGGCGTCCCCTTCCCCGTCGTGGTGCTGGCCGCCGGCCTCTCCGGCTGGCTGCTCGGCCGGCGCATCCCCGTGCTGCGTACCGCCGGCGCGCACACCGACGACGACGGCGGGCCCCCGCCGTTGATCAGCGACGACGCCCTCCACGACGACCCGCCCTCGGGCCGCCGCACCGTGCGGGTGGTCGGCATCGGTCTGGTGCTGTGGTTCGCGCCGGTCCTCGTGGCCGCGCTGCTCCTGGGCCCGGACAGCGTCTACGTCGACCAGGGTCTCTTCTTCGCCGGCGCCGCCCTCGTCACCTTCGGCGGTGCCTACGCCGTGCTCGCGTTCGTGGCGCAGCAGGCGGTCGAGGTGTACGGCTGGCTCGCCCCGGGCGAGATGGTGCGTGGCCTCGCGCTGGCGGAGACCACGCCCGGCCCGCTGATCATGGTCGTGCAGTTCGTGGCCGGTGTGGGTGGCCACCGCGACCCCGGTGTCCTCGACCCGTGGCTGGCCATGGTGGTCGCGTCGCTGCTGACGACGTGGGTCACCTTCGTGCCCTGCTTCCTCTTCATCCTGGCGGGAGCGCCGTACGTCGAGCGGCTGCGCCACAACACCCACCTGACCTCGGCCCTCACCGGGATCACGGCCGCCGTGGTGGGCGTGATCGGGAGCCTCGCGGTCTTCTTCGCGCTGCACACGCTCTTCGACCAGACCCGCGACGTCGCCTGGGGCCCGCTCGGCCTCGAGGTGCCGGTCGTGGCCACCTGGGACCCGCTGGCCTTCGCCCTGACAGCGCTCGCGCTCGTGCTGCTGGTGGGCCGCGGCTGGTCGCCGCTGCGCACGCTCGGCCTCTGCGCCGTGCTCGGGGTCGTGCTCACGCTCGTGTGAGGTGTCCGCCCTCCCCGCCGCTACCGGGGTTTCGAGGCTCGCTGCGCTCGCACCTCAACCACCGGGCGGCCCCTAGGCGGGTGAGGTGGCGAGCTCGGCCTGCACGGCCAGGTGCCGGGTCAGGAACGTCCGTTCGTCACGCCGCCGGCTGCGCAGCCAGGTGGTGACCTCCTGGTTGCCCTTGCTGGCGTTGCACGGCCCGCAGGCGGGTGCGACGTTGGTGAGGGTGTAGCGGCCGCCGCGCGAGATCGGCAGCAGGCAGTCGCGCTGCAGGGGCCGGTCGGTGACGCCGCAGTAGGCACACCCGCCCCAGGCCGCCTGCAGCGCAGCCCACTCCGCCGGAAGCAGGTCGTTGTCGGCGGCGGCCACGCGGCGGCGCCGGCGACGGGTCGCCCGGGCACGTCGGCTGTTGGCGGAGGCCACGGCGGCGATCGTACGCCCGCACGAGACTCCCGCGGCGGAACCACGCCCCGCCCACCACCCCTCCCCACTGACAAGTTAGGGTCACCTAACACCGCGAGCGAGATGAGGGAGGGCGCATGAGCTACTGCGCGGAAGTGCTGAGGTCGGAGTGGCTGACGCCGCTCCTGGTCCGGGTCGAGCTCGGCGGACCGGGGCTCGACGGGTTCGCGATGCCCACCGACACCGACGCCTACGTCAACGTGGCGATCCCGCCGACCGGCGCCGACTACGGGGGCCGCTTCGACCCCGGTGCCGTCCGCGAGCAGCGGCCCCGCGAGCTGTGGCCGGTCCGGCGCCGCTACACCGTACGGCGCTGGGACCCCGCCACGGGCCGGCTGACGCTCGACGTGGTGGTCCACGGCGACGACGGCGTCGGCGGTCCCTGGGCCGCGACCGCCCGGCCCGGAGACCTGCTCGTCCTGGAGGGACCCGGTGGCGGCTACCGCCCCGACCCGTCGGCCGACTGGCACCTCATGGTCGGTGACGAGTCCGCACTCCCGGCGATCGCCGCCTCGCTCGAGGCGGTGCCTGCGGCAGCCCCGGTGACCGTCCGGCTGCTCTGCGACGGCCCCGACCACGAGGTAACGCTGACCAGCCCGGGGTCCCTGGACCTGCTGTGGCTGCACCGCACCGGCGAGGAGACCGACGCCGATCTGCTGCCGGCCGCCGTGCGGGAGCTCGTGTTCCCGGCCGGCCGCGTCCACGCCTTCGTCCACGGCGAGGCCGACGAGATCCGGGCCATCCGCCGCCACCTGCTGGCCGAGCGAGGTCTGCGACGCAGCGACATGTCGTGCTCGCCGTACTGGCGGCGCACCATGACCGACGAGGCGTGGCGACAGATGAAGAAGGAGTACGTCGCCGCCATGGAGACCGACGTCGCCTGACCGACGAGTCGTCTCGTGGCGACCCGTACCCCCCGGGCCTGCGGACTGTCGCTCGGGCGGTCGGACGAAGTCCTCCGGGTCGAGACCCAGTCCGTCGGCAAGACCTGCACAACCGCGCGCAGCACTTCCGCATTCGGCGGACAAGAGGCTGCAGCGTGTCCCATTCTCAGCATGTGCAACCCCCCGACCAGCACACCCTCGATGCCGCGCGCCGCGGCGAGCAGTGGGCGTGCACGGAGGTGTGGCTCTGCCTGGCCCCGCGGGTCCGCGCCTTCCTCCACGCGCGGGGTTCCCGGGAGCCCGACGACCTGACCAGTGAGGTCTTCCTCGCGGTGTTCCGGGGCCTCGACGGCTTCGTCGGCGGCCCCGACCAGTTCGTGGCCTTCGTCTTCACCGTGGCGCGGCGCCGCCTCGTCGACGAGCTCCGGCGTCGGTCCCGACGGCCCGTGCTCGCGGAGTGGGCGGAGGAGGACGACACCCGCCTGTGCGAGAGCGCGGAGCACGAAGCACTGCTCCGGGTCGAGGACCGCGACGTGCGGGACCTGCTGCTCCTCCTGTCACCCGACCAGCGCGAGGTCCTCGAGCTGCGGTTGCTGGCGGACCTCACGGTCGCCCAGGTCGCGGAGGTGCTCGGCAAGCCCCCGGGCGCTGTCAAGGCACTGCAACGACGGGGCCTGGCGGCACTCCGCGGCCGGCAACCGTCCGCGGTCCTGCCGACGCCGGGACAGGGGGTGGTGACGCCATGATCCGCCGCCTGGTCGACCGCGACCTCCGACGCCTCTCGCGGGGCCTCGAGGACGCGTTCCCCGTCACGACGCCGCAGCCCTCGGCCGAGCTGCTCGCCCTGCTCGAGCCCGAGCTGCTGACGAAGGCCGGTGCCGCTGCGGAGGTCCCCGACCGCCGAGTCACCGGCCGGCGCTGGGTCGCTGCCTGGATCGTGGGTCTCGGCGCGACGGGGCAGACCGTGCTCGGCACCTCGCTGGCCCTCGCCGCCGGCGTGGGCGCCGGTGTCGCCGACGTACTGCCGGACCCGGTCCAGCAGGTCTTCGACCGTGCGACGGTGCTGCTGTCGCCCGACGGCATCGTGGACGACTCCCCCGTTCCCCCGCGCGGTCCGTCCGTCGAGGACGACCAGCGCAGTGTCTCGCGTCCCGCGATCCCGCCGACCGGCGCCCGGGACGAGCGGGAGCGCTCCACGTCGGTTGCGGGGAGGGCCAGCGCCCCCACGTCGACGACGGAGCGTCACGACTCCCCGGGGTCGGCACCCGCCCCTGCCCCGCAGTCGTCCGCGCCGGCGGCTCCTGCCCCGCAGACCGGGCAGGGCCCCCAGGGGTCGGGCGACCGCGACGAGCGGGAGGACGGCGAGGATCGGGCCGCGGACGCTGCCGAGGACAGGCGGGACCAGGCCGAGGACGAGCAGGAACAGGCCCAGGACCTCCGGGACGACGCCCGGGACGCCGCGGAGGACGCGGCAGACGACGCAGCGAACGACGACAAGTAGCCGTCTCGGGCACCGGCGGCTGGTGACCCCTGGCGGCGGCCCACCCGGGAGGGGCCGCCGCCCCCGGGTCAGGACGTCGGCGTGAGCGTCAGGAGGCTCATCGCCGGCATCGGCAGCACCGTGTCGACGCGCAGGCTGCCCGCCTGGTCTGCGGTCAGCCGGCGCACCGGCTCGAGGTCCTCGAGCCGGTCGGCGTCGCGCAGCACCTCCCACTGCTCCGCGGTCGGCCAGTCCTGGCCGTCCTCGCGCAGCTCGCCCCACACCCGTGTGATGTTGGAGTGCTCCTCGTCGACCCGCTCGTGGGTCAGCGCGTACGCCGCCCCGGGCTCGAGGCCGGTGACCTCGACGGCCACGTCGCGGGCGAGCGGGGCGGACCCCGTCGCCTTGGTCTGGTCGAGGGTCGCGTTCCACAGGGCGACCGTGTGGGTGCCGTCGCCGGCCTTCGCCGCCACGACCTCGACGAGCGAGCCGCCGCCGTCACCGCCTGCGGTCACGCCGAGACGCTGCTCACCGAGCTGCTCGAGCATGGCCAGCGCCCACCACCGCGGCTTGCGCAGCTCGCCGACGGTCCGCAGCCCGAACCCGCCGTGCAGCAGCGCGGGCGGCCGGCCGAGCTCCTCGAAGTGGTCGGAGACCACCCAGTAGGACAGCGCCTCGATGCGGCCCATCGCGGACTTCATGCCCCGCGCCAGGAAGGTGCCGGAGAAGACGGCGTCCGAGACGTCGTAGAAGTGGGTGGGGGTGACGCCCCACTCGGTCCACCAGATGGGGGTGCCGGCGCGACCGTACCGCTCCAGCATCGGCCGGAAGTCCAGCGGCGGGGCGCCGTAGGTGTGCGTTGTCAGGAAGTCGACCGGTGCGCCGGACCGCTCGGCGTGGGCGAGCAGCTCCTCGCACCAGCCGGCGGCCGCCGACGACGGCCCGCCGACCAGCAACCGCTCGTCGACGTCGCGCACCGCCGCGGCGGTGACGTCGTAGAGCTTGAGGAACTCCTCCGGCGTCCCGGACCAGAAGACCTCGAGGTTGGCCTCGTTCCACACCTCGAACGACCAGTGCTCCACGACCTCGTCGCCGTAACGCTCGAGCAGGTGGGCGGTGAAGTCGCGCACCAGGTCGTACCACCGCTCCCAGTCCTTCGGCGGGGACACGATGGCGCCGTAGTCGAAGACCGTCTTGGACGGGTCGCTCGCCAGGTCGTGCGGCATGAAGGAGACCTCGACGACCGGGTAGAGACCGAGGGAGCGGATGTGGTCGTAGACCCGGTCGACGCCGGTGAAGTCGTGGACCGCCTCGCCGTTCTCCTCGCGGTAGACGGCGACGTCGTCGCAGAAGATGCCGTGGGCGCGGACGTGGGTGACGCCCAGCTCTCGGTGGGCGGCGCTCAGCGCGCTGGTCAGCTCCTCGCCGATCACCCGTCCGGCCGTGGTCTCCTCGGACAGGGCGTGCGAGAGGTGCTCGCTGCCGATCATCATGCGCCAGGGTCGCGGCAGCTCGCCGAGGTCGGAGCCGGCGTCGACCGACACCGTCACCCCGCCGGCCTGCTCCAGCGGCGTCGCGGCCACCGGGGTGGACAGCGGACCGCTGACGTGGACGTCGGACAGTGAGCTGACGGCGTACCAGCGCTCCTGCCCGGGCGTCCCGGTGGTGTCCACGTACGGCGGGTGCGGGACCGACAGCACGTCGCGGCCGCTGTGGTCGAGCGGCTCGAACGGGCCGTCGACCGTGTCGGCGACGTGCACCTGGTAGCCGATCGCGCCGGCCACCGGCTCCCACGTCAGCGTCACCTGGTGGCCGCCGGCCTCCGCCGTCAGGCCGACCGGGGGTTCGAGGGCCGGGGCCTGGCCGCCGAAGGCGTGTCCGCTGCGGATCCCGATCCGGGTCTCCCAGTCGCTGCGGGCGTCGATGGTCACACGATCTCCTTGGTGTGGGTGGGGGTGCTGGTCGGGATGGTGTCGCCCAGGCTGGTCGCCAGGGCGTCGAGCTCGGCGCGCAGCCGGGCCAGGTCGTCGGCGTACGCGGGGTCGTCGTGCACGCTGTGGAGCTCCTGCGGGTCGTCGGCCAGGTCGAAGAGCTCCCACTCCTCGGGGGTCTCGTCCCCGGAGGCGCCCGGCTGGCCGCAGCCGGAGCCGTAGTAGTGGACGAGCTTGCGGTCGCGGGTCCGCACGCCGCGGTGTGCTGCCACGTGGTGGCAGCCGTCGAGGTGCTCCCAGTAGCGGTAGTAGGCGCTCTCGCGCCACCCGACGTCGCCGGGCTCCTGGCCCGCGAGGAGCGGTGCCAGCGAACGGCCCTGCATCCGGTCGTGGGCGGGCACCCCGGCCAGGTCGAGGAAGGTCTGGGCGAAGTCGACGTTGAGGACCAGGGCGTCGGACTCCGACCCGGGCGCCACGAGCCGCGGGTAACGCACCAGGAGCGGCATCTGCAGCGACTCCGTGTACATGAAGCGCTTGTCGTACCAGCCGTGCTCGCCCAGGAAGAAGCCCTGGTCGCTGGTGTAGACGACGACGGTGTCGTCTGCCTGCCCGGTCTCGTCGAGGTGGTCGAGCAGCCGGCCCACGCCCTCGTCGACCGCGACGACGCAGCGGAGGTAGTCGGTCAGGTAGCGGTCGAGCGCCCAGCCGGCGTACGCCGCCGGGTCGGCGACGACGTCGAGGGGCGGGTCCTCCTTGAGGTCCTCGAGGTTCAGGTCGCGGGCCACCCGCATCCGGGCGTCGCGCGCGGCGGTCGCCGGGTGGGCGTAGTCGTCGTGGAACGTGTCCGGGGGCGACCCCGCCGACTCGAACGTGAGCTCGGCGTGCCGGGGCGCCGGCTCCCAGGGCCGGTGAGGCGCCTTGTGCTGCACCAGGAGGCACCATGGCTCGTCGGCGCTCTCGACCGAGCCCAGCCAGTCCAGGGACAGGTCGGTGATCAGGTCCGTCGCGTAGCCCGGACGGACGTGCGAGCCGCCGTCCATCGTGAGGAACGTCGGGTCGTGGTAGTCGCCCTGGTCGGGGAGCACCTCCCAGTGGTCGAAGCCCCGGGGGTCGTGGACGCCCCCGTGGCCGAGGTGCCACTTGCCGATGAGGGCCGTGCGGTAGCCGGCGTCCCGGAGCAGCTCCGGGAACGCCGGCTGCCGCGCGTCGAACTCGGTGGACAGGGTGGTCACCCCGTTCACGTGGTTGTAGGTGCCGGTCAGGATCGTGGCCCGGCTCGGCGCGCACAACGAGTTCGTGCACCCGCACTGCGTGAACCGCATGCCGTCCGCCGCGATCGTGTCGATGCGCGGCGTGACGGCGTGCGGGCCGCCGTAGCAGCCGACCGCGTTGGCAGCGTGGTCGTCTGCGACGACGAGCAGGATGTTGGGGCGTGTCACGAGGACTCAGCGCCTCCCCGCCGAGAACTCCTCCATCTGCATGAGCGGACGCACCGTGGCCGTCAGCTCACCGCGGGAGACGTAGTCACGCATGTTGTCGTCAGCGAGCGCGTTGCCGAGGGCGGCCATGATCATGCCCTGGTCCAGGGACAGGTAGCGCTTGCTGACCTCGCCGCTGCGCACGGCGACGGCGTCGTAGAAGCCGCCCTTGCCGTAGGCGTCGAAGTCGTCGCGGATGCGCTGCAGGTTGCGGATCGCGGCCCGGGGGGCGTAGCGCAGCGCCAGGAACGACGCGTGCGGAGTGACCACACCGTCGCCGTACTCCGCGGGCGGGTTCGGGTCACCCTCGCGGCAGCCCTCGAAGGGCTGGTTCCAGTCGGTCCGCTCCTGGTCGGAGGTGTAGCCGGCGCCATCGAGGCCGAGGGCGTCGACGCCGTACTCGCGGTAGCCGCCGGCGGGGTTGTTGGACGGGCTGAAGCCCCAGTAGCCGTAGTCGGCGTCCTTCATGCCGTGCTGGATCTGGCCGCGGACGTAGAGCGGGTGGTTGATGGCCCACGACTTCGGGCCCCACTCCTCCTCGGGCACGAAGAGCGGCACCATCAGTGCCTCGAACATGCTGCCGCCCCAGGTCGGGACGATGTTCGCGTCGCGGTAGGGCAGGGCGCCCTCGAAGACGTCGACGCCCAGGTAGGTCTTCCACTCCCCGACCGGCTTGGTCTCGGTCCACGCCCAGTCACAGTTGTCGTTCGGGAAGGTCCGGTAGGTGCCGAAGTAGTGCTCCTGCGGGATCTGGCCCTCGGCGATGCCGAGGTAGGACGCCATCCGGGGCTCGGTGTTGAAGGCGCCGTAGTGGTGGCCGGTGTACCAGACGTCCTGCGGCATGTCGCAGTAGTTGGCCTTCGGGTTGGCGGGATTCTCCGGGTCCTCGTCCCAGAAGCCACCGCGGATCTGGTTGACCTCGGGGTTGTAGTAGCAGGAGAAGTCCATCTCCTCGCGGATGGCGTCGGCCTTGGCGGCGAGTGCGGGCTCGGCGCGCGAGGTCAGCAGCAGCCCGGTGGCGAGCCACCCGTTGTCCACGCTGGAGAGGAAGGGCTTGATCGGGTCGCCGCTGCCGGGGAACGCCGTCAGCTTCTCCCCCGTCGTCGGGGAGTACCAGTTGTAGAACATGCCGCTCGGCTCGTGCTGCTCGAGACGGGCCACCGACCGGAGCGTGGTCCGCATCCGGCTGCGCGCCTCACGACGCGAGATCAGGCCGATGTCCCGGGCGGTGACGGTGCTCCAGAGGTAGGCCCCGATGTTGGTCGGCGAGGTGTACTGGCCGCGCGTGCCCGGCCTGAGCGAGCCACCGATGTTGTCGTCGGGGAGGCCGGTCTCCTCGATGGTCATCGCCTCGAAGGAGCGCCACGTGTCGCGTGCGTACTTCTTCAGCAGTCCCTTCGGCGCGCGGGCGTTCCCGCGCTCGTGGTCGCGGTCGGCGTGCTCGGCCGCCGGGGCCGGGGCGGGTGCGGCCTGGCTCGGCGCCAGGAGCCCGGCGCCGACGCCGAGGGCCGTCGTGGCCGCGAGGGCGGCCATCGCTGTCCGTCGTGCTGTCATCGGTTCTCTCCCGAGGTTGAGGTGATCACTTGGGTTGTGCGAGTGGGGGGCCGCGGGGCGGCTACTTGATGCCGGTCATCGCGATGCCCTCCATGATCCGGCGCTGCAGCGCCAGGAACACGAGGAGCACCGGCACCACCACGACGACCGAGCCCGCGAGCAGCAGGCCGTACTTCGTGGAGTTCTGGCCGATCGCGAAGAGTGCCAGCGCGACCGGGAGCGTGTACTTGTCCTCGTCCGATGCGATCACCAGCGGCCAGAGGAAGTTGTTCCACTGCGCCAGGAAGGTGAGGACGCCGAGCGTGGCCAGGGCCGGCCAGCACAGCGGCAGGATCACGGAGAAGAAGATGCGCAGCTCCCCCGCGCCGTCGACGCGGGCTGCCTGGATCAGCTCGTCCGGCAGGCTGAGGATGAACTGGCGCATGAGGAAGACGCCGAACGGGCCGGCCAGGAAGGGCAGGATCATGCCGGTGAGCGAGTTGGCGAGCCCGATGTTGACCGTCAGCACGAAGAGCGGGATGAAGGTCACCACGCCGGGGACCATGAGCGTCCCGAGCACGAGCCCGAAGACCAGCCGCTTGCCGGGGAAGTCGAGCTTGGCCAGCGCATAGCCGAGCATCGCGCAGAAGACCATGTTGCCCGCGGCCACGGTGCCCGCCACGATCGCGGAGTTCGCGAAGTACGTCGGGAAGTCGAGCCTGCTGAAGAGCTGCTCGTAGTTCGAGAGCGTGGGGTTCTCCGGCCACCAGGTCGGCGGGACGGCCATGACCTCGCCCTCGGACTTGAACGAGGAGATGACCATCCAGACGAACGGGATCACGACCAGCACCAGGCCGGCGGCCATCACGCCGTACAGCCAGCCGGGGGTGCGCAGGTTGCCCTCCCGGGACTTCGGCCGCCGCTGGGGGACGTGCTCGGGCTCGGCCGCGGACGTCGTGCCGGCGGCGGTGGCGGGGTCGAGGGTCTGGCTCATGTCTCAGTCCTTGTCGCGGAGCAGCCGGAACTGCAGCCAGGTCAGGAGCACGATGGCGAGGAACAGCAGGTAGGCGGCGGCCGCTCCCAGGGAGTAGTTGCCGAAGCCCCACTGGTCGAAGGTGAAGAACGTGACCGATCGGGTCGAGTTCAACGGGCCGCCCTTCGTCATGACGAAGGCCTCCTCGAAGAACTGCAGGTAGCCGATGCTGGTGATGACGGCGCCGAAGAGCAGGGTCGGCCGCAGCAGCGGCAGCGTGACGTGGCGGAACCGCGACCAGGCGCTGGCGCCGTCGCTCTCCGCGGCCTCGAGTAGCTCCCGTGGGACGGTCTGCAGGGCCGCCAGGAAGATCACCATGAGCGTGCCGAAGTTGCGCCACACCGACATCACGACCAGCGACGGCAGCGCCGTGGTGGTGCTGTCGAGCCAGCCGGGGCCGTCGACGCCGAACCAGGCGATGACGGTGTTGACGAGGCCGCCCTCGTCGCGCAGCAGGAACTTCCACACCACCGACACGGCGACGATGCTGGTCACCACGGGCAGGTAGAAGCCGACGCGGAAGAAGCCCTTGGCACGCTGGAGGTGGTTGAGGGCCACGGCGACGGTCAGCGCAACCGCCATCGTCAGCGGCACCCCGAGGAGCAGGTAGAAGAGGGTGTTGACGGTGACCTTGCGGAAGACGGGGTCGGCGAGAAGCTGGGTGTAGTTGTCGAGGCCGACGAACTCCACGGCGAACGGCGTGCGGATGTCGGTGCTGCGCAGGTCGGTGAAGCTCATCCCGAGGCTCGCGAGCACGGGCCCGGCGGTGAACACCAGGAAGAGCGCCATGAACGGCAGCGCCAGGACCCAGGCCGCGACGGCCTGCTGCCGGCGTACCGGGTTCACGGGACGGGACGGGGCCCCGGTCGCGCCAGATGACCTGGGCGACCGGGACCTCCGTGCCGTGAGGGTGGCCATGCTCAGAGCCCGGTGCCGATCGACGAGGCCTCGGACTGCATCTGCGTCACGGCTTCCTCCGGGGCGAGGTCACCCTTGGTGACCTGCTCCACGAGACCGTCGATGGAGGCAGCGACCTGCTCCCAGGTCGGGACCGCCGGCGGTGCCGACGCGCTCTCGAGCTGCTGACCGAAGACCTGCAGCTGCTCGTCCTCGGCGAGGTCGCCCGACTGCCACGCGGCCGGCACGGCCGGAAGACCGTTGACCTCCTCGTACCAGGCCTGCTGGGTCTCCGCCTCGGTCAGCCACTTGACGTACTTCCAGGCGGCCTCGGGGTTCTCGGCGTCCTGGAAGACCGCGAGGTCACCGCCGCCCACGAACGAGTTGCCGGGGGCGCCGTCCGGGCCCGGCAACGGCGCCACGGCGAACTGCTCCTCCGTGAGGCCCTGCTCCTCGATCAGGCCGATGTGCCAGGGGCCGGAGATGAAGGAGCCGAAGGTGTCCTTGGCGAACCCGCTCTCCAGCTCACCGGCGTCGAGCAGCCGCGTCGGGGAGAGGCCCTCGTCGAAGAAGGTCTTGTAGAACTCCAGCGCCTCGGCCATCTCGGGGCTGTCGATGGTGTACTCGGTGCCGTCCTCGTTGGTGAGGCTGGCGCCGTTGGACCACGCGAACGGCATCATCGTCTGCCACGAGCCGGTCTGGCCCGGCGGCAGGTTGATGCCGTACTCCACGCCCGCCTTGTCCTCGAGGTCCTGGGCGAAGGTCTTCAGCTCGTCCCAGGTCTGGGGGGCCTGGTCCCAGCCGACCTTCTCGGCGAGGTCCTTGCGGTAGTAGAGGACCCGGGTCTCGACGTACCAGGGAACGCCGTAGGACGTGCCGCCCACCTCGGTGGAGGCCCACGGACCGGGGTAGAAGTCGGCCTCGTCCACCAGGTTCTCCGGCGTGGGCATCAGGCCGCCGGCCTCGGCGAACTCACCCATCCACGTGGTGCCGATGAGGCTCACGTCCGGGGTCTCGCCGCTGGCGATCGCCCCGGAGATCTTGTCGTGAGCGGACTCCCAGGGCACTGCGGTGACCTCGACGGTCGCGTCGGGGTTGGCCTCCTCGAAGGCGGCCGAGAAGTCCTGCAGCGCCTCGCCCTCGGTGCCCATCGCCCACACCTCGATCGTGCCCTCGGCGGCGCCGGAACCGATCTCCTCGCTCTGTGCCTCGCTGCCGGCGCCGGCGTCGTCGCGGCCGCAGGCCGTGAGGACCAGGGAGGCCGCGGTCAGGGTTGCCAGCACGCTGGCGGTCCGTCGGGATCTCATGCGTTGTGACCTTTCGTGGGGGTGTGCGGGTGCTTCGGGGGGTCAGGGGGTGTCGGGGCGGACCGCGGTCGACCCGCGGACCACCAGCTGGGTCGGCAGGAGCTCGTGGACCGGTCCGACCCGGCCGCCGGTGATGACCGCGTCCAGGGCACGGGCGGCGGTCGCACCGAGCTCGCGCATCGGCTGGCGGACGGTGGTGAGGTCGGCGTAGCGGGCTGCCATGACGTCGTCCCACCCGCTGACCTGGACCTCCCCCGGGACGTCGACGCCGGCTTCGCGGAGCCGGTGGAGCAGCCCCAGGGCCAGCTCGTCGTTGGCGCACGCCAGCGCGTCGGGCAAGGGGGTGGTGTCCTGGCGATCGAGCAGCCGGGAGGCTGCGGCGGCGCCGGCATGCTCGCCGAGGTCGTCGACGGGGACCAGGTCGACGACGGCTCCGGTGGCCCCGGCGGCGCGCTTCAACCCCTCCCAGCGCTCGGCGACGTCCGGCGAGGTGTCCGGGTCGCCGACGAAGGTGATGCTGCGCGCCCCGCCGGCCACGAGGTGCTCACCGAGCGCGACCGCGCTGTCGCGGTTGTCGGCGTTGACGGAGTCGATCTCGCCGATGGGTGGCCGGGCGACCAGCACGATGCGGGTCCCCCGCGCCGCCAGCTGCTCCACGACCTCGTCGCTGACGGTACGACCGAGCACGACCAGGCCGTCGCAGCGGTCTGCCATCTCGCGGACGGCCAGGTCGGCATCCGGGCGACCCTGGGTGGAGAGGATGAGGACCGAGCGCCGCAGCTCGGCGGCGACGTTCTCGTAGCCCAGGACCACCTCCGCGTAGTAGGGGCCGGACAGGTCGGGGAAGACGATGCCGTTGGCGGCGTAGCGGCGCTCGGCGAGCTGGCGGCCTAGCTGGCTGGGGACGAACTCGAGCTCGCGGGCCGCGTCGATCACCCGGTCCCGGGTGTCGGGGCGCACCGCAGCCGAGTCCCGCATCACCCGCGAGACCGTCGCGATCGAGACGCCCGCGTGACGGGCGACGTCGCGGATGGTGCTGCGCGGCACGAGACCTCCGGGGGATCGTCAGGGGGGTGTAACCGGTTTCTGAAAGCGGTTACACCGTCACCCGGATCCCGGCCTGCTGTCAAGCCCTCGTCGCCCGACGTCCCGCGTCGCGGACTCCGCGACGGTGGGCTACCGTCCCTCCGCATGCCCGGTCCCGACCGCGTCCCCGCGCACTGGCAGCCGCTCTGCGAGCGGTCGCGAACCCTGCTCCAGCAGCACCAGGACGCCGGTGGCGCCTGGCCGGCCTCACCGCACTTCGCGCCCTACCGCTACAGCTGGTTCCGCGACGGTGCCTTCATCGCCGAGGGCGCGAGCGCCGCCGGGCTGGTCGAGCAGGCGGACCGGTTCCACACCTGGTGCGGCCAGGTCCTCGAGCGCGAGGCGCCGGCCGTCGGCCGGGTGGTCGCCATGCTCGCGGAGGGGCGGCGACCCGACGACTCCGACTACCTCCCCGCCCGCTACCGGCTCGACGGCACTCGGCAGCTCGACGACTGGTGGAACTTCCAGGTCGACGGCTACGGCACCTGGCTCTGGGCGCTCGAGCGACACCTGGCGCGGGCCGGGCGCGACGCGGTGCGGCACACCCCAGCGATCACGGTCGCGGTCCGCTACCTGGTCGCCACCGGCACCGACACCTGCCGCGACTGGTGGGAGGAGAACCGGGACCGGACCCACGTCACCACCCTCGCCGGGGTCGCGGCCGGCCTGCGGGCGGCGGTCCGCCTGGCGGTGCTCCCGGCCGAGCTCGCCACGGCCGCCGGCGACGTCGCGGACCGGTGCGTCGCGCTGATCCGCGAGCGCGGGACGCGCGACGGCGCGCTCGTGAAGTGGCTCGACGGGACCGACGTCGATGCCTCGCTGCTCGCAGTCGGTGCTCTCTACGACGTGCTGCCCCTGGACGACCCGCTCGTCGTCGCGACGGTGGAGCAGGTCGAGGAGCGGCTCACCGCCGGCGGTGTCCACCGCTACGAGGCCGACACCTTCTACGGCGGCGGGCAGTGGCCGGTCCTGGCCGCGCTGCTCGCGTGGCACCACGCCCGGAGCGGCCGGACCGGGCGCAGCGCCGAGCTCCTCGACTGGGTGGTCTCGACGGCCGACGACGACCTGCTGCTGCCCGAGCAGGTCCTGCCGCTGCTGGCCCCGGCGGTCCTGGACGAGTGGCTCGAGCGGTGGGGTCCCAGCGCCCACCCGCTGCTGTGGTCGCACGGCATGTTCCTCGCCGCCGTGGCGACGTACGCCGCCACCGGCTGACCCGGGACCGCCGGCAGGAGCGCGGGAGTCAGGCGGGGATGTGGCCGAAGTGGCCCCGCTGGAAGTCCTCGTAGGCCTGGAGCACCTCGGCCTTGGTGTTCATCACGAACGGCCCGGCCCAGGCCAGCGGCTCGCGGATCGGGCGGCCGCCGAGCACGATCACCTCGAGACGGGGCGTACGGCTGTCCTGCCGCTCCGAGCCCGCCAGGCTGAGGTAGTCGCCGTTGCCGAACAGCACCGCCTGGCCGGCATGCACCTCAGGCCCGTCGACACCCGCCCGGCCGCTGCCCGAGAGCACGTAGGCCAGCGCGTTGTGCTCGACGGTCCACGGCAGCTCGAGGCGCGCACCCGGCTCGACCGTGGCGTGGAGCAGCGTCATGTCGGTGTGGGTGCGGCCCGGCCCTTCGTGCCCGGCCACGGACCCCGCGATCACGCGGACCAGGCTGTCACCGCCCTGCCCCGTCAGCAGCGTCACCCGGCTCGACCCGATGTCCTGGTACGCCGGGTCGCTCAGCTTGGCGTCGCGCGGCAGGTTGACCCAGAGCTGGATGCCGTGGAACAGGCCCCCCGAGGTGACCAGCCACTCCGGCGGGGTCTCGATGTGCAGGATCCCCGAGCCCGCGGTCATCCACTGGGTGTCGCCGTTGGTGATCGTGCCGCCGCCGCCGTGCGAGTCGTGGTGGTCGAAGACGCCGTCGATCATGTAGGTCACGGTCTCGAAGCCGCGGTGAGGGTGCCACGGGGTGCCCTTGGGCTCACCGGGCGCGTACTCCACCTCGCCCATCTGGTCCATCATGATGAACGGGTCGAGGTGGGCCAGGTCGAGACCGGCGAACGCCCGCCGGACCGGGAAGCCCTCGCCCTCGTAGCCCTGCGGCGCGGTGGACACCTGCCACACCGGACGCGGTTGGTCGCCCAGCCCGGGGGCGGGGATGCGGGGCAGGACGGTCAGGTCGTCGACGGTGATCGCCGGCATCGGCGTACCTCCTCAGGGTCTGCCGACGACAACACCCGCCGCAGACCCGGGATTCCCGCTGGTCGCCACGGGCAGCCGCACCCGGAAGGTCGTCCCCTCCCCCGGCGAGCTGGTGACCTCGATCGAGCCCGCGTGGGCCTCGACGACCGACAGCGCGATCGAGAGACCCAGGCCGCTGCCCTGGATGGCGTGCCGTTGGGCCAGGGAGGAACGGAAGAAGCGACTGAACAGGTGCTGCTGCTCCTCCACCGGGATCCCGATCCCGGTGTCACGCACGGACAGCACCGCCTCCTGGCCGACCACCTGGAGCCACAGCGACACCGCGCCCTCGTGGGTGAACTTCACGGCGTTCCCGAGCAGGTTGAGCAGCATCCGTTCGAGCATCTCGGCGTTGCCGGAGACCAGCACGGGCTGCTCGGGCACGACGAGGGAGGCGTCGAGGGCACGCCCGGCGATGCTGGGCGCGACCACGTCGTACGCCGTTCTCGCCACCTCCCGCAGGTCGACCAGCTCGATCTCGCCGGTGCCTCGCTCGTGCATCCGCGACAGGGTCAGCAGCTCATCGATGAGCGAGAGCAGCCGCTTGCTGTTGGCGTCGACGCGCGTCAGGGCCGAGGTCTGGGCACTGGACAGCGGCCCCATCTCCCCCTCCAGCAGCATCTCGAGGTAGCCGACGATGCTCGTGATCGGGGTGCGCAGCTCGTGGCTCACCGAGGACACGAAGGTGTCCTTGACCCGGTCGACCTCCTGCAGCCGCTCGACCGCCTGACGCTCGGCCTCGAGGGACTCGACGAGGGCTTCGCGAGCCGCGAGCTCGTCGGTGACGTCCTGCGACGTGGCGACGTAGCCGGTCACCCGCCCGGTGGCGTCGTGCACCCGGGAGAGGGTGATCGCATGGGTGCGCTCCGTGCCGTCCTGACGCCGGAACCTCATGTGCTGCTCGGCGTTCTCCGGCTCTGCCATCGCGAGTGCGACGTGCATGAAGTCGTCGGGCACGCCGAGCTCCGACGCCTTCTCGCTCACCGCGTCCCGCGTGTGGAAGATGGTCGTGAACTCCCCCATCACGTCATCGGCGCGGTAGCCGAGCAGCCGCTCGGCACCCGGGTTGAACAGCGTCACGCGGCCGATCTCGTCGGTGCCGATGATCGCGACGTGGGCGCTGTCGATCAGCCGGCGGAACAGGTCGCTCTCCCCCTCGGCGCGCTCGACGGCCCCCAGCTGCTGAGACCTCGACAACGACAGCGGGATGACCACGAGGGCGCAGCTGATGAGGAAGCTCTGGAGGACGATGCCGGACACGTCCTCCGGCAGCGCGTAGCGGCCCCGGACCTCGGCCAGCGGCCCGAAACCGAAGCTGGTCAGCACGGTCCCGACCGTCGTGACGGCGAGCAGCTGCAGCTGCGCCTCCACGAGCGACCCGCGCACGGCAGTCCAGCCCAGGACGGGGATGACCAGGAAGAGCACTGCCGGGAAGTCGTGGGGGACGAACACGATCGCCGCGGAGAGGAGGAGCACCAGCCACCGCAGCCACCGCTCCGTCCTCGAGCCACCCGGGTGGCGGTCGGTCTCGAGGAGCAGCGGCAGCAGCACCAGGGCCGAGGACGTGTGACCCACCACCGTGCCGAGCGCCGTCAGCAGCGGTGAGCGGTCAGCCAGGACGGCGGCACCGACGCCGAGGACCACGCCCGCCACGAGAGCCCCCGCCAGCACCGCCACCAGGAGGACGCGCAGGTCAGCGCGGGTGCGCAGCCGGGGGCGCCCGGCACCGCGTCGCGTGAGGATCCAGGCCACCACCGCCGCCTCGGCCGCCACCGCCGGACCGGCGAGCAGCGCGAAGTCGAGGGGGCGGCCACCGAGCCAGAAGGTGGCGATCGCCGTGAGACCCACCAGCACCACGGCGTACGGCGCGGCGCGGCGGGAGCCGGAGAACACCACGGCCGCCGCGAGCCCTGCCGGCCACATCTCCGAGCCGAGCACCTGCTCCGGCCGGCTGGCCACGGCCATCCAGCCGACGGCGAGGACCGCCAGCAGCAGCGCGGCAGGCCGCACCTGGAGAGCGATGGCCACTGTTCCCCTCCCCCGGAGGACGGCACGGCTAGGTTGTGACGGTGGAGTCGGAGAAGCAAGCGTATGACGTGACCGTGGTCGGAGGTGGCCACAACGGACTAACCGCCGCGGCCTACCTCGCGCGTGCGGGCATGTCCGTCCTCGTGCTGGAGCGGCTCGGTCACGTGGGTGGGGCGGCAGTCTCGGCCTCGCGCTTCACTGGCCAGCCGGCACGGTTCCCGCGCTATGCGTCCCTGGTCTCGGTGCTGCCGCAGCAGGTGATCGACGACCTGGGGCTCGACGTCACGCTTGCCTCACGCCCCACCTCGTCCTACGCCCCCGTCCTGCGCGAGGGAGATCCCGCCGGCCTCCTGGTGGAGCGCCCTGAGGGCGAGGCGACCAACGCGTCGTTCCGGGAGCTGACCGGAGGCGACGACGAGTACGAGGCGTGGTGTGCCTTCCACCGCGACGTGGGTGAGCTCGCCGCCGTGGTGGCACCCAGCCTCCTCGAGCCCCTGCCCGTCGAGCGCGACGTCCGCGGGCAGGTGTCCGAGGAGGTGTGGCGCGACCTCGTGACCTCCCCCCTCGGCGAGGCCCTCCGACGCCGGTTCACCGACGACACCGTGCGCGGTGTCGTCGCCAGCGACGCCGTCATCGGGACATTTGCATCACTGCACGACGCCTCGCTCGCGCAGAACCGGTGCTTCCTCTACCACCGGATCGGCAACGGCACCGGCGAGTGGCGGGTGCCGGTCGGTGGCATGGGTGCGCTCACGGTGGCGCTCGAGCGGGCGGCGCGTGACGCCGGGGCCGAGATCATCACCGGCGCGGGCGTCTCGTGCATCACCGCCGAGGCCGACGCTGCCGAGGTCCACTGGCACGACGGCGCCACCCAGCGCAGCGTGCTCACGCGCCACGTGCTGGCCAACGTCGCGCCCTGGGTGCTGCGCATCCTCATGGGTGAGGGCGAGGACGCCGAGACCAAGCCGCAGGGGTCGCAGCTGTCGATCAACCTGCTGGTCGACCGCCTGCCCCGGCTGAGGTCGGGTGCCGACCCCGAGGTCGCCTTCGGGGGCACCCTCCACGTCGGCACCGGTCTCGGACAGCTGGAGGCGGCGTACGCCGAGGCGGCCGCGGGCCGCGTGCCGTCGGTCGTCCCGGGCACGGTCATCTGCCCCTCCCTGACGGACCCGAGCGTCCTCGGCGGCGCGCCCGAGGGGACGCACACCCTCACCTACGTCGGGATGCACCTGCCGGCCGCGCTGTTCGACGCCGACCGCGACGCCACCAGGAAGCTGGCGGTGGAACGGGCGCTCGCCGCCATCGACGAGCACCTCGAGGAGCCGCTCGCGACCTGTCTCGCCCGCGACGCCGAGGGCAACCCCTGCATCGAGAGCGGCCTCCCGCAGGACGTCGAGGCCGACCTGGCGATGCCCGGCGGGCACATCTTCCACGGCGACCTGGACTGGCCGTGGGCCTCCAACCGTGCGCGGCTCGAGACCCCGGCCCAGCAGTGGGGGGTGCAGACCGACGTGGAGTCGGTCATGGTCTGCGGCTCCGGGGCGCGCCGCGGCGGCGGCGTCTCCGGGCTGGGCGGCCACAACGCGGCGCAGGCGGTCCTCGCCTCGCGCTGAGCCGCGCCCCGACCGGGTCAGCGACGCAGGTCGCGCAGGATGCGCTGGCTCGCCAGCCGTCCCGGGGACCCGATCACGCAGCCACCCGGGTGGGTGCCGGAGCCGCACTGGTAGTAGCCCTCGATCGGCGTCGCGTACCTGCTCCACCCCGGTGCGGGCCGGAAGAAGTACATCTGGGGCGCGAGGAACTCCCCCGCGAAAATGTTGCCCTCCGTGAGCCCGGTGTGGTGCTCGATGTCGACCGGCGTCACGACCTCCCGGTGCAGGACCAGCTCGCCGAAGCCCGGGAAGTGCTCCTCCAGGACCGCCTGCGCCCGGTCGCCGAAGCGATCCCGCTCGGTCTCCCAGTCGCTGCCGCGCAGCTCGTAGGGCGCGTACTGCACGAAGCAGGACATGACGTGCTTCCCCGGTGGCGCCATGTCGGGGTCGACGACCGACTGGACCGCGGCGTCGATGAACGGTCGTTCGGAGTACCAGCCGTACTTGGCCGCGTCGAAGGCCTTCTCGACGTACTCGATGGTCGGGCCGATGTTGAGGAACCCGCCGAAGTGGTCGACGGTGTCGGGGAGGGCGGGGAAGACCGGCAGCCCGTCGAGGGCGAAGTTGACCTTGGCGGAGACGCCGCGGAACTTCATCCGCTCGACGTTTTCGACCAGGTCGCCGGGGAGCGTGCGCGGGTCGACGAGGTCGAGGAAGGTGTGGCGCGGGTCGAGGGCCGACACCACGACCGGCGCGCGGAACTCGGTGCCGTCCTCGAGCGCGACGCCGACGGCCCGTCCGTCCTGCTGCAGGACGGCGGTCACCGGTGACTCCAGCCGGATCTCGGCTCCGAACGCCTGGGCGGCCCGGCCGAGCACCTGGGTGAAGCCGCCGTTGCCGCCCTTGTGGAACGCCCACGACCCCAGGTGGCCGTCGTGCTCCCCCATCTTGTGGAACAGCAGGACCAGGCCCGACCCCGGCGACATCGGGCCGACCTTGGAGCCGATGATCGAGGAGGAGGCGTGGAACCCCTTGATCGCCTCGTGCTCGAAGTAGTCGTCGAGCCAGTCGGCGGCGCTGCCGGTCAGCAGCCGCACCACGTCGTGCATGACGTTGCGCTCGACACCGCCGAGGTGGTCCAGCAGCCACTTCACGTCAGCCTGGTCCTCGGGGTCCTTGCCGAACACGTCGGGCGGGGCATTGTCGAACAGCGGGCGGATCGCCTGGCAGACCCGGTCGAGGTCGTGGTGGTAGCGCTCGTAGGCGTCGGCGTCGTGCGGCGAGTGACGCCGCAGCTCCTGCACGTTCTGGCCGTGGTCGTCGCCGAGCAGCAGGTAGTCGCCGTCCCCGGTCGGGTGGAACGACGAGGGCATCATCAGCGGCATGAAGCCGTGCTCGACCAGGTCGAGCTCCTGGATGATGTCGGGCCGCAGCAGGCTCAGGGCGTAGGAGAAGGTGGTGAAAGAGAACCCGGGCAGCAGCTCCTCGGTGATGGCGGCTCCCCCGACCAGGTGACGACGCTCCAGGACGAGGGTCCGCAGGCCTGCCTTCGCGAGGTAGGCCGCGTTGGTCAGCCCGTTGTGCCCGCCGCCGACGACGATCGCGTCGTACTCGTGGGTGCTGCTCATGACTCTCCTGTCCGGGCGGTCTTGCGGGGCGGGTCGAAGTGCATCGCCCGCGTGGTGGTCGCGGCCACCGTGGTGGTGCGGTGCAGCAGCGAGATCTCGAGGCGTACGCCGGCACCGGGCCGGTCGCGGGTCGGCGCGAGATCGGGAAGGACCCGTGCCAGCCCGAGGTGCCGCTGCAGCACCGGGCTGTACATGAAGCTCGTGGCGTAGCCCACCAGCTCGGTGCCGTCGGCGTCGTACACCATCGACTCGTAGGGCAGCGGGTGCTCGTCCTTCGGCGGGAAGAGCCCCGCCTCCCGGTGGAGCCGGTCCCAGTCGCGCCAGTCGACGACGATGCCGACGCTCGCCCAGCGGCTGGTGCCCTCGACGAGCTCCCGACGGATCGCGGCGCCACCGACGAAGGCCCGGTCGCCGTCACGCACGCCCTTCAGCATCCACCCGAGGCCGAGCTCCTTCGGCGTGACGCGCTGCTCGTCGCTGAACGCCGTGCGCGAGCTCTGCCACTCCACGTCGACCAGGGGCAGGCCGGCCTCGATGCGCAACATCGTCAGCGCCTCCTCGCCGAACGGGCGCATGCCGTGGCCCTCGCCGGCCTCGAGCACGGCGTCGAGGACGTCGAGGGCCCGGTCGGCCGGTGCGGTGATCTCGTAGCCGAGGTCGCCGGTGTAGCCGGTGCGACTGAGCGTGACCTCCGTGCCGGCGATCTTGACCTGGGCGTGGTCGAAGAACCCGAGGTCGTGGACACCGTCGGTGACGGCGTCGAGGACCCGGGCGCTGCGCGGGCCTTGGACGGCAAGGATTCCGAAGTCGTCGGTCACGTCCTCGACCTCGACGCGGAGACGGCGCCCGTGGTCGCGGAACCAGCCGAGGTTGGGCCGGGCGGTGGTGAGGAGGAAGTCGTCGGTGGCGTGCCGGAACGCCACCCCGTCCTCCATGACGAAACCCCGGTCGTCACACCACAGGGTGTAGTGGGCGTGACCGAGCCGGCAGCTCCGGATGTCGCGGGTGAGGACGCCGGCCAGCAGCCGCTCCGCGTCGGGACCGGTGATCCGGTACTTGAACAGCGGAGAGGTGTCGAAGACCCCGACGCTGTTGCGGACGGCGAAGTACTCATGCTTGGGCGCGTGGCTGTAGCGCAACGCCGAGAGATGGCCATGCCAGTGGGTGTAGAGCCCCTGCGTGTTCAGCTCGGTGAGCCGCTCGTGGAACGGCGTCGTCTTGTACACCGGCCAAACATGTCACGCGGGGCAGGAGGTCAGGAAGGGACCCCGCGCCGGGGCCGTCCGCGATTTTTCTGCCCGGTCGCCCGCTGGTAAAGTTCCACTCGCTTCAGAGCACGCGCCATTAGCTCAATTGGCAGAGCAGCTGACTCTTAATCAGCGGGTTCGGGGTTCGAGTCCCTGATGGCGTACCGAGCAGACCGCAGGTCAGAGGCCCACGTGGGAGAGATCCGGGGTGGGCCTCTTCTCGTTGGCCAGACACTCGCGCCGTCGTCCGGCCCGCGCCCGACGCGTGCGACACCAGGCCGCGGCCCCGGGCTCGATCCGACCCGAACGACAGGCTCGAGTCGCCGAAGGGCCGCCCGTGATCGGACGGCCCTTCGGTCGTTGACTGTCGCGGAGACAGGTCCCCTGATCTAGTAGCGGATCACGATGACCGCCCGCCGGTTCTGAGCACGTCCCTCCTTGGTCGCGTTGCTGGCGACGGGGGCGTGCTCGCCGCGGCTCTCGAGCCGGAACCGAGGCCGTGTGCCCTGACCGCTGTCGAGGATGGCCCTCACGGCCTTGGCCCGATCGAGCCCCAGCCGCATGTTGTAGGCAGGGGTCCCCTGGTTGTCGGTGTGGCCCGTGATCCGGATCAGCTTCACGTGACGCAGGCGCTGGGCCACCCCGTTCAGGTAGCCGCGGTAGGGGTGCTCGACCTGTGAGGTCTTCGCGCCGAACATGACGGGGCTCAGGCTCACCGTGCGGGGAAGCAGCCGGATCCGGTCCTTCCGGGTGACCGGCTTCGACGAGCCGACGGCGCGCACCACACCGGTGACCTTGACGTCGACGCCGCCCAGGCGGTTCAGCAGGGCCTTGCCTCGTCGGTTGAGCGGGACCTTCACCACGCCGCGTCGGACGTCCGCCGACGCGAAGGAGCGAGCCTTCTTCCCGAGGACGACCCGTTCACCGTTCGAGCGGGTGGTCAGGACGATCTTGCACCTGGCGAGGTCGGCTCCCTTGGTCCGGCAGGTGGCGGGCACCTTGCCGGCGTTCCCCAGGACGGCCCGGGGGCGGGTCTTCACGGTTCCGACCGTGGGCTCGGCCGCGGGCGGCAGAACAGCCTCGTCCTCGGCGAGCACGTACTGGAACCGGAAGGTCCGCGACGCTCCGGCAGCCAGCGTCGGGGTGTCGACCCGCAGGTAGAAGGCGTCGTCGGCGAACTTCCTCTCACCCACCGGGGAGTCCGACGCGCAGCGAGAGACGCTGAATCCCGTGCAGAAGCCCACGGACGACCCGGCGGCGGCGGTGCGCAGGTCGAGGTAGGAGCCGTCCGTCTGGTCGGCCGAGACGATGCTGCGGGCATCGCCCGCGGCCTTCTGCGCCACGACCGTGTTCCACGTGGCGTACCACGCCGCACCATCCGCGGCACCGTCGCCGTCGGTGTCACAGACGGGCTCCGTGCGCATGGCGCAGTTGTCGGGGTCCACGGTGCGCAGGTACCGGACGTTGTTGAGGACGTCGCCGGTGGTGTTGGTGAGGGTCACGTCGACGTTGAGGAGCCGGGAACCGGCAGGGATCGTGACGACCTGGGTGAGGTGGATCCCGTCGACCGGGGCGTCCGCCTCCCACGTGCCCGAGGCCCCACCTGGACCAGTCTCAGGGGAAGCGTGGGCGCCAGGGACACCCGTGACTGAGGAGGAGTTCTCCCGCCAGGGGCCGTCGCCGACCGCGAGCGCCCACGCCTCCCAGGGGATGCCGGGGGTGAAGAAGTCGCCGTCGTCCGTGCCGACTCCCCACCCGTCCTTGTCGCGGTCTGCCCGAAAACCGAGCACCTGGCGGCTTCCGGTCGTCAGGGGGTGGTAGCCGGCCGGTGCGTCGGTGTCGGATCCGAAGGACCCGTTCGGGCGTGAGCCCAGCTCGATGTAGCCGTTGGACATGAACGCGTTGCCGGCCACGATCTGCGAGTCGGGGGCCGGCGCCGCCGAGGCTGCTGTCGGCACCATGACACCGGCTACGCCGACGCAGAGGCCGGTGAGTGAGAGGAGGACAGGTCGAAGGCGCGCTCGTGGCGCTGTAGTGAGGGGCACGCGCGGAACGTAACAGCGGGACGAGCCGCGGGAAGGGGAAACGCGCTAACAGGGGTGGAAAGGGCTCTGAACTGCAGAGCAACAGGGCAACCTGCCGCGCCCCGGTCCGGGGTTCGAGTCCCTGATGGCGTACCGAGCAGGTCAGAGGCCCACGTCGGAGAGATCCGGGGTGGGCCTCTTCTCGTTCAGGGGACCGCTTCTCGGCCCCACCATCCGCAGCGGCGACGCCCCGCCCGCCGGCGCCTCACGATCGGCCGGGACCGCGAGCGCGATGGTGGCGATGTCGTCGCGTGGGACACCGTCCTGGAACGCCAGGGCGTCGCCCACCACCCGGTCGACCAGGGCGTTCACGTCCTGCGCACCCGCCCAGGCCGACGAGAGCGAGCTCAGCAGCCCCTCCTCCCCGTAGAAGGCGCCTGGCCGACGAGCCTCGATCGTGCCGTCCGTGTAGAGGACCAGCGCGTCACCCGGCCCCAGCACCGTCTCGACCTCGCCGAATAGGGGCTCGCCGACGTCCGCGCCGACGAGGTACCCCTCGGCACCCCAGCTCTCCCACGCGCCGCCTCGCCGCCGGAGCATCGGCGGGGGATGTCCGCCGGTGGTGTGCACGACCCGCCAGCCCTCCGCGACGCGCCGCAGGCGCAGCAGCGCCAGCGTGCAGAACCGCTCCGTCTCGTGGGCGCTCAGGGCCAGGTCGAGGTCGCGGAGCACCGCCGCCGGCCGGTCGTGCAGGACACAGAGGTCGCGGACGGTGTGGCGCACGAACGCCGTTACGAGCGCGGCGTCGACGCCCTTGCCTCGCACGTCGCCGATCACCACGGCCCAGTCGCCGGCCGCCATGGGGAAGACATCGTAGAAGTCCCCGCCGACGACCGTGCCGGCCGGGTGGTAGGCGGTGGCCACCTCCAGGTCGGGGATCGCCGGTGGCCTGGGCGGGATCAGGGAGCGTTGGAGCGCCTGGGACAGCTCTCGCGCGTGACGCTCGTGGTCCTCGGCCACCTCCTTCGCGCGCAGCAGCTCGCGTTCGTACCGGCGTCGTTCGGTGGCGTCGAACACCGCGATCCGGACCACTCTCACGTGCCCCTCGGGGTCGGCGGCCATCGTGGCGTTGAGGAGAACTGGCAACCGCCCGCCGTCCTTGCGCACCAGGTCGAGGGCGATCTCGCGCACCTGGCCCTGCATCCGCAGGGACGGGGCATAGTGCGTCTCGTGGTAGATCCGCCCGCCGGGGGTCAACAGGTCGATGAGTGACATCGACCCCACCAGCTCGGCCGCGTCGTAGCCCACCCACGACCGGAACGTGCTGTTGCACTTGACGATCAGCCCGTCCGGGGTGGTCGAGAGGAAGCCGCAGGGCGCGCGCTCGTAGAGCTGCACCGGGTCGTCGAAGACCAGGGCGTCGAGGAACGCCTCGCGGGCCGAACCCGTTCGTGGCTCACTCGGGTTGAAGATCATGCTGGCCACCGTCAGGCCGGCTGAGGGGTTCGCCCTCGCAGGAACGGTGCGATGGCGGCGATCGTCGGCTCCGGGGCACTCAGGTGGGGGCAGTGGCCCGTGGCATCGAGCATCACGAGCCGGGCGTCGGGCATCTCCGCGACCACGTACTCGCCGACCTCGACGGGGGCGATCACGTCCTCGGTGCACTGGAGTGCGAGCGTGGGTGTGGTGACCTCGCGCAGCACGTCGCGGACGTCGGAGAGGAAGGTGACCCGGGCGAAGCTGCGCGCCACCTCGGGGTTCATGCGGCAGAAGCTCTCGGTCAGCTCGGCTCCGAGCTCGGGCCGGTCACCGTTGCCCATGATGACCGGAGCCATCGTCGCCGACCAGCCGAGGTAGTTGGCGTCGAGGGACTCGAGGAGCTCGTGGATGTCGGACTCGGCGAACCCGCCGCGGTAACCCTCGTCGTCGACGTAGCAGGGCGAGGGACCGATCATGACCAGCTTGTCGAACAGCTGCGGAGCCCGGCGGGCGGCAAGGGCTCCGATCATCGCGGTGACGGAGTGCCCGACGAACGCCACCGGCGCGAGGTCGAGCGCCTCGA
The DNA here is from genome assembly GCF_019880385.1 of Nocardioides coralli. Lineage (NCBI taxonomy): Bacteria > Bacillati > Actinomycetota > Actinomycetes > Propionibacteriales > Nocardioidaceae > Nocardioides > Nocardioides coralli. The sequence continues at coordinate 2,634,043 of NZ_CP082273.1, forward strand.
CGATCTCGAGGACGTCGTCGGCGTAGCCCTCGAGGTCGCTGTGCCGTACGGCGTCGTAGGCCTGGGGTGCTGATCCCCCGGTGCCCGGCATGTCGTAGAGCACGACCCGGAAGTCCCGCTCGAACTCGGGCGCGACGAACCGCCACATGTGCTGGTCGCACCCGAAACCGTGCCCGAAGACCAGGGGCGGTGCGTCCTCGGGCCCAGAGAGGACGACGTTGAACTTGGCGAACACGTCCACCCGCCGACCTTAGTGCGCACAGAGCGATGGCGGGTGGGAAAGGGCTCGGACCTCATTCGAATGGGTGACGTCCGCACCCGCGGGGCCACTGGTCTAGCTCACCTGCTCCTTCCTGGGCGGGGGTGTCAACCTGATGCTCCGGTGTGGGACTCCCGCACGTGACATCGCAACGCCCGGAGGCTGCTGTGGAGCAGATCCTCGGAAGCGGGTCCCCGTCGGCAGCTGCCGGCGGGGCGGACGAGGTCGCCGAGGCAGCGATCGAGGTGCTGTTCCACCGGCACCACGCGGCGCTGCTCCGGGCCGCGTTCGCCGTTCTCGGCTCCCGCGAGGGGGCCGAGGACGCCGTGCAGGACGCGTTCGTGTCGCTGTACCGCCACTGGGGTCGCCTGCGCGACCCGGCTGCCGCCGAGGCCTACCTGCGGTCCGCCGTCCTCAACCGGTGTCGCTCGGGCATCCGGTCTCGCATCCGTGACCGATCGATGACGGCTGCGGTCGGGGTGCCGCTGCACGTCGTCGACACCGCCGAGACCGCCCAACGACACCACGACGTTGCCCTCGTGGGACCGGCCCTGCGCCGGCTCCCCAGACGGCAGCGTGAGGTCGTGGTCTGCCGGTACCTCCTCGAGCTCAGCGTGGCGGAGACCGCGGAGACCCTCGGCATCTCGGACGGCGCCGTCAAGCGGCACACGCACCGAGGCCTCCATGCCCTGCACACCGCCCTGGAGGTGACCCGATGAACCCGGTCGAGGAACAGCGGGTCGTCTCGGCCCTCCAGGCACTGACCGGAGGTCTCGTCGTGACCCAGGAAGACACCATCAAGTCCTACGAACAGGTGACGTCGCGGCTGCAGCCGCCGTCTCCCCGTCGCCGCATCGCCGCGGCTGCCCTCGTGGCGGCAGCCGCCATCGTCGCTGTCGTCGTCGTCCGCGACGTCGTCGCCGACGACACCGCCGCGCCGCCCCCGGCGGACAGCCGGGAGTCCACCCCCGCCGACGCGCTCCGGGCGGCCCTGACGCCGGATGTCTTCAGCCAGTCCGACGATCAGTTCCTCCGCGGCACGACCCCGGCGAACGCCGACCTCGAGGGCCTCTGGATGAGCCGCGAGCCCCACGGCGGTTTCGCGCTGCTCATGGACGCGGAGGGCAACTACGTCGGACCGTCGCCGAGCGACCGGCTGCTGGCCGGCACCTACTCGCTGAAGGGCGAAACCCTCACGTGGCACATGGCCGACGACGGCGGGTGCGCCCGCCACAACAGCCTGGTCCACCACACCTCACCGTGGCTCGCCGCCATCGCCGAGGACGGGTCCCTGAGGCTGCGCTACGCGAACGTGGGTACCTCGACCTGCTCCGTCGGCGACGAGCACGAGGTGTGGGACCGGCTCGGGCCCGGGGCCACGCCGCTCGGCGACTTCCTCAGGGACTCGATCCCCGCTCTCGAGTGGCGACAGTCGACCGCCCTGCCGCCACGGGGACTGATGTACTCCCCGGAGACCGGGCGGATGGTCGAGGTGCTCGCCCGCGGGCGCTACCGGCACTACGACAGCACGCTGGCACTCGACCCGGCCGAGGCAACCGACGTCGGCCGCCTCGACGGTTCGCGGGACCGGGTCGACGTCACGTGCCGCGGCGGTGGCACGTCGGGCACGCTCGAGCAGGCCGTCATCCCGGCCGTCGCCGACATCACCCCGCCCTTGACCGCCTACCGGTTCACGCCCGAGGGAGGTGGATGCGCCGACGGCATCGGCGCGGCCACCGTCTGGGTGGTGCTGGCCACCTACATCTGACGACACGGCAGGCGCAGCGCGGCCTCCCGTCCTCTACCCCACCGTGCGGGCGAAAGGGCGGGAGGCCGCGAAACATACCCACAATTGGGCGCAGCGGAGGGTGTCGTCCGCGCAGTAGGTTCAGCTATCGCATGGGGCAGGCCATACGGGGGATGAGCCGATGCACCGCAGGAGCGCCCTGACTCTCTCGGTTCTCGCCGCGCTGGCGCTCGGGCCGCTCGCCACCGGCGCGGCCCACGGCAACCGCCCGCCCCGCGACCCGGCGCCCACCTCCTCCACCGGCGGGCATCACCACCACGCCCATGCCGCTCACCGGGCCGCCCCGACCGCGTCGGCGCCGCGGGCGATGCCGGTGCCGTCCGGGGGCTCCTGGGCGCCGGGCATCAAGCTCGAGCGGGTCGTCCACGCCTTCGACCTCCCGGGGACCGACGACGAGCTGCTGCTGTGTGCTGGATCCGGCAACAGCCCGCAGTGGGCGGCCCAGCGCAAGTTCCTCTGCTACCGCTACGACCGCGAGGCGGGGACCTACAGCACCATCCAGACCCCCAACGACTGGTTCTGCAACGCGGCCGTCCACATGCACGACGGGCAGATCCTCGTCGCCAGCGGGACCGCGATCGACGGCTACCCCAAGACCAACGGCGGGAAGTGGGGCGGTGCGGCCGAGAGCTACACCTACGCCCCCGTGACCGGCTCGATCACCCGGATCGGTGACGTGCTGCCCGCCTGGTACCCGGGGCTCCTCGAGGACCAGACCGGCGGCATCTACAAGCACGGGGGCAACCACGACGGGAGGGCCCTCACCGAGTGGGAGTACCTCCCCCGGGGCGCCACGACCTGGCAGCGGGTGCCGTGGCAGTGGCGAACCCGCTTCTACTCCGACATCCGCCTCATCGGCGACGACCTTGCCGCCTACACCGGCGCGAGCAGCTGGCCGAGCGCCGACCGTCCGGCCTCGATCCTCGACCTGACCACCGGCAGCCGGGTGACCACCCCCGGGCTCCGCCAGCCGACGCGGCGCAAGGCCGCCGCCTCGATCCTGCTGTTCCCGGCGCAGGATCAGAAGGTGGTCGTCATCGGCGGCGGCACCAACAGCGGCCCGGCCATCCGCGACGTGGACCTGATCGACTACAGCGTCTGGCCCACACAGGTGCCCCGCTTCACTCCGCGGGCACCGCTACCGCAGGGGATGATGCTGGTCCTGGCCACGCTGCTGCCCAACGGTCAGCTCTTCGCGACCGGCGGGAACACCGTGTGGCGCGGCGGATCCGTGCGCTGGGCCGCCATCTACGACCAGGACGCCGACGTCTGGCGCGAGGTGGCGGCACCCAGGGTGGACCGCAACTACCACTCCACGCTCATGACCGACCTCGACGGTCGGGTCTCGACCTACGGCGGCGACCCCAAGGGCAACTTCTTCGAAGACGACGAGGAGATCTACTCCCCCTGGTACGTGTCCGAACCACGACCCTCGATCAGCAGCCACCCCGGGCACATGACCCACGGCGGGTCCTACGTCGTCGACGTCGACCTGCCGCCCGGCACGACCCTCGGCTACTTCACGCTCGACCGCGCGCGGGCGGACACGCATCTCTACGTGCCGAACCAGTCGATGCCGGAGCTGCCCTTCACCGTGGACGGGTCGGGGCAGGTGACCGTGACCGTGCCGGACGACCCGGCGTTGCTGCCGCCCGGGTACTACAAGCTGGCGGCCAACACGACCGGGGCCGTCCCGTCCCGGCAGGTGTGGGTCCACATCGACTGAGGGACTGAGGGGCCCCGGACGCCCGTGGCTGGCTGCTCAACCGGCTCACACACGCACAATCGTCGACGAGATCCACCGTTCGGTAACAAAGGCCCAACATCTGGCGGATCCGGATGACGAAGCCCGGACGCATCAGGCAGGATTCCTGTCAGCCCCGCAGGTGACCCGAGACGCCTGCGGGGTCTTTACATGTCCGGGCCCTGTCCGCCCCTCGGTCCGGGCGCTACTTCTCCGGGCCCAGCCGCAGGAACGCCAGGTGCTGCTCGTACTGGTCGAGGCAGTCGTGGATCACCTGGGTCTCCGAGTAGCCCATGACGTCGTAGTCCTGACCGCCCCCGTCGAGGTGGACCTCGAGCCGGGCGTAGCGGTCGCGGTCGCCCATCATCCGGCCGCCGTACGTCGGCACCGCGGCCTCGTCGATCTCGACCCGGTAGACGAACGGCAGACCCTCCCCCTCGGTGTGCAGCTCGACCCACGCCTGGCCGGCCTCGCCGGTGCCCGAGTCCACCGAGGCGGTGACACCTCGCTCGGTGAGCTCGCTGGCCACGGCGTCGAGCGCGGGGTGGATCACCGAGGTCAGGTGACGCTCCGCGTCCGCGGCGTCGGCGAAGTTCACCGCCCGCGCCACCCGGGCCCGCCAGGCCTCCCGGGAGTCCCAGGCCGACCGTGCCGACAGCATGGTGGGCAGGTGGTGCTCGGCGGAGTCGGCGCGACGCCCCTCGACGCGCAGGGCGCGCATCAGCCCCCACATCACGGCGATGAGCACGAGGGCGAAGGGCACCGCGAAGATGATCGTGGCGTACTGCAGGGCCAGGATCCCGCCCACGAGCAGCATCGCGATCGTCAGCACGCCGGTCACCGAGGCCCACACGATCCGCATCCAGGGTGCGGCGTCGTCGTGGACCGACCGCAGCTGGGAGCTCAGGTTGCCCGTGACCAGGGCTCCGGAGTCCGCCGAGGTGACGTAGAACAGCAGGCCGACCAGGAACGCCAGCGCGATCACCACGCCGGAGGCGGGGAACTGCTCGAGCAGCGTGTAGAACCCCGCGCCGTCGTACTGCTGTGCCTCCTCGGCGAAGGCCTGGTCACCGCCACGGACCCGGTCGATGGCGGCGTTCCCGAAGATGCTGATCCACATCACGATGTAGCTGAACGGGATGATCATCGTGCCGGCGACGAACTGCCGGATGGTGCGGCCCCGCGAGATCCGCGCGAGGAAGAGCCCGACGAACGACGCCCAGGCGATCCACCAGGCCCAGAAGAACAACGTCCACAGCGACATCCACTCGTCGTTGTCGACGAACGCGAAGGTCTCGGTGGTCTTGGCCGGGAAGGTGCGCAGGAAGTCGCCGACGTTCATGACGATCGCGTTCAGGATGAACGTCGTCTTGCCCGTCACCAGGACCCAGGCGGCGAGCAGCAGCGCCAGGATCACGTTGAGCTGGGAGAGGATCCGGATGCCCTTGTCGACACCGGTCGTGGCCGAGATGGCCGCCATCGTGACCGCCAGGAGCGCCAGCGCGATCTGCCAACCGGTGCCGATGCCGACCCCGAAGAGCTGGTTGAGGCCGACGTTGAGGAAGACCACGCCGATCCCGAGGCTGGTGGCGACGCCGAAGACCGTGCCGAGCACGGCGGCCGAGTCGACCGCATGGCCCAGCACGCCGTCGATGCGCCTGCCCACCAGCGGGTAGAGGGCGGAGCGGACCGCGAGCGGCAGGTGCAGCCGGTAGGCGAAGTAGGCCAGCGCCAGCCCCATGAGGGCATACATCGCCCACCCGGAGATGCCGTAGTGGAACAGCGTCCACACGGTGGCCTCGCGGGCGGCGAGCACGCTCTCGGGGTTGCCGGTCGGCGGCGCGACGTACTGCGTCACCGGCTCGACGACCGAGAAGAACATGACGTCGGTGCCGATGCCGGCCGCGAAGAGCATGGAGGCCCAGGCGAAGGTGGAGTACTCCGGCCGGGAGTGGTCCGGTCCGAGCCGGACGTTGCCGTAGCGCGAGATCCCGAGGAACAGGACGAAGCCCAGGATCACCGTCGCCAGCAGGATGTAGAACCAGCCGAACCCGGTCGTCACGCGGTCGACCACGGAGAAGATCGCGCTCTCGGCCTGGCTGGGTGCCACGATCGCCCACAGCGCCATCGCGCTGATCCCGGTGACCGAGGTCAGGAACACCGGCCACCGTGCCTGGGGTCCACCCCAGCGCCCCCGCGGCGCGTCGTCCATCGTGCGGACGTTGCTGGTGTCGAGCGTCATGACCGCTCTCCTCTCTCTTCGACACCCCGAGAGACCGAGGCGGCGCTCGGCAGGTGCTTGGTGGTGTCCCAGGCCTCGTTGCGCGGGTCGCCGGGCGGGTACGGCGGGTCGCCGCGACCGTGGCGGTACCACGGCACGTCGGTCAGCGGCGGGAGCGGGGTGTTGCCCGCGATCAGGTCGGCTGCCTTCTCGGCGACCATCATCACCGGCGCGTAGATGTTGCCGTTGGTGACGAAGGGGAAAACCGACGCGTCGACCACCCGTAGCCCCTCGGTGCCGTGGACGCGCATCGTGTCGGGGTGCACCACGGCGGCGTCGTCGGTGCCCATCTTGGCCGTGCAGGAGGGGTGGAGCGCGGTCTCCGCGTCGCGCGCCACCCAGTCGAGGATCTCCTCGTCCGTGGTCACGGACGGCCCCGGCGAGATCTCGCCGCCGCTGAAGGCGGCGAACGCCGGCTGCCCCATGATCGTGCGGGCCGCCCGGACCATCTCGACCCACTCGCGGCGGTCGGTCTCGGTCGACAGGTAGTTGAACTGGATGGCCGGGTGCTCGGTGGGGTCGGTGGAGCGGATCCGCAGCCAGCCCCGGGTGTCGGCGTACATCGGTCCGATGTGCACCTGGTAGCCGTGGATGCCGTAGTCGCTCTCGGCCGGCTTGCTGCCGTCGTACCGGATCGCGATCGGCAGGAAGTGGAACATGAGGTTCGGCCACTCCACGTCGTCGTTGGAGCGGATGAAGCCACCGGCCTCGAAGTGGTTGGAGGCCCCGACACCGCGCCGGGCGAAGAGCCACTCGGCTCCGATCCGCGGCTTGTGGTGGTGGGCGAGCCAGGGTGCGATCGACACCGGCTGCCGGGCGGCGTACTGGACGTAGACCTCGAGGTGGTCCTGCATGTTGGCGCCCACACCGGGCAGCTCGACGCGGGTCTCGACGCCGACAGGTGCGAGGTGCTCGGGGTCGCCGATGCCGGCGAGCTGCAACAGCTGCGGGCTGTTGAAGGCCCCGCCACACAGGATGACCTCACCCGCCGTGACCGAACGACGCAGCCGCCCGCCGCGCACGTAGTCGACGCCGGTGCAGCGGGTGCCCTCCATCCGCAGCCCCGTGACCATCGCGAGGGTCTCCACGTCGAGGTTCTTGCGGTGCATCACCGGGTGCAGGTAGGCGCGAGCGGCGGAGAGCCGACGACCGCGGTGGACGTTGCGGTCGAACTTGGCGAACCCCTCCTGCCGGTAGCCGTTGACGTCGTCGGTGAGCGGGTAGCCGGCCTGCTGCACGGCCTCGAAGAAGGCCCCGAACAGGGGCGAGGTCGCGGGACCACGCTCGAGCACCAGCGGCCCCGACCCGCCGCGCCAGGCGTCGACGCTGGCGAGACAGGTCTCCATCCGCTTGAAGTAGGGCAGGCAGTGCGCGTAGTCCCAGCGCTCGAGCCCGGGCTCGGCCGCCCACCGCTCGTAGTCCATGGGGTTGCCGCGCTGGAAGATCATGCCGTTGATGGAGCTCGAGCCGCCCAGCACCTTGCCGCGGGCGTGGTAGACCCGGCGTCCGCCCATGTGGGGCTCGGGCTCGCTCTCGTACTTCCAGTCGTAGAGCCGGTTGCCGATCGGGTAGGGCAGCGCGGCCGGCATGTGGATGAACGGGTCGAGGATCGAGTCGTTGCGCCCGGCCTCGAGCACGAGGACCGAGGTGTGCGGGTCGGAGGAGAGCCGGTTGCCGAGCGCGGAGCCGGCGGAGCCACCGCCGACGATCACGTAGTCGTAGCTCTTCACGACGCTCCTCCGGTCCGGTCGGGGAACCAGCCGGCGGGAGCGGGCCGGGTGTTGTGCCACACGTGCTTGGTCTCGCGGTACTCCTCGAGCCCGGCGAGGCCGAGCTCGCGGCCGTTGCCGGACTGCTTGAAACCGCCCCACTCGGCGCCCGCGACGTAGGGGTGGTAGTCGTTGATCCAGATGGTCCCGTGGCGCAGCCGGCTCGCCACCCGTTCGGCGCGGCCCGCGTTCTCCGTCCAGACCGCGCCGGCCAGCCCGTAGATCGTGTCGTTGGCCAGGCTCACCGCCGCGTCCTCGGCCTGGTCGCGGTCGGCGCCCTCGAAGGTCTCCACGGTGAGCACGGGCCCGAAGGACTCCTCGCGCACGCACCGCATGTCGGTGGCGCAGTGGTCGAGGATCGTCGGGAGGTAGTAGTAGCCGTTCTCGTAGGCCGCCCCGCTCGGCCGCTCTCCCCCGCAGCGCAGCTCGGCGCCGTCCTCCAGCGCCTGCGCGACGTACTTCTCGACCTTGGTGCGGTGGTCCTCGCTGATGAGTGGCCCCGTCTCCGCCTCACCGTCGAAGGGGCCACCGAGGCGGATGTCGCGTGCCCGCGCGACGAGGGCGTCGACCACCTCGTCGTGAACGCTGGCCTCGACGATCAGCCGTGCCCCCGCGGAGCAGACCTGGCCGGAGTCGAGGAAGACAGCCGTCAACGCGTTGTCGATGGCGGCCGGCAGGTCGGCGTCGGCGAAGACCACGTTCGGGTTCTTGCCACCCAGCTCCAGCGCGACCCGCTTCACCGTCGCGGCCGCGCTGGCCATGATGCGCTTGCCGGTCTCCAGACCACCGGTGAAGGACACGAGGTCGACGCCCGGGTCCTCGACCAGCGGCGCCCCGGCCTCGGCGCCGGCGCCCAGGACCAGGTTGGCGACGCCGTCGGGAAGCCCCAGGTCGGCGAGGGTGCGGACCAGCCACATCGCGGTGCTGGGCGTCAGCTCGCTCGGCTTCAGCACGAAGGTGTTGCCGGCGGCCAGGCAGGGCGCCACCTTCCAGGCGGTCTGGAGCAGCGGGTAGTTCCAGGGCGTGATCAGGGCGCACACCCCGACCGGTTCGTGGACGACGCGGCTGGCAACGGACGGCATGCCGGTGTCGACGACCCGGCCGGCGTCGGCGGCGGCGATGTCGGCGAAGTGGCGGAACACGCTGACGATGTCGTCGACGTCGATCTGCGACTCCACGAACCGTTTGCCGGTGTCGAGCGACTCCAGGCGCGCCACGTCGTCCTTCTCGGCCTCGAGCCGGTCGGCCAGCCGGCGCAGCAGGGCCGCGCGTTCGGGGGCCGGGGTCCGTGGCCAGGGGCCGTCGTCGAAGGCGGCGCGGGCCGCCGCGACCGCGTCGCGCGCGTCGTCCGCGGTCGCCTCCGCGACGGTCACGACGTGCTGGCCGTCCGCAGGACAGTGGATGCTTCTGGTTCCCGAGTTACCGGCCGGCCGCCACGTGCCGGCGATGAACAGGGTGTCCATGGCCCCCTCTGAGGTTGTCTGACGCCAGTGTCCCGCTCGGCGCCCGACACGTCCAGCGTCGCCAGCGCGAGGTCCGGTCAGGCCGGCGGGCTCACCCCACGACTCGCCAGCGCCGCACGAGGTCGCGCTCGATCTGGCGGTCCGTCCAGGGGAACCGCACCCAACGCTCCTGCGAGAACAGCCTCGTCTGGTCGGCCGACCACGGCGAGCGGGGGTTCTCCGACTGGCCGTAGGTGAGGATGGTGCGCGGCCTCACCCCACGGTCGGTGAAGGCCACGGCCTGGATGTGCGACGAGCCGTAGGTGATCGGGCGGTAGCGGTCGTCGTTGTCGCGGACCCAGCGAGACGCGAGCGCGTTGGCGTTGCCCACCGCGTCGCCCGTGCCACCGCCGAGCGGCAGCGGGGGCGCACCGCGGTCTCCCGCCACCTGCAGCGAGCCCCACGGCGCATCGAGGGCGACGCCGGCGTCGCGCACCGCGGCGATCGCCTCGTCCATCACCTCGATCACGAGAGGGTTCAGCTCGTTGAGGTCCCGCGGCGTGGTCAACGGCTCGTCGGGTGAGAAGGGCACCTGCCACGCCCCCTCCTTCGGCAGGCGGGCCACGAAGGCCTCGAACAGGTGGGTGCCGACGGAGTCCGCCTCGGAGCGACCGTCCCAGGCCGCCAGCACCGCACACGCCTCGGTCTCCCCGGTGGCGTCGCAGACGGTGTCGAGGTCGCCGTCCTCCCGCATCACCTCGGCCGCCATCAACCGGTTCCGGTGCTGCCACCCGCGCAGGACCTTCGGGGAGACCCGGTTGCCCTGCTGTCGCCCGAGCCGGTCGGTGACGTAGCGGTAGACCATCCGCGTCCGCATGGTGCGCTGGCACTGCTCGCAGCCGATGATCCGGGCAAAGCCCTCCAGCCGCTCGCGGTCGTTGGGGGTCCAGTAGGAGTCGTTGGCGTTGCCGACCCAGTCGCGCCGGAACGTCTCGGGCAGGGCGCCGGGGCCGAAGACCCCGGGTCGGACCGAGTCGTCGTCGGTCTGCCACCCGCACCCGGAGCCGGCGCGGGTCCCGTCGAGGCCCGGCAGTCCCGCCAGCTCGAACAGCAGCCGGCCGGTGCCGGTCATGCACTGCTCGGCGAGTGCATCCGGCACGTTGGGCACCACCGAGTGGTCGGCGTACACGACGCCGCCCCTCCGGTCGGCGGCGGTGGTGTTGACCCACGGCATCCCGCCCTGCCGGTCCTGCCGGCGGATCAGGTCGCGGACACCGTCCGCGCGCCCCATGTCGAGGAAGGTGTCGATGGTCCGGAGGTGCTCGGCGTTGGCGTCCCGGATCGCCCACACGCTGGCGGCCGTCCACGGCATCAGCACGTCGGGGGCGTCGACGACGTAGCCCTCCGGGGTCCGGTAGACGTCCTCGGTGACCTGCTCGAGGCCGTCCGCGGTCTTCACGGTCACCTCGACCTCACGGCGCTCGAGCTCGGCCGTGCCGCCGTCGGTGGCGTAGGTGGTGGGCCCGAGGAGCCGGTACTCGTAGGGCGTGAAGCGGAACGCCGTCGAGACGGTGTGGCTCCACGCGACGTCGTCGTTCCAGCCGATGTTGACCACGGGCGAGCCGATCAGGGAGGCACCGGCCACGTCGTAGCGGCCCGGGATGGTCAGGTGCTGCTGGGTGAAGCTGTAGCGACCCCGCCAGGGGAAGTGCGGGTTGCCGAGGACCATGCCCCGGCCGGTGGTGGTGTGCTCCGCACCGACCGCGGTGGCGTTGGAGCCGAAGGGGGTCTCGGGATCGCGGCCCAGGCCGGCCAGCAGCCGGTCGCGGTCGACGTCCGCGGCGCGTCCAGCGGCCGGGACACCCGGGTCGCCGGGCGAGGGCGGGGTGGCGTCGACGATCTCCTTGACGAAGACACCCGAGGAGGCGAGCAGGTTGGCGAGGTAGACGCCGTACCAGAGGTCGAGGGCCGTGGCCCGCTGCTCCAGGTAGGGCTGGCCGCTGCACGCCGGGTCGCTGACGCCGTCCGCGCCCACCTCGTCGAGCCACGCGTTGGCGCCGGCGACGTAGCCGCGGACGATGGCGCGGGCCTGGCGGCTGGGGCCGTTCTCGCGGTCGGCCAGCATCCTCTCGACCACCCGCCGGTTGCGCAGGTCCGTCACGAACGCGTCGACCTGGAGGTTGCTGGCCTGCAGGGTGACCTGGTCGTTGTACTCCGCGTCGGGGCCGAACCACCGCGACCGCTCGCCACGGCCGGTGAGGACGGTGTCGACCAGCGTGCACGCCGAGGTCTGGGCCGTCGCGTAGCCCGACCCGAAACCGAGGTCGCCGAAGCTCCTGCCGGTGATGTGGGGGATGCCGTGCCTCGTCCGTCGGATCGTGGCGTCGTAGCGCGGCTCGCCCTGCGCCTGCCCGGCGGTTCGGTCGGACTCCGGTGCCGAGGAGGCCGACGTCAGCGCGGCGCCCCCGAGGGGGACCAGCAGGGCGAGGGCCAGGGCAGCCGGGAGTGCGCGGCGTCGCGTGGGCATGTGGGGACCAACGGGCCGCCCCACGCCTGGTTACGGAGCGGTAACCGGGTCAGAGGTAGAGGCCCGTGGCCTCGTCGCCGAGCCGGTCGGCGGCAACCGCATGGATGTCGCGCTCGCGCATCACCATGTAGGTCTCACCCTGGACCTCCACCTCGGCCTTGTCCTCGGGGTCGAACAGCACGCGGTCGCCCTTCTCGACGGCGCGGGCGTGCGGCCCGACCGCGATCACGCGCGACCAGGCGAGCCGACGCGCACCCATCGCAGCGGTGGCGGGGATGACGATGCCGCCGGTGGAGCGGCGTTCTCCGGAGTCGCGGTCGACCTCGACCAGGATCCGGTCGTGGAGCATCTTGATCGGCGCCTTGTCGGTCACGCCGCCCTCCGGTTCAGCCTGCGACCTTGCGGACGGCGACGAAGAGGGCGACCGCACCGACGACGCCACCGACGACCTTGAGGATGTTGTCGGTGCGTGGCCCGCCCGTCCGGGCGTCGACGAAGTAGCCCTTGATGGCCGCAGCCTCCCGCGACACGATCGTCTTGGGGTGGACCCGGTGGAGCAGCTGGTCGATCGTGCTCGCGAGGTGCTCGCGGGTCTCCTCGATCTCGTGCTCGAGTGTCGTCAGCTCGTTGCTCACCCGCGCAGGCTATCCGAGCCGCCGGACCCGGGCGTAGCCCGGGGCACGGACGCCAGGGCGCTGCGTGGGTCGAAGCCCCAGGGCAGCTCGAGCCGGTGGCGTCGCATCAGGTCGCCGTCGGTCAGCACGTCGTACGTCGGCCCGTCCGCGGCGACGACGCCGTCGGCCAGCACGACGGACCGCGGGCACAGCTCGAGGGCGTAAGGCAGGTCGTGGGTCACCATCAGCACCGTCACGTCGAGCGAGCGCAGGATGTCGGCCAGCTCGCGTCGCGAGGCGGGGTCCAGGTTGGAGGACGGCTCATCGAGCACGAGGACCTCCGGCTCCATCGCCAGCACGGTCGCCACCGCGACCCGGCGTCGCTGTCCGAAGGAGAGGTGGTGCGGGGGCCGGTCCACGAAGTCGGCCATCCCGACCCGGTCGAGCGCGTCCATCACCCGGCGGTCCAGCTCCTGTCCGCGCAGGCCGAGGTTGGCGGGGCCGAAGGCGACGTCCTGCCGCACGCTGCCGAGGAAGAGCTGGTCGTCCGGGTCCTGGAAGACCACGCCCACGCGGCGGCGCACCTCCTGCAGGTTGTCCTTGGTGACCGGCAGCCCGCTCACCGTCACCGATCCCGCGCCCGGGGTGAGGATGCCGTTGAGGTGGAGGACGAGCGTGGTCTTGCCGGCGCCGTTGGGTCCGAGCAGCGCGACCCGCTCTCCCGGGTGGACGTGGAGGTCGACGCCGAAGAGCGCCTGGTGGCCGTCGGGGTAGGCGTAGGCGAGACCACGGACGTCGAGGGTGGGGGTGCTCACGACGGGAGCCTCCCGGTGTAGCCACGGGACAGCATCGCGAGGTGGATGCGCTCCCCCCGCTCGTAGGACCGGATGAACAGGGCCCCGAGCGCCTTGGCCAGGGCCGGCCAGTGGCGCGGCGACCGGGGGTCGCAGCCGCGGGAGCGCATCGCGGTCGTCATCCGCCGCAGCTCGCCGGTGACGACGTCGAGGTAGCGGATCATGAAACCCATGATCTGGACGACGAGCTCGGGCATCCGCAGCCGCTGCAGGCCGCGCAGCACGTCGTCGGGCTCGGTGGTCGCGGCCAGGGTCAGCGAGGCGAGCACGCCGAGCGTGCCCTTGGCGAGCAGCGCCCACGCCGCGAGCAGGCCGGGCTTGCTCAGGGTCATGCCGAGCACCTCGACGGTCGGCCCCAGCGCGATGAACGGCATCAGCAGGGCGAACACCACGAACGGGATCTCCACGACGAGGCGCTTGAGCAGGTAGCCCACCGGCACGCCGCTGATCGCGATCACGACCCCCAGGACGGCCAGGAACCCGGCGTACGCCGGGAACCAGTCGCGCGGCGTCGCGACGACGACGAGCACGAAGCCGAGCAGCGCGAGGATCTTGTGGTGCGGCTCGGCCCGGTGGATGCGCGAGTGACCGTGGTAATGGAGCCGGTGGCCGTGCCCGGCGCCCATCAGGAGCGGTCCGCGGCCGGCCGGCTGCTCCGGCGGCGTACGGCGTAGCCGAGCCCGCCCGCGACCAGCAGGGTGACGAGGGTGCCGAGGACTCCGGCAAGCCCGCCGGAGAGACGCCCGTCGTCGACGCCCTCGACCGCGTAGTCGGCGAGCGGCCCGTCTCCCGCGGCGTGCTCGTCGGCGGTGTCGAGGAACCCGGTCTGCTCGGCGACGTGCTCGAGCCCGTCGGGGTTGCTGGAGGCGTAGTAGCTCACGAAACCGGCCAGCAGCAGGGCGACGACCAGCCCGGCGATCCAGAAGGTCCGCTTCCTCATGCGGCCACCCCCGCCGTGCGGATCTCGAGCCCCCGGGTCGCGAGCAACGGTCGAGCCCCGTGGACCAGGTCGGGCCGGGCCGCGACGACGCTGCTGACCACGAGTGCGGTGATGAGGGCCTCACCGACGCCGATCAGCACGTGCCAGCCCAGCATGGCGGTGAGGACCGGCTCGAGCGCGACGGGCGCCTGGCCGCCGGCGGCGAAGAGCGCGACGAAGGCCACTGCCGTGACCGGAACGGAGACGAGACCGGCGAGCCCCGCGGCGACGGGGACGCTCGAGAGCCGCCTCGGCAGCAGCAGCTGCAGGCCGCGGAAGACCAGCCAGCCGGCGCCCACGGCGACGAGCGAGAACAGCGTGATGTTGGTGCCGAGGGCGGTGATGCCGCCGTCGGCGAAGAGCAGCCCCTGCACCAGGAGCACCACCGCCAGGCACAGCGCGCCCGTGAACGGGCCGACCAGCACGGCGGCGAGCGCTCCGCCCAGCAGGTGCCCGCTGGTGCCGGCTCCGACAGGGAAGTTGATCATCTGGGCAGCGAAGACGAAGGCGGCGACCAGCCCGGCCATGGGGGCGGTACGGTCGTCGAGCTCGCGGCGGGCGCCCCGGAGCGCCACCGCCACCGCGGCCGTGGCGACGACCCCGGTCGCGATCGAGGTGGGGGCGTCGAGGAATCCGTCGGGGACGTGCATGATGCTCACCCTACGTTATTGCAACTTACTCGCAACAAGGAGACCGCGTGACCCAGCGCCTGACCCCCGGCGACCCCGCCCCGGACTTCACCCTGACCTCCGACACCGGCGAGGAGGTCTCGCTCGCCGACCTGCGCGGCCGCAAGGTGATCGTCTACTTCTACCCCTCGGCGATGACCCCCGGCTGCACCAAGCAGGCGTGCGACTTCAGCGACTCCCTCGAGTCCCTGCGCGGCTCCGGCTACGAGGTGCTGGGCATCTCCAAGGACGCGCCGGCCAGGCTGGCGAAGTTCCGTGAGCGGGACGGTCTCTCCATCACGCTGCTCTCCGACACCGACCTCGAGGTGCACAGGAGCTTCGCGGCGTACGGCGAGAAGAAGCTCTACGGCAAGGTGGTCGAGGGCGTCATCCGCTCGACGTTCGTGGTCGACGAGGACGGGAAGGTCGAGCTCGCGCAGTACAACGTCAAGGCCACCGGCCACGTCGCCAAGCTGCGCAAGGACCTCGGCCTCGCCGTCTGACCCATCTCGCCTCGTGTGCCCCAGGGTGCGCCGTGGCGCACGGTGAGGCACACGAGGCAGCATGATGAGTCCCGCGCGCCCGTAGCCCAACAGGTAGAGGCGACAGGTTTAGGTCCTGTGCAGTGCGAGTTCGACTCTCGCCGGGCGCACCCCGCACTACAGTCCGGCCATGGACTCCGCGCTCAGCACCATCGGGCTGCCGATCGCCCTGGCGATCATCATGTTCGGCCTCGGGCTCGACCTGACGGTGGGCGACTTCCGGCGCGTCGGCCGGCACCCCAAGGCGGTCCTCGTGGCGCTGGGGTGCCAGCTGCTGCTCCTGCCGGCGGCCTGCTTCGGGCTGGTGCTGCTCTTCGACCTGCCGCCGCTGCTCGGCATCGGCATGATGCTGCTGGCCGCCTCCCCGGGCGGGACGACGGCCAACCTCTTCAGCCATCTCTTCCGCGGCGACGTGGCCCTCAACATCACCCTGACCGCGATCAACACGATCGTCGCGATCGGGACCCTGCCGCCCATCACCAACCTGACGATCCGCTGGTTCGACCAGTCCGACAGCGTCTCGATGCCGCTGGTCGAGGTCGTCAAGGTCTTCGTGCTCATCCTGGTGCCGGTGGGCCTCGGCATGGTCGTGCGGGCGAGGCGCGCAGACTTCGCTGCCCGCATGGACCGCCCGGTCCGCGCCGGGTCGGCCGTGATCCTCGCGGTGCTGATCCTCGGCATCCTGCTGGACCAGCGGGACGACGTGGGCGACTACCTCGCCGACGTCGGTCTGATCGCCGCGATCTTCTGCGCGCTGAGCCTGGTGGTGGGGTACGTCGTGCCGAGGGCCGCCGGGGTCGCGGGCGACCAGGCGATCGCCTCCTCCTTCGAGATCGGCGTCCACAACGGCACGCTGGCCATCTTCGTCGCGGTCGAGGTCCTCGACAGCGTCGAGATCTCGGTCCCGGCCGCGGTCTACTCGCTGCTGATGTTCTTCCTGGCCGCCGGTTGGGGCGCGGTCATCTCGCGCCGGGTCGCCGAGCGGGACACCCAGCGCGTCGCCGGCTAGCGGTCGGCCAGCAGGTCGGCGATCCGGGGCGCGATCTCGCGCAGCGCCCGGCCGCGGTGAGAGATCGCGTCCTTCTCGCTCGCGTCGAGCTCGGCCGAGGTCAGGCCCGCGGTGGCGTGCTCCGCCGCCACGAAGAGCACGTCGTAGCCGAAGCCGCCGCTCCCCCGCTGCTCGCGGATGATGTGGCCCTCCATCCGACCCTCGACCACGAGCTCGGTGCCGTCGGGGTGGCAGAACGCGACCGCGCAGCGGAAGTGCGCCCCGCGCCGCTCGTCGGGGACGTCGGCGAGCTGTTCGAGCAGCAGCCGGTTGTTGGCCTCGTCGTCCTTGCCGACCCCCGCCCAGCGGGCCGACAGCACTCCCGGCATCCCGTTGAGAGCGTCGACGCAGAGCCCGGAGTCGTCGGCGACCGTCGGCAGCCCGCTCGCCGCGAGGCCGGCGCGCGCCTTCAGCAGCGCGTTGCCCGCGAAGGTCGGCTCGTCCTCGACCGGCTCCTCGTAGGGGACGGTGTCGTCGAGCCCGAGGACGCGGATGTCGGGGACCTGTGGAGCGAGGATGCGCTGCATCTCCGCCAGCTTCTTGGCGTTGCGCGACGCCAGCAGGACCTCAACCACCCGCGAGCGCCTCGGCCTGGATCCGGGTGAGGTCGGCGCAGCCCTTCTCGGCGAGGCCCAGCATCGCGTCGAGCTCGGACCGGTCGAACGCCGCGCCCTCCGCGGTGCCCTGCACCTCGACGAAGTCCCCGGCGCCGGTCATGACGACGTTCATGTCGGTCTCGGCCCGCACGTCCTCCTCGTAGGGCAGGTCGAGGCGCGGCTGCCCGTCGATGATGCCGACGCTGACCGCGGCCACCGACCCCGTCAGCGGCTCACCGGCCAGCGCACCCTCGGAGCGCAGGTGGGCGACCGCGTCGGCCAGCGCGACGTAGGCACCGGTGATCGCGGCAGTGCGGGTGCCGCCGTCGGCCTGGAGCACGTCGCAGTCGAGCACGATCGTGTTCTCGCCCAGGGCGCCGTAGTCGATGACGGCCCGCAGCGAGCGCCCGATGAGCCGGGAGATCTCGTGGGTGCGGCCCCCGATCCTGCCGCGCACCGACTCGCGGTCCGACCGGGTGTTGGTCGCGGCCGGCAGCATGGCGTACTCGGCGGTCACCCAGCCCAGCCCCGACCCCTTGCGCCACCGGGGCACGCCCTCGGAGGCCGAGGCGGCGCACAGCACCCGGGTCCGGCCGAACTCGACGAGCACGGAGCCGGCCGCGTGGTCGAGCCAGTGGCGGGTGATCGTGATCGGGCGGAGCTGGTCGGCGGCTCGGCCGTCGGCGCGGGCGGGTACGTCGGTCATGACCCCGACCCTAGGGCCCGTCACCGGCCCCGACCTCGACCGGGCCGCGGTCACCGACCAGGTGCCTGGTGGAGGTCGTCGTCCCTACACCTCGTGGGACTCGCCCGACCTCGCCAGCAGGATCGGGCCGGTGTAGGTCTCCTTCGCCTCCGCCACGGCGTCCGCGGGGTCGTACCACGGCGGGACGTGGGTGAGCATGAGCCGCCGCGCCCCGCCGCGGGTGGCGGCCTCGCCGCAGTCCGCCCCGGTCAGGTGGAGGTCTGGTGGGTTCTCGGCGCCGGACCGGAAGGACGCCTCGGCGAGCAGCAGGTCGGCGTCGCGGGCCACCGTGTCGAGGCCCGGGCAGGGACCGGTGTCGCCGGAGTAGCCGAGGGTGACGCCGTCGGCGCTCACACGCAGGCCGTACGCCGGCACGGGGTGGGTCACCTCGACCGGCTCCACCCGGAAGGGTCCGAGCGCCACCGGCCCGTCGTAGGTCCGGAAGTCGAACTCCTCACGCATGCCGGGGTCGGGGGGCAGGTCGTAGGCCCGCGCGAGCCGGTCGGCGGTGCCGACGGGACCCCAGACCGGGATCCTGGGCTGCTGGCCCTCGGGGTGGTAGCGGCGCAGCACGTAGTAGCCGCAGAGGTCGAGGCAGTGGTCGGCGTGGAGGTGGCTGAGGAACACGGCGTCGATCGCCAGCGGGTCGGCGTACCGGTGCAGGACGCCGAGCGCGCCGTTGCCGAGGTCGAGGAGGATCCGCCAGGTGCGGCCCTCGTGCTCGGCCTCGACGAGGTAGCAGCTGGCCGGGGAGTCTGGTCCCGGGTAGGAACCCGCGCAGCCGACGACGGTCAACCTCACTGCAGGCCCCCGGCGAACTGGGAGGCCATCACCATCTCGGGACCGAGGAACCGTCGCCCGATCGAGGCGAAGTCGGCCGGCGCCCCGGTGGTGAGGAACTCGTGGGTGGGCTCCCCGGCGGGCCTGACCAGGTCGGCCCCGAGGAGCTGCCGGTAGACGTCCTTGCCGCACTCCTCGGCGCTCGAGACGAGCGTGACCGCGTCGCCCATGACCAGCGAGATGACGCCGGTCAGCAACGGGTAGTGGGTGCAGCCGAGGACCAGGGTGTCGACCCGCTGCTGGACCAGGGGGTCGAGGTAGTCGTGGGCGACCGCGATCAGCTCCTCACCGCTGGTCACACCGGCTTCGACGAAGTCGACGAACCGCGGGCAGACCCGGGTGACCAGCTCGATGTGGGGCGCGGCCGCGAACGCGTCGTCGTAGGCCATCGACTCGGCCGTCGACCGGGTGCAGATCACGCCGATCCGCCCGTTGTGGGTGGCGGCGACGGCGCGCCGGGTGGCCGGGTAGATCACCTCGACGACGGGGACGTCGTAGCGCTCGCGGGCATCGCGCAGCACCGCGGCGCTGGCGGAGTTGCAGGCGATGACGAGGGCCTTGACGCTGCGGTCGACGAGGTGGTCGAGACACTCGAGGGCGTACTCGCGGACCTCGGCGATCCGCTTCGGGCCGTAGGGCTGGCGGGCGGTGTCGCCGAGGTAGACGATCGACTCGTGGGGCAGCTGGTCGATGACCGAGCGGGCCACGGTGAGGCCACCGAAGCCCGAGTCGAAGATGCCGATGGGTGCATCGGCGGCAGCAGCTGACACAGCGCCCAAGGTTACGTGTCCGGACGCCGAAGACACACGTGGACGCGACCGAACTCACGTAGCCTCGGGGCCGTGCCCCTCCTGCCGTGGACCTCCCTGGTCGCCGTGGTCGCGCTGGCCGTGGGAGCCCTCGCGGGCGCCCCGGTCCTCACCGCGCCGCCCGAGGCGGAGGCCAGGCCGGCCGGACCGGCCGCCAAGGTGCTGGTCATCTCGGTCGACTCGCTCAGCTCACGGGCACTGCGCCGGCTGGGTCGCGAGGGTGCGCCACACCTCCACCGGCTGCTCGACCGGGGCGCGGGGACGCTCAACGCACGGACGGTGCGGGAGATGACCCTGACCCTGCCGAACCACACGTCGATGGTGACCGGGCGACGGGTCGATCGTCGCCACGGCGGCCACGGGGTCTACTGGAACGACGACCGGACCCGGCCCCGCACGGTGCACGAGGCCGCCGGTCGCCGCGTGCCGTCGGTCTTCTCGGTCGTCGACTCCCGCCGCCGAGACCCCGGCCTGTTCGTGTCGAAGTCGAAGCTCGCCCTCTTCAAGCGCTCGTGGCCCGAGGATGTCGACCGGCTGGCGATCGTGGAGAACAACGGCGAGCTCGTGCGCCGGGTCCGCGCCGATCTCGTCGAGCACCGGCGCGCCCTCACCTTCCTGCACCTGTCGCTACCTGACGTCGTCGGCCACCGGCACGGCTTCCTCTCCCGCCGGCACCTCGACGCGATCTCCACCACCGACCGTCGGATCGGCCGGCTCCTCACGACGATCCGCGGCGACCGTCGGCTCCGTGAGCGGCTCACCGTGATCGTCACCGCCGACCACGGTGGCATCGGCGGTGGCCACGGCGACCCGACGCTGCTGCACAACTACCGGATCCCCTTCCTGGTGTGGGGCGCGGGTGTCGCGAAGGGCGCCGACCTCTACGAGCTCAACCCGGACTACCGCGACCCCGGTCGGCGGCGGACTGGCTACGCCGCCCGCCGGCAGCCGATCCGCAACGGCGACGTGGCCAACCTGGTCACCGACCTGCTGGGGCTGCCCGCCCTGCGAGGCAGCCATCTCAACGCCGACCAGCGGCTCGACGTGTCGTGATCGGTCCGTGCGGAGCTCAGGTCGCGGCCACCGCGGTCGTGCGTTCGATGATCCCGACCAGCTCGTCACGGCTCGGCCCCTCCTCCAGCGGGGGGCGCCACCCGGTCTCGTAGACGGCGCGCGCCAGGGGCTCGGCGGGCCGGAGCGTCTCGGGCAGCTCGGTCATCGCGAAGTAGCCACCGGAGTACGGCCCGATGCGGGGCTCGACCGGCAGCGCCTCGGCGATGAGGTTGGAGGTCAGGGGGCTGGCCAGGTCGATGTCGTGGCCTTGCCACCGTTGCACCATGCCGCCGTCGATCGCGACGTGGTCGGCGACCCACGGCACGATGTTCTGCTCGCACCAGGAGTCGAACGGTGCCGCCACGGTCACCGGGTCCGCCCCGTCATCGAGCAGCCGCAGCAGCGCTGCGATCTGCATGCAGGCCATCGCGACCCCGCGACCTCGCGTCGGCGTCGTGGTGGCCACGGCGTCCCCCACGGTGACGAGCCCGGGGAGCAGGACCTGGCTCCGGTAGACGTTGCGCAACGCCCCACCAACCATCACCCCGGACGTCGGAACGGCCCGGGCAGGATCGGTCCATGCAGCCAGGACGGGGATGGCGGCACATGCGGCCTCGAAGACCGCCTCGACACGCAGCAGGGCCAGCGCGGCGTCAGCGGTCGGCCGTACCAGCACCACCGAGAAGTGACCCCGTTCGTGGAGGAACACCAGGCACTGGTAGCCGTCGAACTCCCCGATGAAACCGAGCGGGGTGTTCTGGGGGCCGGGGTCGGATCCCGGGTGCAGCTGGTAGCACCGGTCGATGTAGGCCAGGCCGCAGTCGCCGTCGAGGCGCGCGTCCGAGCGTGAGGTCCCGGCGACCGCCACCCGGCTCGACCGGCCGGAGGCGTCGACGACCAGGTCGGCCACCGCCCGCTGCCCGTCCACGCTCGCCCCGCACACCCGGCCGTCCTCGAGGAGCAGGTGGTCGACGTGACCCGTCCGCAGCTCGAGCCCCGGCTGCCGACGGGCGGCTGCCCACAGGGCCCGCTCCAGGGTGGAGCGCCGCGAAAGCATCCCCCCACGCCCGGACCCCCCATCCATCTCGATCGCGCCGCGTTCCTGCCACCCGTCGTAGGCCGCCGGCCACTCGTCGGCGAGGAGCTGGCCGACCTGGGGCCGGAAGTTGTGGGCGTGGTCGAACTGCATGACGCCGCGTCGGCGCCAGCCCTGGGGGGTAGGCCCCGGGTCGCGGTCGACGGAGACGACGCTGTGCCCCCGAGTGGCGAGCGCGGCCCCGACCATGAGGCCGGCTGGGCCGGATCCGACGACGAGGACCTGCATGGCGGCCACCTCCGCTACACTGATGATGCGTTGATCACACTTATAGTCACCCCAAAGATCGGAGCGCGCAAGAGGTGGAGACGAGACGTCCGTACCGGTCCGCACTGCGCGCCCGGCAGGCGCGGGCCACCCGCCGCGCCATCGTCGAGGCCGGGGCCGCGCTCTACGTCGACCGGGGCTTCGCCGGGACGACGGTGGACGCCATCGCCGAGCGTGCCGGCGTCAGCCGCAAGACGGTCTTCACCTCGGTCGGCGGCAAGGTGCCGCTGCTGAAGCTGGCGATCGACTGGGCCCTCACCGGCGACGACGAGCCGGTCACCCTCGAGGAACGTCCCGAGGTCCGCGCGGTCTTCGAGGAGCCCGACGCCGCCCGGGCCGTGACTGCCTGGGCCCACATGGTCACGGGCATCGCCGGGCGGCTCGCCAGGCTGCACCCAGCCCTGGCAGCCGCGGCCGAGGTGGATGCCGAGGCGGCCTCCCTCTACGCGGTCAACGAGCGGAACCGCCTCCACGGCGCCCGCTCCTTCGTGGAGCGGCTCCGCGCCATCGAGGGGCTCCGCGCCGACCTGGACCTCGACCGCGCCGCGGACATGGCGTCCCTGCTCATGGACCCGCTCGGCTACCGACGACTCGTGCTCGAGGCCGGGTGGACCGTGGAGGAGTACGCCGACTGGGTGGCCGTGCTCACCGCAGCATCGCTGCTGGCCCCCGGGGCCGCCGAGGCACGCGGCCGCTGAGCGCCCCTCGTCGTCCACCGACACGGCGGACCCTGGGTCGACCTCGCGTGGTGGGCCGGGTCAGAATGCCGCCGTGGTGACCCGCCCCTCCCGCCGTCCGGGAACCGTCGACACGGTCGAGCGACCCCCGAGCCGCAGGATCGGGCAGAGCGAGATCGTCATCGCCGCCCTCGTCGTGCTCACCCTGAGCCAGGGGTGGCTGATCGACCGGCTCGACCACCCGGGTCTCCAGACCTGGGGCACGCTGTTCGTCGCCATCGTCATCCAGGCGACCCCCTTCCTGGTCGGGGGCGTGCTGCTGGCCGGACTCATCTCGACGTTCATGTCCGAGCGGGCGCTGCAGCGCATCGTCCCGCGCAACAGCTGGGCGGGCGTGCCGGCTGCGGGCGTGGCCGGCGTCGCGCTGCCCGGCTGCGAGTGCGCGTCGGTACCGGTCGCGAGCAGCCTCGTCCGTCGCGGGGTGGCCCCGGCGGTGGCGCTGACCTTCATGATGGCCTCACCCGCCGTCAACCCCGTGGTCCTCGTCTCCACGGCGGTCGCGTTCCCCGGCCGGCCCGAGGTGGTGCTGGCCCGGTTCCTCGCGTCCCTCGCGGCGTCGGTGGCGGTCGGATGGGTCTGGATCAAGCTCGGCCAGCGCGTGCCGCTGCAGCTGCGCCGGCGACGTTCCCAGCACGACCACGGCCCAGGCGGAGGTCTGCGCAGGTTCGCCGAGACCCTGCGCGAGGACTTCCTCAACACCGCCGGGTTCCTCGTCCTCGGCGCGATGATCGCGGCGACGGTCTCCGCCTTCGCGCCGCGCGAGCTCCTCGAGTCGGTGGCCGGCAGCGTCGTGCTGTCCGTGCTGTCGATGGCGGTCTTCGCGTTCGTCGTCGCCATGTGCTCGGAGGCCGACGCCTTCGTCGCCGCCAGCCTCACCATGTTCTCCGACTCGGCGAAGCTCGTGTTCATGGTCGTGGGTCCGGCGATGGACGTGAAGCTCGCCGCCATGCAGACCGGCCAGTTCGGCCTCCCGTTCGCGCTCCGTTTCGTCCCGCTCGTGCTGCTGGCCACCATCGCCTCCGCGCTCGGTGTCGGGTGGTGGCTGCTGTGAACCGTGAGTCGCAGAGCCTGATCCTGGCCGTGCTCGGCGTGGTCGTCATCCGGCTGACCCTGACCGACGCCTACCTCAGCTACGTGCAGGACTGGATCCGGTGGCCCCTCTTCGCCAGCGGCGTGCTGTTGCTGGCGCTGCCCGTGCTGTCGCTGTTCACGCGGCCCTCCGACCACCACGACGACCACGCCGACTCCGACCATGCCCACTCCGGCGACGAGGCTGTCGACGGGGCCGACCCCGAGCCCGTTCCCGGGAGGCACGACCACGTCTCGACGACGGCCTGGCTGCTGTTCATCCCCGCCCTGGTGGTGTTCCTCATCAGCCCGCCGGCCCTCGGCTCCTACCTCGCCGAGCGGGCCGCCGACGGCCGCAGCGGTCAGAGCGTCCAGGTACCCGAACCGGCGGCCATGGCCCCGCTCCCCGACCAGGACCCGGCCCCCGTGGGCCTCACCGAGCTCATCGAGCGGGTCGTCTACGACGACGGCGAGACGCTGTCGGGTCGGCGGGTGTCCGTCACGGGGTTCGCCACCCTCGACCGCTCGGGCAGCTGGTACGTCACGAGGTTCCGGATCAACTGCTGCGCGGCCGATGCGGCGGTGGTCCGGGCCCAGGTGGTCGATGCCCCCGCCCCGCCACGCGACCAGTGGGTGACCGTCACCGGGACCTGGGTGGAGGGCTCGGGGGTCGGGAAGGGCTCGGGAGTGCCGACGCTGCGGGCCGAGAGCGTCGAGCAGGTCGAGCAGCCGCGCGACCCCTACGAGTAGCCCGGGCTCACTCGCCCGCGCGGATCGCGGCGACCGTCTCCGCCAACCCCTCCTCGAGCGGGCGGACCGTCCAGCCCAGGTCGCGCGCGGCCTTGCCGGCGGTCCCGTAGTAGGTGGCCATGCCGGCCCGTGCCGCCTCCGAGGTGAGCGGCTGGGGCAGCCGGACCAGCCGCTCCAGCGGTGCGGTGACCGCGGCCACGACCTTGATGACCGCCGGCGGCAGGAGGACGACCCGACCGGCGCCCGCCAGCTCCCGGGTCCGCTCGAGCACCTCGCTGTGCTCGGCGGCCGGCCCCGCCAGGATGTAGGACTCCCCGACCCGACCCTGCTCCATCGCGAGCACGTGCCCCCGCGCGACGTCCTCCACGTGGGCGAAGCAGGCGCCGCCGCCTCGCGGCCCCAGCACGGTACGGCCCGCCACCAGCTGCCGGGTCATCTGCCCCAGCGTGCTGCCCACGTCGCCCGGACCGTAGATGACCGACGGCTGCACGATCACGAGCGGCAGCCCCGCCGCGGCGTACTCCTCGGCGACGTCGTGGGCCACCCCCTTGGTGCGGTCGTACTCCGTCACATGGGTGCCGGTGAAGCGGTAGTCCTCGTCGACGACCTCGCCCTCGGTGTCGGAGTTCAGGGCGATGGTGCTCGTGTAGACGGTCCGGGCGACGCCCGCGCGGCGGGCGGCCTCGAGCGCGTTGCGGGTGCCCTCGATGTTGACCCGCCGCAGCGCCTCGTGCTCCCGCAGCCCGTGCTTGTACCAGCCGGCCACGTGGAAGAACCCGTCGGCACCGAGCATCAGCTCGTCCAGGGCTCCCCGGTCGTCGAGGTCGCCCTCGACGAGCTCGACTCCCATCGCGCGCAGCCCGGTGGCGCGGGAGCGGTCCCGGACGAGGGCGACCACGTCGTGGCCCGCCCCGACCAGCTGACGGGCGAGCTCGCCGCCCAGGAACCCGGTGGCACCGGTCATCGAGTAGCGCATGGGCCCATCGTGGCACTACCGCGGACGGACGGTGCCTAGCGGTGCCATCGCTCGGAGGGCAGCGGCCACGGGTTGTGACGGCACCCGTCGAGCCCCTTCGACTGCTGCATCATCACCGGCGCCAGCTGGCCGCGGCCCGGGCACCCGAGGTGGCCGTGGCCCAGCCAGTGGCCGGTCTCGTGGTTGAGGACCATGTGTCGGTAGCTGCGCAACGACTTGTTCGCGCTGTTCCACGACGGCGTCGCGTGCTGCCACCGCATCTGGTTGATGACGACGTACCGGCCGACGCGACAGCTCCACTGTGCGCTGCAGATCGGGTGGAAGGACGGCACGGTGCTCGCCTCGGCGAGGACCACGGAGAACGCCCCACCTCTCGCGACACGCTTGAAGGCGACGCCCGCCGAGCGCCAGCCGCGGGGGTCCGCGAGCGTCTCCGCGACCTGCCTGCGAAACACCTTCATGCTCGCGGTGATCCGCCCACGGGTCTCGATCCGGTACGTCGCGGTCCGCCTCGCCGGCACCCGGTGGAGCACCGCGCCCGTCGGCCGGGAGAAGGTCCGCGACGTCCGGTAGCCCGGCTTGCGGAGCGTGACCCGTGCGGTGATCCGGTGCCCGACGTCCTCGTGACCCAGCCGGTAGCGGCGGCCCTGAGCGCCACGGATCGCCCTGCCGTCGCGGAACCACCGGTAGGTCACCTGCCGGGTGCGGGGCGACCACCGTCCCGGGTGGACCTCGAGGACGTGGGTGTAGCGCCGCGTGCCCGAGATCCGGGGCCGCTGCTTGACGTCGAAGCGGGCGCGGCGCACGCGGTCGGTCGGCTCGCTGGACGCGGTGCCGGACCCGCCGGTCCCGTTGGTGGCCTCCACCTCGACCCGCAGCCGCCGGCGGAGATCGCCCAGCCGCGGCCGGTAGGTCCTTCGGGTCGCGTTCCTGATCGCCTCGCCGCCCCGGAACCACTGGTAGCGGTAGGTGAGCCCGTCGGGCGGGGTCCACTCCCCCGGGTCGGCGACGAGCTTGCCGCGGTAGACCGGCTCGCCGGAGACGGACGGTGGCACCGTGTTGACGGGCAGCTCCTCCACCCCGGCGTACGCCGACACGGGGACCAGGCCCGCGACAAGTGCCACGACCACGACGGCCACGCGATACCTGTTGCCCACTGCTCGTCCTCTCCGGGGGCGGTTGTCCGGGGTCACCGTGGCACACCCCGGCGGCCGTGTCAGCAGCTCACCGGAGGTGGCATCCCCAATATGTGGTGAAGGCCGACGACCCCGCCCGACCCCCGCAAGAGCCGTGCCTACGGTGGCGCCATGCGCCGTCCAGCGCCGAAGCTCGCGAAACGCCTGGCCGCCCTGCTGGCCATCGTGGTCTGCTGCACCTTGCCCGCCATCCAGAACTCCGGTCATGCCACGATCCCCGGGTCGGCGGAGCACGTGGTGGCGGTCTCCCTCGACGGGCTCAACACCACGGCGATCACCCAGCTGGGCCGGGCCGGCACCCCGAACCTGCACCGGCTGATGGACGAGGGCATGTCGACGCTCAACGCGCGCACCGCCGCGGAGAAGACCGTGACCCTGCCCAACCACGCCGGGATGCTGACCGGTCGGCGCGTCAAGGCGTCCATGGGTGGCCACGGGGTCACGATCAACGGCTACTCGAGTGCCGGCGTGACCGTCCACACGCTGGCCGGCCAGCGCGTCGACTCCGTGTTCACGGTGCTCGACGACGCGGGGCTCCGATCCGCGCTGTTCACCTCCAAGGACAAGTTCGACCTGTTCGAGCGCTCGTGGAGAGGCGAGATGGACCGCTTCACCTACGAGTCCGACAACGAGCGGCTGGTGGACCAGGCCGTGGCATCGCTGACCACCAACCCCCACGACTTCACGTTCGTCCACCTGTCGGCGCCCGACGACGCCGGCCACCGCCACAGCTGGATGTCGCCGAACTACCTGACCTCGGTCCGCCTGGTCGACCAGCTGGTCGGCGAGCTCATCGCGGCCATCGAGGGCAACCCCGACCTCGCCGACAGCACGGCCCTCGTCGTGACGGCCGACCACGGCGGCCCTCCCGGGGAGCGGGGACACAACAGCCGCAGCACGCTGGCGAACTACCGGATCCCGTTCTTCGTGTGGGGTGCCGGCGTCGGCGTCGGTGACCTCTACGACCGGAACCCGTCCTTCCGCGAGCCGGGCACCGCCATCATCAACTACCGCGGCTCCCAACCGGTCCGCAACGCCAACGTGGCGAACCTGGCGCTGGAGATGCTCGGCCTCGACGCGGTGCCGGGCAGCGGGATCGACCCCGGCCAGACACTGGTGGTCGACGGGCCCGACGTCGGTGCCGACCCGCCACCACCGGACGAGTGCGGCGTGCTGATCCCCGGCGCCACCGCCTGATGCCGACGGGTCAGGCCCAGAGCTGACCCTCCAGGCGGTCCTCCGCCTCGTCGATCGTGCCCTCGTAGGCGCCCGTGGACAGGTACTTCCACCCGCCGTCGCAGACCACGAAGGCGATGTCGGCGCGCTCACCCGCCCGGACCGCCTTCGCCGCCTGGCCGAGGGCGGCGTGGAGGATCGCGCCGGTCGAGATGCCGGCGAAGATGCCCTCCTGCTCGAGCAGCTCCCGCACCCGGCGTACGGCGTCGCGCGGACCCACCGAGAAGCGGGCGTCGATCAGCGACTCGTCGTAGAGCTCAGGGACGAAGCCCTCGTCGAGGTTGCGCAGTCCGTAGACCAGCTCGCCGTAGCGCGGCTCGGCAGCGACGATCCGCACCCCCGGCTTGGTGGCGCGGAAGAACCGGGAGACACCCATCAGGGTGCCGGTGGTGCCGAGGCCGGCGACGAAGTGCGTGATCTCGGGGAGGTCGGCGAGCAGCTCGGGGCCGGTCCCCTCTTCGTGGGCGAGCGCGTTGGCGTCGTTGCCGTACTGGTACATCATCACCCAGTCGGGGTGGTCCTCCGCGATCTCCCGGGCGACCCGGACGGCCTCGTTGGAGCCCCCCGCCGCCGGGCTCGAGACGATCTCGGCACCCCACATCCGCAGCAGCTGGCGCCGCTCCTCCGAGGTGTTCTCCGGCATCACGCAGACCAGGCGGTAGCCCTTGAGCTGGGCGGCCATGGCCAGCGAGATGCCGGTGTTGCCGCTGGTCGGCTCGAGGATGGTGCAGCCGGGCCGCAGCGTGCCGTCCTTCTCGGCCATCTCGATCATCTTCAGGGCCGGGCGGTCCTTGATCGAGCCGGTGGGGTTGCGGTCCTCGAGCTTGGCCCAGAGCCGCACGTCGGGACTCGGCGAGAGACGCGGCAGCCCCACCAGCGGCGTGTTGCCGACGCCGGCGAGGAGGTCGTCGTACCGGGTCACGGCAGGGGTGGCGCCTCAGCCACCCGCGACGGCAGGGAGGACGACGACCTGGTCGCCGTCGTTGAGCTCGGCATCGAGACCACCGAGGAAGCGGACGTCCTCGTCGTTGACGTAGACGTTGACGAACCGACGGAGGTCGTCGGAGCCGTCGGAGGTGTCGACCAGGCGATCCTTGATCCCGGGGTGGTTCGCCTCGAGGTGGTCGATCAGCTCGGCCAGGCTGCCGCCGTCGCCGGCCACGGCCTTCTCGCCGCCGGTGTAGGTGCGCAGGATGGTGGGGATCCGGACCTCGATGGCCATGGTGGAACTCCGTTTCGTCACTGGGTTTCGTCACGGGTGGGGGTCGTCGTACCGCGGACGACGGTGACCGGCTCTTCTGTCACCTCGCCGTCCACGATCCTGTAGGACCTGAACTCCACAGCGCCCTCGTTATTCCCGTGCTCGCGTGTCGACACCAGCACGTAGTGGGCTCCCGGCTCCATCGCCAGCCCGATGTCGGTGCGGCTCGGATAGGCCTCGGTGGCGGTGTGCGAGTGGTAGATCACGACCGGCTCCTCGTCCCGCTCGTCCAGGTCCTTGTAGAGGTGGAGGAGGTCGGTGGAGTCGAACTCGTAGAACGTAGGGCTGCCGGCGGCGTTGACCATCTCGATGAACCGCTCGGGGCGGTCGCTGCCGGCCGGGCCGGCCACGATGCCGCATGCCTCCACGGGGTGGTCACGGCGGGCGTGCGCGACGATGGCGTCGTAGGTCGCCTGATCGATGGTCAGCACGTCTCCAGCGTAGGGAGCCGGCGATGGGCGCCCCCTGTCGACCAGCATGTGGGCGCTCAGTCCGTGAGCGCCGCCACCAGGGTCTCCTGCAGGTAGCCCACCCACTGGTAGATGTCGTGGGCCTGGGACCGCGGGTCGTCGTCGGGCAGCGCCAGCCAGTAGTCGTCGTCGCCCTCCTCGACCTCGAGCCGGGTCGCGAGGGCCAGACGCAGGTCGGTGAAGGATCGCAGCCACGTCTCGGCCGTCGGCGTCTCCATCTCCACGTCGATGACCAGCCCCTCCTCGGAGAGCTCGGGCGGGAGCCCGGCCTCCTCGAGGGTGTCGATCAGCGTGGCGGCGGCGGCGGCCTTGCCGTCGCGAAGGGTGCCCTCGGTGAACCGGCGGAACTCCCCCGCGGCCTCCTCGTCCTCGGGGTAGGCGGTCGGGAAGAGCCGGGCGAGGACGGGGTCCTCCGGCTCCGAGGTCGGGCCGCTGAAGTCCATGAGCGCCTCGAAGGTGTCATCGCCCGACCGGGGCACGGCCGCCTCGTTGCGGAGGAGCTCGACGAGCTGGGAGGCCAGCGAGCGCAGCAGGTCGGCCTCGAAGCCGGAGAAGGTGGCGATGACCCGCCCGCTGCGCCGGTGCCGCGTGAATCCGCTCACTGCTTCTCCAGGGTCGCCCACAGGCCGTACTCGTGCATCGCCTGCACGTCGCGCTCCATCTCCTCGCGGCTGCCGCTGCTCACGGCCGACTTGCCGTCGTTGTGGACCTCGAGCATCAGCTTCTCGGCCTTCTGCTTGTCGTAGCCGAAGTACTTCTGGAAGACGAAGGTCACGTAGGACATCAGGTTGACCGGGTCGTTCCAGACCACCGTCACCCACGGCTTGGAGAGCACCGTGATCTCGTCGGGGACCTCGGTCGGATCGACCTCGACGGGGCTGGGCGCGGACACGTGGCCCATCGTGGCACAGCGCTCTGCGCGGCAGGGGCACAGCGCTCTGCGCGGCAGGGGGCACGGCGCTCGGCGCGGCAGGTGGCACAGTGAGCCCGTGACCCGGTCAACGGCCTTGCTCACCGACCACTACGAGCTGACCATGCTGCAGGCGGCGCTGTCGGCCGGCACGGCGCAGCGGCGTTCGGTCTTCGAGCTGTTCCCCCGGCGGCTCCCCGAGGGACGACGGTACGGCGTGGTGGCCGGTGTCGGGCGGGCGCTGGAGGCGATCGAGGAGTTCTGCTTCGACGACGAGGTCCTGGGCGTCCTCGACGCCGGCCGGGTGGTCGACGAGGCCACCCTGGCGTGGCTGGCGGACTACCGCTTCGACGGCGACGTGTGGGGCTACCCCGAGGGCGAGGTCTACTTCCCCTACTCGCCCCTGCTCCGGGTCGAGGCGACCTTCGCCGAGGCGGTGCTGCTGGAGACGGTGCTGCTCTCGATCTACAACCACGACTCCGCGATCGCCTCGGCGGCCTCCCGGATGACGGCGGCGGCCGGCGACCGGCCGTGCATCGAGATGGGGTCGCGGCGCACGCACGAGGAGGCGGCGGTGGCGGCAGCGCGGGCGGCGTACGTCGCCGGCTTCGCCTCCTCCTCCAACCTGGCCGCGCGCCAGCGCTACGGCGTCCCGACCGCCGGCACCTCCGCCCACTCGTTCACGCTGCTCCACGACACCGAGGAGGACGCCTTCCGGGCGCAGGTGGCGTCCCTCGGCGCGGACACCACCCTGCTGGTGGACACCTACGACATCGCCGAGGCGGTCCGGCTGGGGGTCGAGGTGGCAGGCCCCGGGCTCGGCGCCGTCCGGATCGACAGCGGCGACCTGGGTGACCTCGCCAGCCAGGTGCGTGACCAGCTCGACGCGCTCGGGGCCACCGGCACCCGCATCGTCGTGACCAGCGACCTCGACGAGTACGCGATCGCGGCCCTCGCCTCGGCGCCCGTCGACGGCTACGGCGTCGGCACCCAGCTGGTCACCGGTAGCGGCCACCCCACTTGCGGGTTCGTCTACAAGCTGGTCGCCCGTGAGGGTCCTGACGGCGAGCTCGTGGCGGTCGCGAAGACGAGCCCCGACAAGGTCTCGATCGGCGGCCGGAAGTTCGCCCTCCGTCGACGCGACGCGCGGGGCGTCGCCGAGGCAGAGGTCGTCGGGATCGGCGAGCCGCCGCTGGACGACGGCGACGACCGCAGCCTGCTGGTCCCCCTCGTCCGTGAGGGCGAGATCGTCGGCCGGGAGACCCTGGACGCCGCGCGCGACCGTCACCTCGCGGCTCGCGCGGAGCTCCCCCTCGACGCGCGCAAGCTCAGCAGGGGCGAGCCCGTCATCGACACGGTCCACCTCGACTGACGCACGACCCGACGATCTAGGGTCGGGTCCATGGCGCTGCTCACCGCCGACCTGTTCTCGGAGGCCCTCGAGGTCGGCACCTCGATCACCGTGGTCCTGCCCCAGTCGACACAGACCCAGATCGGGGTCGCCGCCGTCGACGTCCCCGACCACGGCTGGCCCGTGCTCTACCTGCTCCACGGGCTCAGTGACGACCACACGGCCTGGGTCCGGTACACCAGCATCGAGCGCTACGCGACGGCTGCCGGCCTCGCCGTCGTCATGCCCGCGGCCGGGCGCAGCTTCTACGCCGACGAGGCCCACGGCCACCGGTACTGGACATGGATCTCCGCAGAGCTTCCGCAACGGGTCGGCGAGATGTTCCGGCTCTCGGCGCGGCCCGGCGACACCTACGTCGCGGGCCTGTCGATGGGCGGCTACGGCGCGCTCAAGCTCGCCCTGACCCATCCCGAGCGGTACGCCGGCGCCGCCAGCCTGTCGGGCGCCGTGGACGTCCGCAGCCTCACGGAGCGGCCGGAGCGCCGCGAGCTCCTCACCCGGGTCTTCGACGGCACCGTCGGGGCGGACGACGACATCTTCGAGCTGCTCGACCGCGCCGACGTGTCGACGGTGCCGCCCCTCTACCTGGGCTGCGGCACCGAGGAGGTGGAGCTGCTCGCCGCCAACACCCGCCTGGCCACGGCGGCCCGCGACGCCGGGATCGAGGTCACGACCGACTTCCGACCGGGTGTCCACGAGTGGGGCCTGTGGGACGCGACCATCCGCGACGTCATCGCGTGGCTGCCCCGCGGGTGACTACCCTCGGGGCATGAAGCGCGCGCTGATCGTCGTCGACGTCCAGAACGACTTCTGCGAGGGGGGCTCGCTGGCGGTGAAGGGCGGCGCCCGGGTGGCCAGCGACATCGCCGAGCTGCTCCACCACTGGAGCAGCCGCGACCCGAAGGCCCCGGACTACGCCCACGTCGTCGCCACCAAGGACCACCACATCGACCCCGGTGACCACTGGAGCGACGACCCCGACTTCGCCCACAGCTGGCCGGTCCACTGCAAGGTCGGTACCGAGGGCGAGCGGTTCCACCCCAACCTGGACCCGCAGCCCTTCGACGCGATCTTCTACAAGGGCGAGCACCAGGCGGCGTACTCGGGCTTCGAGGGCTCCGACTCCGGTGGCACGTCCCTGGCCGACTGGCTCCGCAAGCACGGCGTGACCGACGTCGACGTGTGCGGGCTGGCCACCGACTACTGCGTGCGGGCGACGGCCCTCGACGCCGTGGAGCAGGAGTTCACGACCCGGCTGCTCCCCCACCTGTGCGCCGGTGTCGCCGAGGAGTCCACCACCGCAGCGCTCGCGGAGATGCAGCAGGCAGGCGTCACCCTCGGCGAACGCCGGTGAGCCGACGCGCGGCCGAGCTCAGCTGACCGACGCGAGGAACTCCATCGCCTCCCCCGCGATGGTCGCGGTCTCTCCGACCTCGAGCACCGGGACGACGGCGAAGTCGAACCACGACGTGAACGGCGCCGTGTCCTTCGCGATCAGGGCGACGTCGTCGGTCTCCACCACGGCGAACCCGCCGCGGCCGTCGACCCTGCCGAGGAACTCGCGGAAGTGGGCACCCTCGGACGGTGACCACTTGCTGAAGACCTGGAGCGAGCGGGCGGCCATCTCCTCGGTGACTCCCTGCCGGCTCTCCCAGCTGATGACGTACTTCATGAGGACTCCCCCTCCAGACGGGAACTTCCTCACGCTACGCGCGACGCGTCCTCGACGCATGACACGAACAGGCTGGCCCGCAGTCGGTCAGAGCCACTTCTCGACGACGGTTCGCACGACGGCGAGGGTGCGGTTGGTGGCCGTGCCCAGATGCCGCTCGATCGTGGCGTTGGTCAGCCTCGAGGAGAGGTAGGACTCCCCGAGGAGCAGGTGGACGGCGCGACCCCGGACGACGGCCCGCTCGTCGTCGCGGCCGGCCTGCTCGATCGCCCGTCGACCCTCTTCGGTCGGCTCCGTCTTGAGCAGCGACACGAACTGGCGA
Source organism: Nocardioides coralli (assembly GCF_019880385.1). Lineage (NCBI taxonomy): Bacteria > Bacillati > Actinomycetota > Actinomycetes > Propionibacteriales > Nocardioidaceae > Nocardioides > Nocardioides coralli. The sequence goes on from NZ_CP082273.1 coordinate 2,667,992, forward strand.
CCGGCGTGGTGGGCTCCCAGCTCCTCGGCATCCGCGACCACCGTGCGGAGCTCGGCCGGGGTGAGGACGATCGTCGGCACCTCGAAGCCGCGGTCCGCGACGTAGGCGGTCTCGAGCGCCTCCTCGAGGCGTGCTCGCGAGCGGAGGCTCGACGTGAGGCGCACGTTCCCCGTGGCGAGGTGCGTGGCGACGTCGCTGCCGCCCGCGGCCTCGGTCGCGGCAACCACGTCCGCCATCGGGAACTTCCGGGTGGCACCCAGGTTGATCGCGCGCAGGAACGCGACGTAGCGCGGCATGGCGTCATCCTGCCCCACGCGCCGCGTCGTACCGTCGGACACATGCCGTGCGACTACTGCGGTCGGGAGTTCGACCCCATCGCCACCCGCTGGTTGTGCCCGCACTGCCACATGAAGGCCAACTGCTGCGACGGGGCTCCCCTGGCCGAGTGAGACCGCGTGCCTCCCCGGTGCGCTGGGCCACTCGTGGAGCACGAGGGCCCAGCGCCGGGGCTGGATCGGTCAGCCCGCTGACCGCCTCCTCCCTGCTGCGACCAGCAACGCGAGCCCCAGCAGAGTGAGGGAGAGGGGCAGCACGGGGTGGGGCGTCGGCTTCCCGTCGGCAGGAGTACCGAGTCCCGCCGCCACAGCGGTGGGCAGCTGGGCGAGGTACGGCGCACGCGCGAGCACCGGCTCGACCCCGGCACCGCCCTTGGCGGCCTGCACGCCGGCCACCTCGGCGGGGTCCTGACCCTGGCCGGCGTCCGCGCCGTCGTTCCCGTCGCCGTCACCCTCCCCGGGCTCGTTGGCGTCGTCGGGCTGGGGACCCTCCTCGGCCTCGTCGGGATCGTCGTCACCACGGGCTCGGGACCTGTTGTCGTCGCCGATGATGGTCACCTGGTTGTCCGAGGCCTCCACCGGACCACCGACGCCGACCCCGGTCTGATTGCCCGAGCCGACACCGTCCTCACCCGAGGTCTCCGGCGAACCACCCGACGAACCGGCCGGCCCCGACGGACCCGACGCACCGCCGGACTCGTTGCCGTCACCGACCACCGTCACCTGGTTCCCCGACACCTCCACCGGACCACCAGCATCGATCCCGGTCTGGTTACCCGAGCCGACACCGTCCTCACCCGAGGTCTCCGGCGACCCAGCACCCGACGAACCGGCACCCGACGAACCCGACGCACCGCCGGACTCGTTGCCGTCACCGATCACCGTCACCTGGTTCCCCGACACCTCCACCGGCGTGGTGGCGTCGACACCGGTCTGGTTGCCCGACCCGACACCGTCCTCACCCGAGGTCTCCGCCGAACCAGCCCCGGAACCGGAACGACCCTCCGAACCCGACGCACCGCCGGACTCGTTGCCGTCACCGATCACCGTCACCTGGTTCCCCGACACCTCCACCGGCGTGGTGGCGTCGACACCGGTCTGGTTGCCCGACCCGACACCGTCCTCACCCGACGTGGACGGGTTGCCACCACGGTGGCCGTCGCAGGAGGCCGATCCCTCGGAGCCCGCGGACCGGTTGCCGTCACCGATCACGGTCACCTGGTTGCCGGACGCGTCGACAGGCGCGCAGACCGACACGGCCGACTGGTTGCCCGAGGCCACGCCGTCCCGACCGGAGGTCTCGGCCCCGGACGAGCCGTCACGGGCATCACCGGTGCCGCTGCTGCGGGAGCCGCCGGAGCGGTTGTCGTCACCGATGACGGTGACCTGGTTGCCCGAGGCGTCAATGGGCGCCTCCACCTGCACCCCGGTCTGGTTGCCGGAGCCGGTGCCGTCCTCACCCGAGGTGGTGCCGGCACGCGCCGTCGTCCCGCCTGACTCCTTCGAGCCGGAGCGACCGGGCGACTGGTTGCCGTCCCCGACCACGGTGACCTGGTTGCCGGAGGTCTCGACCGGCGCGGTGACCTCCACGCCGGACTGGTTCCCGGAGACGACGCCGTCGTCTCCGCTGGTCTTCCCCGCGCCTGCGGCCGGGGGTGCTGGATCTGCCGTGGCGGCGTCAGCGGTGGCCACGCCCAGGAAGACGAATCCTCCGGCGATGGCGAACGCGCTGAGGCCACGGCGCACTGATGTACGCATGTCCTCTGCTCTCCTCGTCGTGTCTGTGGTGACTGGTTGTCTCGCGCGGCCGGTGCCGCGGGCTGGAAGCAGCGGACGCCTCAGTCGGGTGACACGTCGGGAGAAGGGGCAGGACTGCTGGGGGGACCGTTCCTGTTGGCGACGGAGGGCTGCAGCGGCCGGGGTGCGCTCCTGCCCGGCCGGGCGGGCAGGGCGGCCAGCAGCGTGGGGGCCTCGCCCGAGGAGGCCGGCGGCACCGAGGCGCACGAGTCACACCTCTCGGGCAGGTCGGCCGACGGCCCCACCAGGACGACCGGGACGGCTGCACCGGGGGTGGCACCATGCGCCGCGGTCGTGACCCGGTGGGGCGCGGCCGCACCCGTGAGCGGTCCTCCGGGGGCCGCGTCGGGTGCCCGCAGGGCCCGGTTGGGAAGCCCGGGCCGACGTTCGGTGGCGGAGGCGCCCGACGACCGATCGGGACCACTGTCGGTCTCCTCCGCGACGGGGGCGTCGTCGGTCGGGGAGGTCGGCAGCGGATCGGCGGGTCCATCGTCCGTGACGGCGTCGAGCACCGGTGAGGCCACGTCGTCGACGGTGGCGTCGGCCTGCTCGAGCACCGTCGAGGCGGTCGAGCTGACGTGGTCGGCCACGTCGTCGACGACGGGCACCCCGTCGGTCGCCGACTCGACCTCGCTGATCACCGGCTCGAGAGCGTCCCGCGTCGCAGCGCCCCCGGCCGGTCCCCCGCGACCGGCCGGGCGTTCCTGACGGCGGTCGGCCTCATCGGCACCTGAGGAGGCACGCTCGGCCGACACACGCTCGGAGTCGAGGAGGCTGCCCGGAACATCGGCGGCCCCGCCGGCCTGAGCGGGGCCGGCTCCGAGCAGCAGCCAGGCCGCCGCGGCGGCACCCAGGGCCCCGGCGTACGCCAGGATCCTGGCCTGCGGCTGCGGTCGGTGCATGCCCGCGCTCCATGGGTAGGGGATGCCTTCCACCTACCGGCATACCCAAAGTTGGGTAGGCCCATGCGACCGGGCCGAAGTCTTTACTCTCACCCACCCGAGACGCGCGTGTGCCCCAGCGTGCGTTCTGGCGCACGCTGGGGCACACGACGCGGGTGGGCCGGGCCTCAGAGGTTGCCGCGGGCCTCCTGCTCGCGCTCGATCGCCTCGAAGAGGGCCTTGAAGTTGCCCTTGCCGAAGCCGAGCGAGCCATGGCGCTCGATGAACTCGTAGAAGACCGTCGGCCGGTCACCCATCGGCTTGGTGAAGATCTGGAGCAGGTAGCCGTCCTCGTCGCGGTCGACGAGGATCTTGCGCTTCTTCAGCTCCTCGATCGGCACCCGGACCTCGCCGATCCGGGCCCGCAGCTCGGGGTCGTCGTAGTAGGAGTCGGGGGTCTCGAGGAACTCGATGCCGTTGTCGCGCAGGATGTCGACGCTGCGCAGGATGTCGTTGGTCGCCAGCGCGATGTGCTGGCAGCCGGCACCGTCGTAGAACTCGAGGTACTCGTCGATCTGCGACTTCTTCTTCGCGACGGCCGGCTCGTTGAGGGGGAACTTCACCCGGTGGTTGCCCGACGCGACCACCTTCGACATCAGCGCGGAGTAGTCGGTGGCGATGTCGTCGCCGATGAACTCGGCCATGTTCGTGAAGCCGAGGACCTTGTTGTAGAACGCGACCCACTCGTCCATCCGACCGAGCTCGACGTTGCCGACGCAGTGGTCGATGGCCTGGAAGAGCCGCTTGGGGTGACCCTCGCGGCGCGCCACGGTGGTCTCCCGGGCGACGTAGCCGGGCAGGTAGGGGCCCTCGTAGCGCGACCGGTCCACGAGGGTGTGGCGGGTCTCGCCGTACGTCGCAATGGCGGCCATCCGCACGGTGCCGTGCTCGTCGGAGACGTCGTGGGGCTCCTCGAGGACCGTGGCCCCGACGGAGCGGGCGTGCTCGATGCACTTGTCGACGTCGGGGACCTCCAGGGCGAGGTCGACGACGCCGTCGCCGTGCTTGCGGTGGTGGTCGAGCACCGGGCTGTCCGGGGAGACGCCCCCGGTGAAGACGAAGCGCGCCGAGCCCGAGCGCAGCACGTAGGACTTGGCGTCGCGGGAGCCGGTCTCGGGGCCGCGGTAGGCCTCCAGCTCCATGCCGAAGGCGAGCTGGTAGAAGGTCGCGGTCTGGGTGGCGTTGCCGACCACGAAGCCCACCGCGTCCATCGCCGTCACCGGGAACGGGTCCTTGCTCGCGTCGTACTCGACCAGGCCCACCAGCTGCTTGAGCTGGTCGAGGGTGAGGCCGGCCTGCTCCTCTTCGTGGGTGAGCACCGTCAGCGTCGAGTCAGTCATGCGGCCAACTCTGTCGAGATCCGGCAGAATGCGCAACAGTAGGCCAAACCGCTGCACACCTTGCACAGCATGGGAGCCGAGATGGACGACCTCGACGGCAGATTGATCGAGATCTTCACGCACGAGCCCCGCATCGGGGTGCTGGAGGCGTCGCGCCGTCTCGGCGTGGCCCGGGGCACCGTGCAGGCCCGGCTCGACCGGTTGGTCGCCAGCGGGGTGATCACGGGCTGGGGACCCGAGCTCTCCCCCGAGGCGCTCGGCTTCCCGGTGACGGGATTCCTGACCCTGGAGATCCGACAGGGCGCGGGCCACGACGCGGTCGCGACCCACCTGGCCGGCATCCCCGAGGTGCTGGAGGCCTACACGATCACGGGTGCCGGCGACATGTGGGCGCGCGTCGTCGCGCGCTCCAACGCGGATCTGCAGCGCGTGATCGACCTGGTGCTGGCCGACCCCGGGATCGAACGGTCGACGACGGTGATCGCCCTGGCCGGGCAGATCGGCCACCGGGTGCTGCCGCTGGCGCGCGCGGCGGTCGCGGGTGGGACACCGTCAGCCGAGACGTGACGCGAGCTCGGCCGCGGCCGCGGCGACCAGCGGACCGAGACGTTCGACGTCGAGGTCGGCCAGGGTGACCAGCCCGACGCTGGCCTCCAGCCCCTCCGTGCCGCGGATGCCCGCCGCGATCCCCCGGGCGCCTGCCTCCAGCTCGCCCACCGTCACGACGTACGCCGGCGCATCGGTCTGTCGCAGCGACAGGATGGCCTTGCCGGCGGCGCCGCGGCCCAGCGGGTGGCGTGCCCCGACCCGGTAGCTGACGTGGAAGTCGGTCCACGACGGCTCGACGACCGCCAGCGCCAGCGCCTCCTCGCCCTCGGCGACGGTCAGGTGGGCGGTGCAGCCCGAGGTCTCGGCCAGCTGCCGCAGCACCGGGGCGGCGACCTCGCGGAGCACCGGCTGCACGGCGGCCCCCAGGTGCAGCAACCCGAGGCCGACATGGAGCCGGCCGCGCCGGTCGCGGTGGACCAGCGCGTGCTGCTCGAGGGTGGCGACGAGGCGGTAGACGACCGTGCGGTTGACACCGATCGCGGCGGCGAGCTCGGTGACGGTCAGCCCCTCCGGCGCACCGGCCAGGGCGAGCAGGGCCCGCAGCCCCCGGTCGAGCGTCTGCGACGTCTCGGTCGCCATCATTCGAGCGTAGCGAGGGCGACCCGGCCCCGTCAGGACGTCCGGCGAGCGGCCCAGTCGCGGATCCGGTCGATGCGCAGGAGGAGCTGGTCGGCGTTGGCGATCGCCGCCGCCGGCCCCCCGCACTCCTTGCGCAGCGCGGCGTGCGTGATGCCGTGGGCCTGACCCGTCCGGTGGTGCCAGGCCGCGACCAGCCCGTTGAGCTCGCGCCGCAGGACGGCGAGCTGCTCGTGGGTCGAGACCCGTTCGACGGTGTCCGGCTCCGAGGCCGGGGCCCGGCGGGCGCGCTCGGACTGGCGGTGGTGCAGCAGCTCGCGGACCTGGTCCGGCTCGAGCAGGCCGGGGATCCCGAGGAAGTCCATCTCCTCCTCCGACCCCACGTGCACCTCGCCAGCGTGACCGAAGGACGCGCCGTCGTAGAGCACGTGGTCGAACCGCGCCTCCGAACCGAGCGCCTGGTAGCCCGGCTGCGCCAGCTCGTCGGAGGCTGCGCCGCCCGCCTCGGCCGCCGCGAGCAGGTCGCGCTCGGCGGCGAAGATGTCCTCCTCGTCGGTGACGGCCCGGCCCAGGACGTGGTCGCGCTCGGCCTCGAGCTCGGCGGCGAAGCCGAGCAGGGTGGGCACCGACGGCAGGAACACCGAGGCGGTCTCACCGCGGGTCCGGGCTCGCACGAAGCGACCGACCGCCTGGGCGAAGAACAACGGGGTGGACGTGGTCGTCGCCCACACCCCGACGGCGAGTCGGGGCACGTCGACGCCCTCCGAGACCATCCGCACCGCCACCATCCAGCGCTGGTCGCCCCGGCTGAACTCGTCGATCCGCCGGGAGGCGGCCTTCTCGTCCGACAGCACCACCGTGGGCCGTTCGCCGGTGATCGCGGTGAGGAGCGCGGCGTAGGCCCGGGCAGAGTCCTGGTCGGAGGCGATGACCAGCCCCCCGGCGTCGGGCACGTGCCGGCGTACCTCGGACAGGCGCTTGTCGGCCGCCTGGAGCACCGAGGGCATCCAGGACCCCTCCGGGTCGAGGGCAGTGCGCAACGCCTGGGCCGTCAGGTCCTTGGTGAGCGGCTCGCCGAGCCGGGCCGCGACCTCGTCACCGGCTCGTGTGCGCCACTGCATGTCGCCGGAGTAGGCCAGGAAGAGCACCGGGCGCACGACGTGGTCGGCGAGGGCGTGGGCGTAGCCGTAGGTGAAGTCGGCGGCCGAGCGGGGTACGCCGTCCGGGCCCGGCGCGTAGGTCACGAACGGGATCGGGTTGACGTCTGACCGGAACGGCGTGCCGGTGAGCGCCAGCCGGCGGGTGGCAGGCTCGAACGCCTCGCGGACACCCTCGCCCCACGACAGCGCGTCGCCCGCGTGGTGGATCTCGTCGAGGATGACCAGGGTCTTGAACCGCTCGGTGCGGATCCGCATCGCCAGCGGGTTGACGGCCACGCCGGCGTAGGTGACGGCGACACCCACGAAGTCGGTGGCCGTCTTGCCCTTGCCGGCACTGAAGGTGGGGTCGATGGGGATCCCGGCACGCGCCGCGGCCTCGGCCCACTGCGTCTTCAGGTGCTCGGTCGGCGCGACCACCACGATCCGGTCGACGATGCGCCGGCCCAGCAGCTCAGCCGCCACCGACAGGGCGAACGTGGTCTTGCCCGCCCCGGGCGTGGCGACGGTGAGGTAGTCGCGCGGCGACCGGTCGAAGTAGTCGTGCATGGCTGCCGCCTGCCAGGCGCGCAGCGACGTGGCCGTCCCCCAGGCCGCGCGATCGGGCCAGGCCGGTGAGAGGGGGACGGGCTCGAGCCGTCCCGTCACTCCCCGGTGTCCCCTCCGTCGCCGGAGTCCCCGTCGCCGGGCTTCATCTGCTCCCAGATCTCCTTGCAGGCCGGGCAGACCGGGAACTTCTCGGGCGCCCGGCTGGGCACCCACACCTTGCCGCACAGGGCGACCACGGGGGTCCCCATCACCATCGCCTCGGTGAGCTTGTGCTTGTCCACGTAGTGGGAGAAGCGCTCGTGGTCACCGGGGTCGGTGGGTGCGGTACGGCGGTCCTCGATCGTGTCGGTGCCGGGGCCGAATCCGAGGGAGCTCATGATGGGGCCCACCATACGTCAGGCGTGGCCGCGCGCTGACACGCTCAGCAGGTCTCGACCCGACGGACCACACCCGCCCAGCTCGCTCAGTTCAGGTCCGGGTCCACCGGGCGCGTGGAGTGCCAGGCGAGCTCGCCGGGCTGGCGGCGCAGCACCTCGCGCCACAGCTCCGTGGGGTCCTCCTGGAACGCATCGAGCGGCAGCGACGGCACGACGTACCAGCTGCCCTCGGCGATCTCGCCCTCGAGCTGCTCGGCGCCCCACCCGGCGTACCCGGCGAAGATGCGCATGCCGGTCAGGGACCCGTCGATCAGCTCGACGGGGGTGTCGAGGTCGACCACGCCGAGCATCCCGGAGACCTCGCGGAAGCCGACCGGCACGTCGCCCGAGTCACGGAGCAGGCCCACCGCCAATGCCCCCTCGGTGCTGACCGGGCCGCCCTGGAAGAGCACCTCGGGCTGGGCGACCACCTCGCCCCAGGAGGCCAGGACCTCGCTCACCGCCACGGCGGTGGGTCGGTTCAGGACGACGCCGAGCGCGCCGTTGTCGTCGACGTCGAGGAGCAGCACGACCGTGTCGGAGAAGTTGGGGTCCAGCAGCTGCGGCGTCGCCACCAGCAGCATCCCCGCCCGGGGCTGCTGGCTGGGCGGGGCGCTCATGGACCCATCATCGCGAACCCGAGGGGCCGGTCAAGGGAGAACGCAGCAACAGCCCCGGCCCGACGCGGGAGGGATGCTGTGCGGCCGGGAGGGACCGCGGCGGGTGCGTCGTAGCCGGGGCTGTCCGGTCTGTGAGGGCCGGGTGATCAGGCCGCCAGGACGGCGCGCAACCGGTCGACGAGACCGGGCGCGGCGTGCTCCCCGCCCTTGCGGGGGCGGGGCGGCCGGTAGCCGTCACGGGCCCGCTCCTCGATGGCGGCACCGACCCGCGGGGCACCGGCATCGCCGAGCCCGGCGCGGCCGGCCATCACCGCGAGCAGCGTGTGCTCCTTCGCGGTGGCGGTCCGCATCGCCTCGGCCATGGCCGCGTCGACGGGCTGGTCGCGGTAGTGGTCGAGGATCGCGCGGATCCCCGGGAGCTCGTCGGCGGTGGCCTGCCAGGCCGTGACGACCGCCTGCTCGAGGTCGAGCGGCTGGCTGGCCAGCTCGCGCTCGATGCGGCCCGAGAGCCGGGTGTGCCAGCGCAGCTGCAGGGCACCCAGGAGCTCGAGCTCGTCACGGAAGGACGCGCGGACACCCTCCACGTCCAGCGGCAGCAGACCGTCTCGACGGGCGTCGGCGGTCGTGGTCACGTCGCGGAGGATCTCCCCGCGGGAACGGAAGGCGATCCAGGTCATGGTGCGCTCCTTTGCGTGCCGTTACATACCGTAAGTACGTACTCAGAGTACGCCCACATACTCGGAGTATCCAAAGCGGCAGGAGCGTGACGCCGCTCACCAGTGGACCCAGACCGGCCTAGACTGCCTCGAATGAGCAAGGCATCGGTGTCCAAGCTGGTCCCCCGCGTGCCGAGCCGTCGGCAGCAGTACTCCGCGGCCACGCGGCGGACGCTGATCGACGTGGCCGAGGAGCTGTTCACCGAGCACGGGTACGCCGCCACCTCCCTCGACGCCATCGTGGCCGGGGCGGAGGTCACCAAGGGGGCGCTCTACCACCACTTCAGCGGCAAGCAGGCGCTCTTCGAAGCCGTCTTCGAGCGGGTGGAGACCCAGGCCTCCGCCGCGATCCACGACTCGCTCAAGGGCCACGACGACGCCTGGGAGAAGGCGATCGCGGGGCTGCGGGCGTTCCTCGAGGTGGTGCGGCAACCGGCGTACCGCCGGATCGTGATCCTCGAGGGTCCGGCCGTCCTCGGCTACGCGCGGTTCCGCGAGCAGGAGGAGCGCTCCACCTTCGCGAACGTCCTCGACATCGTGGGGGCGGTGCTCGACGCCGCGGAGTGGGACTTCGACGACGCCATGGTCGAGACCTTCACCCGGATCTTCTTCGGCGCCATGTCGTCGGCGGGCGAGGCGGTCTCCACCAGCGAGGACCCGGCGTCCGCCGCGGCACGTGTTGAGACTGCGATCGGGATCATCCTCGCGGGGCTGCGCACGCTCGCCGACACCAGCGCGGAGCTGCCCGTCGTCGAGCCGGAGTGAGCCGGTGGCGCGGCTGCTGCACCTGAACGGCCCCTCCGGGATCGGCAAGAGCACCCTCGCGCGTCGGTGGGCCGACGAGAGACCCGGGACCCTCGACCTCGACGTCGACCAGGTCGTGCCCCTGCTGGGTGGCTGGCGCGACGACTTCGGCGCTGCGCTCGCGCCGGCGCGGCGCCTCGCGCTGGCGATGGCGGCGGCACACCTGGCGAGCGGGAAGGACGTGGTGCTGCCCCAGCTCGTCACCAGCGAGGCTGAGGCCTGCCGCTTCGAGGCCGCCGCGACCGACGCCGGGGCGACCTACGTCGAGGTGGCGCTGCTCGTCTCGACGGCGGAGCAGACGGAGCGGTTCACGGCCAAGCGTCGGGTGACGGCAGTCGAGCGTCACGTCGGCAACTACCTGAAGGAGCGCGGCGGGGAGACCGTGCTGGCGCGCATCCACGCCCATCACCGGGACTACCTGGCCCACCGACCGAGGGCGCTGCGGCTGTCCACCGACGGGCACAGCCCCGACGAGACGTACGACGCCCTGGTGACACTGCTCGCCGACTGACGCCGCCCCCGCTCGTCTGATGTCACGCAAGCGCGGTCGGGCCGAGTTGCACCCCGGCTACTTGAAGGTGACGTTGCCGCTCTGCTGGGGCACGAGCTCGATCCAGGTGTGACCGGCGGGGACCTCGAGCTTCCCCTTCTTGGTCGACAGCGACAGCGGCGCGTCCAGGCCCTTCTTGCTCCAGGTGCCGGTGACGACCTTGCCGCCGTGGAAGAGCAGCGCCTGTCCCTTGCCCTCCAGCTTGGTCTCCGGGACTGGGTTGCCGGCCGGGTCGCGGTAGCCGGCGTCGCCGACCCTCACCCGCAGCACCAGGACGGTGTCGGTCGGGAACTCGTCCCCGCCGGCGGCGTAGGAGTTCTGGTTGACGTAGCCACCGTTGCGGTAGGACCACGTGGTCGTGTGGCTCCCGAAGGCCGCCGCGATGGTGCGCGCCTTCTTGCCCTTCGGCAGGTCCTCGGCCTCGCCCCACGGCAGGTAGTCGTCGGGCCGGCCCTCCGGGGTTTCCTTCCTGCTGTCGACCAGCTTCCCGAGGTCGGCCATCAGGTTGTAGGGCGCGCTGCGGTCGCCGGCCCGGGTGAAGCCCGGGGACCCCTCGCCGTAGAACCGCACGCCGGCGTTGCGCAGCCGGTTGACGGTGATGGGCGCCGCGCCGCTGGTGACCACCTCCGCATCAACCGGGCTGACGATGCCGATGTCGCTGGACCGCATGGAGCGGATCGGTCCGACGGTGCCGGGGATCTCGGAGTAGTAGAAGACCGCCAGCCGTGTCATGCCGCCCTCGACCAGCTCCTCGACCACGAGGTCGGCAGCGCCGAGCCCCACCTGCGGAGCGCTGGAGGAGGAGTTGTCGATCTTGGCCACCATGACCGGGTGGGTGCGCAGCGAGCTGTCCTCCCCCTCGACGTCGAGACCCGTCAGCGGCCAGGTCTGCCCCAGGGTCGAGCCCTCGGCGACCTCCTGCCCCGGGGTCGACTCGGACTCGGGCTCGGCCTCGTCTCCGCCGCAGGCGGCCAGCAGCAGGCTGCCGGCCAGCAGGGCGGCAGTCATCGTCAGGGGGGATCGACGCACGGTGCTACTCCGATCGGGATGGGCGGAACTCGTCAAGTGTGGGGGGTGTCCGGGGCCGCGGGCGACAGGCGGGGGTGTGTTGCGCCGGGCCGCGGGCTCAGTCGAGCCGGGCGCCGCCGTCGACGTAGAGGGTCTGCCCGGTGATGTAGGACGCCTCGTCGCTGCACAGGAACGCCGCTGCTGCGGCGATGTCCTCCGGCGCTCCGACCCGGCGGACCGGGTTGGCCTCGGCGTTCATCTTGCGGAAGTCCTCGACCGGCACGCCGAGGCGGTTGGCCGTGGCGTCGGTCATCTCGGTGGCGATGAAGCCCGGGGCGACGGCGTTGGTGTTGATGCCGAAGGGGCTGAGCTCGAGGCCGAGCGTCCGGGTGAAGCCCTGGATCCCCATCTTCGCCGCGGAGTAGTTGGCCTGGCCCCGGTTGCCCAGGGCAGACACGCTGGAGAGGTTGAGGATCTTGCCGTACTTCTGGTTGACGAAGTGCTTCTGGGCCGCCCGCGTCATGAGGAAGGCACCGCGCAGATGGACTCCCATGACGGTGTCCCAGTCGTCCTCGCTCATCTTGAAGAGCAGGTTGTCGCGGGTGACGCCCGCGTTGTTCACGAGGATGTGGATGCCACCGAGCTCGGAGACCACGCGCTCGACCGCCGCCTCGACGCTCGCGGCGTCCGCCACGTCGCAGGCCAGGCCGAGGTGGCTCGTCTTGGGTCGGTCGGCCCCGGGCAGGGCGGCGGCCGCCTTCCTGGCGGCCGACTCGTCGAGGTCGATGACCGCGACCCGGGCGCCCTCCTGGGCGAACCGCTGCGCGATCGCGTAGCCGATGCCGCGGGCCGCGCCCGTGACCACCGCGATGCGTCCGTCGAACCGACCCATGCTCACTCCTGGTGCTCTGGATGTGGGAAAACCGACGTCACTCTAGGGCGGTCCGGAGCCGGTCAGCGATTCGGGCTCGCTCCTCGTCATCGGCGTACCTCGTCCGCGGCCAGAAGAAGCCGCGCAGCCCGTCCCCCTTCGTACGGGGCACGACGTGGAGGTGCAGGTGCGGCACCGACTGGCTCACGGTGTTGTTGACCGCGACGAAGCTCCCCTCCGCGCCGAGGGCCTGCTTCATCGCCTCCGCGAGCCGCTGGGCGTGGGCGAGGAACGGGTCGCGCAGGGGTGCCGGCAGGTCCGGGAGCGTGTCGACGTGGCGGCGTGGGACCAGCAGCGCGTGCCCCTTGAACACCGGACGGGCGTCGAGGAACGCCACGAAGTCGTCGTCCTCGAGCACCCGGTCCGCCGGCGTCACGCCGGCCACGATCGAGCAGAAGACGCAGTCGGCCACCGAGCCAGCCTAGGCGCGCGCGATCAGTGGCAGACCTCGGTCGCGCACTCGGGCGCGCGGGCCCGGATCACGCGACCGTGGCCGGCGCGCGCATCGAAGTGGTGGGCGTCGGTGGTGCCGTAGGTCCAGCGCAATCCGTGGGCAGCCATCACCCGCACGACCTCGTGGCTGCGGGAGCGCCAGGCCACCCGCGGGTGGCTGCGACTGACCCACCAGGAGTTGGGGGTCCAGCCGTGGGAGGCCCGGTAGGGGTTCTCCCACGGGTTGACGTCGAGGGAGCGGCCGTAGGAGTGGGGCGAGCGGACGCCGGGCCGCCCGACCACGTCGCGGCAGTTGAACGCCGAGGTGTTGTCGGCCGCCATCGACCGGTAGTCGTCGGCGCCGCGGAGCCGCCTGGAATACCCGAACCGGTCGACGCGGTACATGCTGCGGATGGGCAGCCTGCGCTCGTACATCGCGACCAGGGCGCCGCGCATGTTGCCGATGGCGTCGGCGTGGGCGACGACCTCGCCGCGGTGGCGGTAGCCGTCGAAGGCCCAGTAGTTGATCCGCAGCAGGCGCAGCTGCGGTCGGCCAACGGGACACCCGCGGTGCCACGACCGGCCCGTCATGTGGTTCCAGACCTTGTCGGGGATGCGCGTCACCACGGGGTTGGCCCCGTCGCCCACGGCCCGGGCCTGGTCGGGCAGCTTCACCCGGGGACGTGGCGCGTTGCCGGGGAGCCGCACCGGGACGCCGGGCGGCACGTTGTCGATCCGGTGGACGCTGCTCCTGTCGCCCGTGACCCAGTCGAGCCGGGGCGCGGTCGCCTTCCAGCGGGTGTCGGTGCGGGGCCGCACGCTGATCCGGGCCTGACCCTGGCCGCCAGTGGTCGGTCGGCGGTAGAGCCGCCACGGACCGCCGCCGTTGCGTCGGAACAGCTTCACCCGTCCGGACACCGGCTGGCCGTTGCCGGCTTGCCAGACCACCCGGACCACGACGCTCTGCTCGTCGACCACCCGCTTCGGCGCCCGCACCCGGACCGCCGACGACCGCCGACGCAACGGCACCTCGACGCGGCCCGACTCGGCCGGGGCGTGGGTCGCGTCCCCGGCGTACGTCGCCCGGAAGCTGTTGTCGGCGGCGTCCCGGGCCAGGGTGCGGCTCGTCTCGGCACGACCCTCGTCGTCGGTCACGAGCGTCTCGACAGACCGCCACTCCCCGTCCACCCGTCGCTCGAGCAGAACCTGGGCCGCCACCACCGGGGAGTCGTCCTCCGTGCGGAGGGTCACCGCGAGGGGAGTGGCCGTGTCGGCGAACGACCGCTCCCCAGTGAGGGTGAGGGTCGTCGGGACCGGATCCGCGGCGCCAGCCGGAGAGCCGAGTCCCAGCAGCAGGGTGAGGGTGAGGACCACGAGACGCCCGAGAGACATGCGGCGATTGTGCACGAGCTGCGGGCTCCGCGGGCGCCGCCGGCCTTGATGTGTCAGGATGCGGCTCGCTCACGCCGGGAGGACCTCGAACGGCGTCACCCACCTCCCGGCTGACCCGTCACGGCGCCGGACACCCGCACCGGAGAACCGTGAAGCGTCTCGCTGCCCTGCTCGCCCCTGCCCTCGTGGGCTCCCTGCTGCTCGCCGCTGCGCCCGCGCAGGCCGACCCCGACCCGGTCACCGTGACCTGGCCGGAGCGGACCGCCTTCAACCCCGACCGCTTCACCTACGAGGTCGCCGTCGAGGACCCGACCGCAGCCGGCGACCTCGTCGTGTGGTGGGTGGACCAGTGGGAGAACCAGCACCCCGTCGACGTCCCGGCCGGCGGCGCGGTCGTGACGCCCGACTTCACCGGGGGAGGCACGGGCCCGGTGCTCCTCACGCGGTGCCCGGTCGCGGCCTCCGAGGTCGCCGACTGCACGGAGGTCTCCCGGTCCCCCGAGCTCGTCGTCCACGCCCGGCTGCTGCTGGGTGACCGCGACGTCAACGGCGGCTGGCCGATCACCCCCGATGACCCGCTGGCCCTCGTCGCCGCCCCCCTCGACCACCCCGAGCTGGCCAGCCCGCGGGTCGAGTGGCGCGTGATGACCGGCGGGAACCTCCAGGACACACAGCTGACCTCGGGCACGATCCCGCAGGGTCAGCTGGAGCGGGACCCGGCGACCGGCTACGCCCGCATTCCCTTCACCCTCCCGCCCGGCGTGCGGAGCGGGCAGTACTGGCTCCGGGTCCGCTTGACCGCGGAGACCGACTCCTTCGGCCGCCTCGAGTCCTTCGAGGAGGTGGAGTCGTTCCAGGTCGACGCTGACGCCCCCACGGTCACGGTGGACCTCGGCGCGCCGACGTTCTACCCCGTCACCGACGGCCACCTGGATGAGCTCACGATCCGCACCACCACCGACGAGTACATCACCGCCACGCTGGAGGTCCGTGACGGCGCTGGCAACCGGGTCCACCACGCCAGTGACTCCGGGCAGCCCTGGGTGGCGCCGGAGTTCACCTGGAACGGCCGGAGCGGCGGCAAGCCGGTGCCCGAGGGCAGCTACCGGGTCCTGGTCAGCACCGTCGACCGCGCCGGCAACGCCGGTACGCCGTGGAAGGGATCGGTCCGGGTGTCGCACGACGAGCTGCGGTGGAAGACGGCCACGATCAGCGGCAGCGCCCAGGAGGCGCTCGCCGGCAAGCCCTACGTCGGGCGCTGCTCCACCCTGGACCGCAAGGCCCGCGGCGTGCTCGGGTTCTACTCGCAGACCAGATGCAGTGGAAACGCCCGCCGCAGCGCGGTCGCGACCCACTCCGGCGCCTACGTCCCCCAGGCGTTCAAGCAGCGCTACGACTGGGCCCAGGTGACGCTGCACGGGGGCCCGGCCAGCCGCTCCGGTCGCGACTACGTGGTGCTCGGGCTGCTCGACCGGTCCCACGACGTCGTCAAGCGGCGGGTGCTGCGCCGCGGCGGCGGGTCCACCCCGCGCATCCCCGCCGGAAGGCTCGTGGTCGACGCGGCGTCGGAGAACCCCTACCTGCTCTGGTACACCGGGCTCAGCGAGGGCAGCCGCTACGACGTCGCGCGCTACACCGTCAGGCTGCGCTACCAGGTCCTCGACTGAGACGGCGGGTCAGCAGCGAACCTCGAGGGCAGTGACGCCCCGGTCGAAGCTGTTGCGCAGGAACCGTGGCCGCTCGCCCACCAGCCCCAGGTCCGGGGTCGTGGTCGTGAGGGCCTCCAGCACGACGGCGACCTCGAGCTGGGTGAGGGCCGCGCCGGGACAACGGTGCAGGCCCTGGCCGAAGGCGAGGTGCGGGTTGGGACGTCGGCCCACGTCGAGCCGGTCAGGCTCCTCGAACCGGGCCGGGTCGCGGTTGGCGGACCCCAGCCACCCGCCGATGCCCTGGCCCGCGGGGATCGTCACGCCCGCGTAGGTGAGGGGGTCGAGGGTGAACCGCCCCGAGGTGCGCTGGTTGGGTGAGTCGTAGCGCAGGCACTCCTCGACCGCGCCCGGCACCAGGTCGGGGTCGGCAACCAGTCGGTCCCACTGGTCGCGGTGGGTGAGCAGGTGCAGCAACGCGGTCCCGATCAGGTTCACCGTCGTCGCGTGGCCGTTGACGAGCAGCTGCACACCCATGAGCGCGACGTCCTCGGTCGACAAGGCGCCGTCCGGCGCCACCAGCAGCGCGGACAAGAGGTCCTCGCCCGGTGCCGCAGCCAGCCGGTCGGCGAGGGCCGTGAAATAGGCCACCAGCTCCTCCTCGGCGGCCTCCTCCGCCCCGGGCGGCGTGGGTGTTGCTGCATCGGTGGCGTCGAGCAGGCGCTCGGTCACCTCCTGCAGGATTTCGCGGTCGGCGTCGGGTACGCCGAGCAGGTCGCTGATCGTGTGCATCGGCAGCGGTCGGGCGAGGGTGCGCACGAGGTCGACCGTCTCCCCGTCCCGCAGCGGCTCCAGCGCCGAGTCGACCGAGCGACGGATGCCGTCGCGCAACGCGGCGATCCGGTGGCGGGTGAACGCCGCCACCGTCGGCTTCCGCAGCCTCGTGTGGTCGGGCGGGTCGAGGAACATCAGGATCGGTGGGGGCCCCGGGGTCTCGATCCCGACGCGCGCAGCCACCTTGGTCGTCCGCGGGTCGACGAGCATCGCCCGGACGTCCTCGTGGCGGGCCAGCATCCAGAGGCCGCCGCACGGGTGATCAGGGATCTCCCACCACGAGACCGGCTGCTCCTCCCGCAGCCGGGCATAGGTCGGGTACGGGTCGTCCAGGAACGCGTCCGAGGAGAAGTCGTCCATCCCCCGCCTCTCTCGTGGGCGGCCGGCGCCTCGCCGCCGCCAGGACGTGATGCTAACCAGCCGGGGTGGCACCGGCCGCGCTTTGCGCAGCCGGAACACCCGTCAGCCCCGGTCCACGTCGACGTACTGCCACCACCGGTCGAGGGTCGGGCAGCCCGTCGGGTGCGCGGGCACCCACGGCCCGCCGATCGCTCCGGGTGCAGGCACGGCGGGGCACCGGCTGCGACCACCGGGCAGCGGCTCGACGTGGCGCCACCAGCGGTCGAGGGTGCCGCACCCGGTGGCGACGGCGGGGACCCACGGTGCCCCGACGACGTGCGGGTCGAGCGGCGCGGGGCATGCCTGCGCCGTCGCCGGGGACGCCGACACCGTCACGGTGCTGCCGCCCGGGTTGCCGGCTGCGCCCGAGGACGGCGCGGTGACCACTGCCACGGCCACGACGGTCGACGCCGCCGCGGCTGCGGCCGGGAGCCGCCACGGGATCGTTCGCTGCTGCTGCATGCTGCTGTTCATCGTTCTCTCCTGGGTCGTGCGGGGCCGGTCGCCCCGCTGCTCCCCCAGGTGTGCACCCGACCGGTATCCCGGGACCTGCCGAGCGGTACCTCCGCGGTATCTCCCCGGTATCCGGGCTGTTGACGGCACCTGCGTCCGGGCCGACATTGGGGTGATGGACATCGCGGTCCTCGGTCCCCTGGAGGTGGAGGGCTCGGGAACCCTCAACCGGCGGGATCGCATGGTGCTCGAGACGCTGGCGAGCCAGCGCGGCCAGTCGGTGACCGCCGGCCAGCTGATCGACGTCCTGTGGGGCGAGACGCCCCCGCCGTCGGCGCCCAAGAACCTGCAGGGCTGCATCGTCCGGCTCCGAAAGCGTCTGGGCCGCGAGGCGATCACGACGACGTCGCAGGGGTACCGGCTCGAGGTGGCGGCCGACGAGCTCGACGTCGGCCGGTTCGAGGGGCAGGTCGCCCGGGCCCGTGAGCTGCTGACCCTCGGCGAGCCCGACCGCGCCGCCTACCAGGCCACGACGGCGCTCGACCTCTGGCGTGGGGACCCCTTCCCCGACCTGGACGGGTGGGACCCGGTCACGACCGAGCGGGCACGCCTGGAGGAGCTGCGCCTCGAGGCCGAGGAGCTGCGGGTGGAGGCTCACCTGCAGACGGGTCGCCACCTCGAGGTGCTGGCCGACGCCCGGTCCATGGTCAGGGCGGCGCCGCTGCGCGAGCAGCGCTGGCTGCTGCTCGCCCGGGCGCAGTACCAGGCCGGTCAGCAGGGCGAGGCGCTCAGGACGCTCCACCAGCTCAAGGGCGTGCTCACCCAGCAGCTGGGCATCGACCCCGGGCCGGGGGTATCCGAGCTGGAGACGGCGATCCTCCGTCAGGAGCTCCCCACTGCCGGCGCCGCCCTTCTCACCGACGCGCGTGCGACCTGTCCCTACCAGGGCCTGATGGCCTACGACGTCGGCGACGCCGACCGGTTCTTCGGGCGGAGCCACGACGTGACGGCATGCCTGGCGGTCCTTTCCCGCAGCCCGCTGCTCGCGCTCGTCGGGCCGTCGGGGTCGGGCAAGTCGTCCTTGCTCAACGCGGGGATCGTCGCTGCCCTGCGGGGCCGCGGGCGCCCGTCGGTCCGGATCACCCCGACCGCCCGTCCGATGCTCGCGCTGGCCGCCCTCGACCAGGCGAAGCGCGACGCGGTCCTGGTCGTCGACCAGGCGGAGGAGCTGTTCACCCTCTGCGAGGACGCCGAGCAGCGCACCCATTTCGTGGAGCGCCTGGTCGCCGAGACCGCGACGCGCAGCGTGGTGCTCGGCCTCCGCGCCGACCGGTTGGCCGACCTGGCGGCGTACCCCACGGTGAGCAGGCTCGTCGAGCAGGGCCTCTACCTCGTGGGCGCGCTGGACGAGGTGGGGCTGCGCGAGGCGGTCGAGGGCCCCGCCCGGCAGTCGGGCCTGCTCGTGGAGCCGGGGCTGAGCGACCTGCTGGTCCGGGAGGTCCGCGACGACCCGGGGGCGCTCCCCCTCCTCTCGCACGCGCTGCAGGAGACGTGGCGCCGCCGGGAGGGCAACACGCTGACCGTCACCGGCTATCGCGACTCCGGCGGCATCCAGGGCGCGATCGCCCAGTCGGCCGAGCACCTCTACGCCCAGCTCGAGCCCGACCACCGCCTGCTGCTGCGCGACCTCGTGCTCCGGCTCGTCTCCCCCGGTGGTCAGGGGGAGGCAGTCCGGAGCCGGGTGCCGCGCCGGGTCGTCGCGCCCGACGACGCCCGGTCGGCGCTCATCGAGCGACTCGTCGCCGCCCGCCTCGTGACCAGCGACGAGGGCGTCCTCGAGATCACGCACGAGGCACTGGCACGCGCCTGGCCGCGGCTCCGCGGCTGGCTCGACGACGACGTCGACGGCCAGCGGATGCTCCACCACCTCGCCGGCGCCGCCGACGCGTGGGAGTCCCTGGGCCGCCCCGACAGCGAGCTCTACCGGGGGATCCGGCTCGCCCGGGCCCTCGACTGGCACGAACAGGGACGCTCGCCGCTGACGGAGGTCGAGCAGGACTTCCTCGACGCCTCCCGGAGCAACGCCGAGGCCGAGCGCCGGAGCGCCGAGGAGCACGCCCGTCTCCGGGAGCGGATGATCGGCCGCCTCCGCGGAGCCCTGTCGGTGGCTGCCGCCCTGCTGGTGCTCGCGGTCGTCGCCGGTCTCCTCGCCTGGCAGCAGCAGCGGGCGGCGGAGGAGAACGCCGCCGCGGCCGAGGACTCGGCGGCGGCAGCGATGGCGCGGCGTGCGGGCGCGCTGTCGCTGGTCAGCGAGGACCTCGACCAGACGATGCTGCTGGCCGCCGCCGGCGTGGCGCTGGACGACTCCACCGACACCCGCTTCAACGTGCTCGCCGCCATCCAGCGCTTCCCGCGGCTCTTCCGGACGACACGCGTGCCCGGCAGCCGTGGAATGCGAGCTGTCGCGGCCAGCCCCGACGGTTCCACCCTGGCTGCCCTCGACGCGGACTCGACGCTCCGGCTCGTGGATTTCGCGTCGGGGCAGGTGCTGAAGTCCCGGACGCTCGGGGAGGGTCCCGGCAGCCAGGCCTTCGACCACCGGCCCCCGCTGGTCTTCTCCCCGGATGGCCGGTACGTCGCCGCGGCCGCCGCGCCCCTGTCTGGTCGTCCGTTGGCCCTGCTCGACGCCGCGACGTTCGAGCCTGTCCGACCCGGACTGTCCGGCCTCCCCGAGTCGGGACACGTGCTCACCGATGCCACCTTCAGCACCGACGGTCGGTACCTGACGGCCGTGGTCCAGCGCCACGAGATGGACCCGAGGGGCGCCTCCTCCCCCACCCGTTCCCGGGCGCTGCTGTGGGACCTGGAGACAGGTGGACCACCTCGTTCCTTCCGGCTGGACGACTCCTGGCCGCAGTCGGCAGTGCTCAACAACGAAGCCGACGTGCTGCTCACCGGACCCCCGCTGGTACGCCACGACCTCCGTGCAGGTACGTCCGAGCAGCTTGCTGAACCCAACGTGGCCGACCTCGCACCGAGCCCCACGGGCGACCTGGTGGCCGGGTCGTCCTTCTGGACCCTCGTCCTGCTCGACCCGGACACCGGCGAGGTGCTCCACCGGCTCGGCCAGTCGCCCGATGGTGCCGCCGTCCGGTTCTCCCCGGACGGCCGCCGGGTCGCGGCGATGAGCTTCGGGGAGCGGGAGGTGACGATCTGGAACGTCGCCCGACGCGAACCCCGGGTGCAGCAGCGGTTCGCCCTGGGCCGCGGCCTCCCGGATGCGTTCGACTTCTCGGCCGACGGGAGCAGACTGTATGCGGCCGAGGGTCTGGACGCCGTCCGGCACTGGGACCTCGACGGCGCCCGAGGGCTGTTGGCACGCGAGAACCTGCCGCCGCGCCCCCCTGCGGGGTTCGCCGTGGTGGCGCCCGGCGGTGGCCACGAGGTCTTCCTCGACGAAGGGGGCTTCACGCTGCGCGACCTCGAGACCGGCGAGACGACGGAGCAGGTCCCGTTCGGAGAGGGCTACCGGCACACCTACGGCGCCTGGCACCCGGACGGCGAGCACTTCGCCTCAGCGATCGCCGGTGTGGTGACGGTCCGCCAGCTCGTCTCCGGCGAGGTGGTGAGACGTACCCGGCTGCCCGACGAGATGATCACCGAGATCGACTACTCCCCCGACGGGTCCAGGCTCATGGTCTCCCACCAGTCGGGCCGGGTCCTCATGCTCGACGGTGCATCGCTCGAGGCCGTGGGCACGCCGGTGGACGTCGGCGAGGAGGTCTCCTTCGTCTCGGCGAGCCCCGACAACCGCACCGCTGTCGTGCTCACCGGGGGCCCGGCCGAGGACGGTCTCTTCCGGCAGGACGCCACCGGCTGGGCCGTGGTGGACCTCGAGGCCGGCGAGGTCCTCCGACGCGGCGACTCCGGACTGGGCGCGGCGGTGTGGCTGGCCCACTCCCCCGACGGCCGCCACTTCGCGATCGGCGGCGGCGACGAGTCGGAGAAGATCGGCGCCACCGGCAGCAAGGGCGAGCTCGTGGTCTTCGACGCGCGCACCGGCGAGCAGGTGCAGGCACCCACGGCCGGCCACGCCAGCAGCGCCTACCACGTCGCCTACTCCCCCGACGGCCGCCAGATCCTCAGCTCCTCGCTCGACGGCACCGTGGCGCTCTGGGACGCCCTCACCGGTCGGCTGCTGGCGCGCGTCGAAGTGGAGGGACGACCGTTCATCTCCGCGGAGTTCCTGCCGGACGGTGAGTCGGTGCGGATCGCGGAGTGGGGCAGTGGCCGCGCCTACACCTGGGACCTCGACACCGACCGTGCCCTGCGGCTCGCCTGCGACATGGCCGGGCGCGAGCTCTCCCGGGACGAGTGGCGCAGCATCTTCGGCGACTGGCCCTACCAGCGGGTCTGCGACAGGTAGGCGCGAATCCGCGCGCCGTCCCCCACATGGGGGAAGCCCGACGACCATCCCACTGGTCCGGACACCGACGTCCTACGTTGACGGGATCCGCGAGGGCTCGGAGGGCAGAACCGTGTCGATCACCCACCTCACGTCCACCCGCTGGCGCCGACCGGTCTCGGCGGCGCTCCTGGTCGCGCTGCTGCCGGTCTCGCACGCCGTCACCGCCGCCGGCGCCGCACCACCACCGGCGGCCGCACGCGCGAGCGAGTCGGGACCGGTCGTACCCACCGTCGCGCCTGTGCGATGGCGGAGCTGCGGACGTGGGCTACGGCCCTACGAGTGCGCCACGGTCGAGGTCCCGCTCGACTACGACCGACCCAAGGGCGCGACCACCGAGATCGCGCTCGCGCGCTATCCCGCGACCGACTCCCGTCCGATCGGTTCGCTGTTCGTCAACCCCGGTGGCCCCGGTGGGGACGGGGTCGGGCTGGTGCTGTCCGGCTTCGGAGAGTTCCTCGGCGAGTCGCTGGGCGGCCGCTTCGACGTCGTCGGCTTCGACCCGCGCGGCGTCGGGCGGTCCGAGCCGCTCTACTGCTTCGACAACGAGGGACAGCTCTTCGACTTCCTGTTCAGCCAGCCGATCTTCCCCTACAAGAAGAAGCAGTTCCGGCCGTTCTTCCGCGCCTACTCCCGCCTCAAGGGCCCCTGCCGCGCCGGGCAGCGCATCGACGAGCACATGAGCACCGCCGACGTCGCGCGCGACCTCGACCTGCTGCGTCAGGCGGTGGGCGACCGGGCGCTCAGCTACCTCGGGTTCTCCTACGGCAGCCACCTCGGCAACACCTACGCCAACCTCTTCCCCGACCACGTCCGCGCGCTGGTCATCGACGGCGTCCTCGACCCGCGGCTGTGGGTGGCCGGTCGCCAGGTCGAGTCCGACCGCGTGGCCACGCAGGAGGAGTTCGACGAGTTCCTGCGGCTGTGTGACGAGGCGCGGCGGAAGTGTGCCTTCTGGAAGCGGTCGATGACGTCGAAGGAGCGCTGGAACAAGCTGGCCCGCGCCGTGCGTCGCATGCCCATCGTGTTCCCCGACGGCTTCCGCTACACCTACGACTTCCTGATCGCCGACGCGGCGAGCGCGATGTACGTCCCGGAGTTCTGGGGAGGTCCCGGTGGGGTCGCGGACTTCTTCGACTTCCTGGCCGACAACGCCCTGCGCGGCAAGAAGGGCGCCGCAGCCAAGGCGTCCCGCGCGCGGGACGGGCTGCTGGAGCGGTGGTCGGGCCGCCGCGTCGCGCGGCAGGACTACCTCAACTTCTTCGACTCCTACTTCGGCAACCACTGCGCCGACGCGCAGTACCCGCGTGCCTTCTCGCGGTGGAAGGCCGTGGGGCGCTTCGCCCGGGCGGGGTCCCGCTTCGGCCCGTTCTGGTGGTGGTACAACGCTCCCTGTGCCCGTTGGCCGGTCAACGAGGACCGCTACACCGGACCCTGGACCGCGACCACCAACAAGCCGGTCCTCGTCGTCGGCAACTTCTTCGACGGCGTCACGGCCTACACCGGCGCGGTCGCGAGCGACCAGCTGCTCGGCAACAGCCGACTGCTCAGCTATGCCGGCTGGGGCCACACGGCGTACGGGCGCAGCCAGTGCGTGACCGACCACGTCAACGCCTACCTGCTGCGGGGGGCGCTCCCGCCCAAGGACACGGTCTGCCCGGCGAACCCGAGCCCGTTCCTGACAGCGGCAGCACGGCAGGCCCGCCTCGGCCGCGGGCCAGTGGTCGGGCTGCCCCCGCCCTGGCTGCTGCGGCGCTGACCCTCAGCCGAGGTGGCCTCGCCCGAGCCCCGCGTCGCGGGCCCGGGCGATGGCCTCGCTCCGGGTGAGTCCGAGCTTGGTCAGGATGTTGGAGACGTGGTTGCGGGCCGTCTTCTCCGACAGCACAAGGGTCCGCGCGATCTCGGCGTTGGAGCGGCCGGCTGCCACCAGCTCCAGCACGTCGAGCTCCCGCTCGGTGAGGCTGGGAAAGGCCCGGACGGCGGTGTCCGGCACGGCGTGGCCAGCCCGCTCGAACACCGAGGTCGCCAGCGCCTGCTCGAAGACCGCCTGGCCCCGGACCGTGCCGGTGAGGGCCCGGGTGATGTCCTCGGGCTCGGCCCCCTTGACGAGGTAGCCGGTGGCACCGGCGCGGACCGCGGCGCCGAGCACGGCGGGGTCGTCGGTCATGGTGAGCACCAGCACCCGCACGGCCGGGTTGGCGGCCCGCACCGCCCGGACGGCCTCGACGCCGTCGGTCCCGGGCAGGCCGAGGTCGAGCACGACCAGGTCGGCCTCCGCAACGGTGGGTAGGGCGGACTCGAGGTCGCCGAAGGCGCCCACCACTGGCCACGCCAGCTCTCCGACCAACGCCACCACCGCCTGCCGGTAGAGCGGGTGGTCCTCGACCACGACGACGCGGGCCCGCTCGCTCATCGGCCGGCCTCCGGCAACCACGCCCGCACCTCGGTGCCGGCGCCTTCCGCCGGCCCCACCGTCAGACGGCCGCCGAGCTCCTCGGCACGGGCCGTCATCCCGGCCAGCCCGACGCCGGGCACCGCGGCGGGATCGAGCCCGATGCCGTCGTCGGCGACGACCAGGTGCAGTCCGTCGTCGTGGACGAGCCGCACGCACACGCGGGTCCCGTCCGAGTGGCGCACCGCGTTGGTCACCGCCTCCATGACGATGCGGTACGCCGCCACCTCGGTTGCCGGCGCGAGCGGCGGGAGGTCGCCCGCGACCAGCTCGACGGTCGGCCCGAACCGCTCCAGCGGAGCCAGCCCTGCGCGCAGCGCGTCGGCCAGGCCGAGCTCGCTGATGGCCGGGGGGCGCAGGCCGTCGCAGAGCCGGCGTACCTCCTCGACGGCGCGGCCGACCTCGTCGGCGAGGTCGTGCACGGTGGCCACCTGGTCGCCCGCGGTCTGTCGCTCCAGCTGGCGCAGCCCCAGGCCGATCGCCGCGAGCGAGGGTCCGAGCCCGTCGTGGAGCTCGCGGCGCAGCCGGGTCCGTTCCTCCTCGCGCTCGGTCACGATGGAGCGGCGCGACTCCGAGACCTCGTCGAGCCGCCGGTGGAGCGCCTCGACGGACTCGCGTCGGTCGAGCAGCCGGTGGCGGACGACGGCCACGCCCACGGTCGCGGGCAGGGCAGCCCCGGCGCCGAGTGCCAGCAGCACACCCGCGGGTCGCTCGCCCTGGGGCAGCGCGGCCGCGATCACGACGAGCACCCCGGCGGTGAGGAAGCCGCCGATCTGACGGCGGCGCACGTCGCCGGCAGGAGCACGCCGGAACTTCACCAGCAGGCCCACGAGCCCGGCGACGCCCGCGGCCATGACCGCGAGGAAGCCGATCGCCCCCGCCCGTTCCCAGCCCTCCACGGACCCGATCCCGATCGGGTTGGTGAAGCCGTCGTGGTTGGCGAGCGGCCCCGGCCGGAGCGCCCCCGAGGCCACCAGTGCCGTGTTGCCACCGATGCCCAGGGCCGCCACCGGCCACCACGCCCGGCCCGGCAGCTCGCCGTCGGGGTAGAGCAGCAGTCCCAGGGCCAGCAGCGGAGCGGCGCCGAGCGCCCACACCCAGCTCGAGACCCACGCCGACGCGGCCGCACCCGGCAGGACGCTGCCGCCCCAGGCGTACGCCGGCAGCACGCACGCCGACGCCAGGCCGACGACCGTGTAGAGGATGGCGAGCCGGGTCAGGCCGGTCGCGTGGGGGCGGGTCGACCAGATGCCGGCGGCCACGGTGCTGAAGCCGATCGCGAGCGGGATGTTGACCAGGGCCTCGCTGCTCCTCAGCCCCTCGGGGGTCTCGACGGCGGCGAGGACGACGCCCGCGGACACCAGCCCGGTGGCGGCCGCGGGCAGCGCGAGCCACGGCCACCAGGCGGCGACCGTGGCTCCACGCGCCCCCTCGGTCAGGGGATCGGTCGACGGGTCGGTCACCGGGTCATTGTGTGGCAGGAACCGGGGTCGCCACCGTCATTCGACGCGTGGGCCGCACGGCGGTCGTGAGCCCGTAGGCCATCATCCAGAGCAACAGGAGGAGGAACGGGACGGGCACGTAACGCGCGGGCTCGAGGATCCCGACGACGCCAGCGACGGCGCCGAGGCCGCCGACCACCGCCGCCCACCAGGCCAGCCAGCGCGGCTCGTCGGTGCGGAGCAGCCCGATCCCCGCAGCCGTGAGGGTGACCGACAGCAGGAACCCGAACACCACGAAACCGGCACCGTTGAGGCCCGCCATCAGCTCGGCCACGGCGGGGTCGAGACCGTCGTGGTGGACCCGGAGCGCCATCTCGGGCGTCACGGAGGCGACCTTCACCGCCACGGCCGTGGTCCCGACCACGACGGTCGTGACGGCGGCGACGGGCGAGCGTCGGCCGATGAGGGTGGCGAGACAGCCGAGGAGCACGCAGAGGGCGACGAACCCGGCCAGCTCCAGCGAGTAGGCGGCGTACGCGATCGTCGGCAGGCCCTCCTCGGCCTGACGCAGGACCGCGGTGCCCGAGCTGTCACCGCCGTCATAGAGGCCGTTGCCGACCAGGGGCAGGAGGCCGGCGAGGATCGCCGACCCGATCAGGGTCTTATGGGTGGAAGTCATGGACCCACGGTCACCGACCGTGCTGTCCCGGCGCATGGTGCTGGTGTCCCGACCTGGTGGGCGCGTGCTCCGGTCACTCGCTCCGGCCGGGGGCGAGCAGGGCCAGGGTCTCGTAGAGGGGTGGTCGACGGGTCGAGGTGGCCCGTTCGCAGCGGCCCGTGATGGTGCAGCGGACGATCCACTGCTGCGCCCACGCGTCACGCCGCCCCTCGCGCGTCAGGACCACCAGGACGTGGGAGTCACCCTCGGGCACGACCTGCTGCGGTCGGTCGGGGAAGCGCAGGCGGCGGGCCGGCTTGCCGGTGCGGGCGTCGATGACGAGGACGTCGCTGGTGCTGCCGTCCAGGGCGACCAGCCACCGGCGGTTGCTCGTCATCATCAGCGGGCCGAGATCCGCCGGCCGCCCGTCGGCGGTGTAGCAGCGGGTCCACCGCGGGAACGGGTCGTCGGCGACGTACAGCCCGTGACAGCTCTGGGGAGTCGTGGTGCCCAGCGGGTCGCCGAGCAGGACCCCTGGGGCGACGACGTCGAGGAAGCGGGCCTTCCACCACGCCTGGCCCCGTGAGCTGCGGACGTAGCGGTCGGGTCGCTCCTCGCCGTAGGAGATGAGCGCGTCGTCCTCCCCGAGGATCCCCACCGGGACGACGTGGGAACCGGCTGGGACGAGCCCCGTGATCTCGGTGGGCGCCTCGTCCCCCTCCTCGTAGCCGAAGAGGTAGCTCTCCCCGCGCCAGCGGGTGGCCCAGACGATGGCGCTGCCGTCCGCGCTGTCGACGACGCTGTGGACCCGGTGGGGGCCGAGCTCAGTGGCCAGGGTGGTCAGCTCACCGTCGGGGGCGAGCAGGTGGACGCCGCCGGGGAGCCGGTCGCTGCACCGGTCCTCCGACCCGAGGCAGCCACCGGCCACCACCAGGTGCGACCCGAGGACGCCCGCCTCCCACGACCCGCGGGGAAGGCGCTGCCGGGCCCCCTCCCAGTGGGCGAGCGGTGCTTCCCAGCCCGGCGTGATCCACGGGACCCCTGGAGCTTCGCCCAGGCGGTCGGAGACGCGCGCCGTGATCGCCTCCACGCGAGCGATGTCCGACACCGGCGGCGGACCGGTCTGCGCCGTGGGGCTCGTCGACGGAGCCGCGTCCGGGGTCGGGGAGAGGTCGACGTCGAACCAGGAGCAGCCCGACGTGCCGGTCATCGTGAGGAGCAGCAGCAGGGCCCAGCGACTCGTCCTCGCCTGCGCGTCGACCTGACCTCGCACCACTGCCTCCTCGAGCAGCTGCGGGCCGGGCGGGGGCACCCGGCTGGTCCGTGGTTCGAGGGTAGGACCGTCACGGTGCCGGCGCGCCTGTTTTCGCCGGGTCGTGTTGGGCGTGCCCGGGGGTTGACACCTACCTAACGCCGTTAGAAACTCCTAACGATGTTAGATACGACCTCCCGGGCCAGCGCTCGACGCGACCAGATGCTGCGGCAGATCCTGGACGCCGCGTGGGCCATCGCCCGGGACGAGGGCTTCGCCGCGGTGTCGCTCCGCGAGGTGGCGGCACGCGTGGGCATGCGGGCGCCCAGCCTCTACACCTACGTCGCCTCCAAGGACGCGATCTTCGACGCGATGTTCGCCGACGCCCAGCGCGAGCTCGCCGACGCCTTGCCCGACCTGGACCTCGCCGGCGGGCCCCGCGCCAGGCTCCGCGTCGGCGCCCGCGCCTTCCTGGAGTTCTGCGCGGCAGACCCCGTGCGCTACCTGCTGATGTTCCAGCGCCCCGTCCCGGGCTTCGAGCCGTCACCCGAGTCCTACGCCCTCGCGGTCGACAACCTCGCCGTCGCCGGTCGGGCGCTGGCGGCACTCGGGCTGGAGGAGCAGCACCATCTCGACCTCTGGACCGCCGTCGTCGGCGGTCTGGCCGCCCAGCAGCTGTCCAACGAACCCGGTGGGGACCGGTGGTTGCGACTCGCTGACGACGCCGTCGAGATGTACGCCGACCACGTCGGTCTCCCACCCGACCCGACCGAGGAGATGAGCAGCTCATGACCGACCAGGTACAGCGGCCGATCGCCACCCGACACGTCCCGCCAGGTCACGACCGCCCGCGGGCGATGCACGAGGCGCAGGAGGCCTACCGCCGGTTCGCGAAGGCGTGCGCCGCTCTCGATGCCGAGCAGTGGGCGCGTCCCACCGACTGCACCGGGTGGGACGTGCGCACCCTGGCCGGGCACGTGCTCGGGGCGATGCGGGCAGCGGCGTCGATGCGCGAGATGACCAGCCA
Organism: Nocardioides coralli; assembly: GCF_019880385.1. Lineage (NCBI taxonomy): Bacteria > Bacillati > Actinomycetota > Actinomycetes > Propionibacteriales > Nocardioidaceae > Nocardioides > Nocardioides coralli. Next base: position 2,696,793 of record NZ_CP082273.1, read on the forward strand.
GCAGCGGGAGATCAAGCAGCGCGTACGTCGAGACGGTGGCACCGAGACCGACGTGATGACCGCGGTCCAGGTCGACCGCACCGCCGACCTGTCGGTCGCCGAGCTGGTCGCCGAGCTGCGGTCGCTGGTGGGTCCCGCGGCACGCGGCCGCCGGCGTACCCCTGCGCCGCTGCGCCGCTGGGCGACGTTCCCCGTCGAGGTCCCCGGGCTGACTGAGCGGTGGACGCTGGGCTACCTCGTCGACATCGTCCTCACCCGCGACGCGTGGCTCCACCGGATCGACCTCGCCCGGGCAGTCGGGACCGAGACGGAGACCACCGCCGAGCACGACGGCTGGGTGGTGGCCGGCGTGGCGCACGAGTGGCTCGAACGCCACGGGCAACCGGTGGACCTGGTGCTGACCGGCGTCGCGGGCGGCCGCTTCGGTGACCCCACCGCCGAGGAGCTCCGGCTCGACGCCGTGGAGTTCTGCCGGATCACCTCCCGCCGGGAACGCCGCGACGGGCTGCTCGACGTGGCCGTGCCGTTCTGACCTACCTCGCCGAGGCGACCAGGTCCCGGCTCAGCTCCTCGATCTCGGCGTGGAAGGCGTCGAGGACGCGCTCGGGGTCGGGGATGACCCGGGAGTCGGTCTTGAACCCGACGCGCACGGTGCCGGCGTACGTGAAGATGCACGTCCCCAGCGCCTGGTCGGCAGACCCCGGCACCCAGCCCAACAGGCTGGTGATCCGGGTCCCCGCGAGGTAGCGGTGCTCGCGAGGGCCCGGGACGTTGGTCGTGACGCCGCTGGCCTTCCCCGCGAAGAAGGTGACCAGCAGCCGGCTCAGCCGCCGGCCCAGCCGACCGATCCCGAGGATCAGCGCGAAGGTGATCACCGGTTCCGGCGAGCGCTTGATCTCGTCCATGCGGCGCTTGGTCTCCGCCAGCCGCTCGGTCGCGTCGGTGAGGCCCGACGGGAGGAGCAGCAGCACGAGGGTGAACCGGTTGCCCAGCTCCCGCGGGAGCGGCACGTGGGCCGGCCGCAGGTTCACCGGGATCATGGTCGGGATGTCGCGGGTGCGGCCCTCGTGGGAGAGCTGGTAGCGCTCCAGCGAACCTGCCAGCGCCGAGACCAGCACGTCGTTGACGGTGGCGTCGGAGGCCCGCGCGATGTCCTTGACCAGCTGCAGGTCGACCGGGTCAGACCAGACCGCCCGCTTGCGCTCGCCGGCCGCGCCGGCCAGCGACGACTCGGGGTTGCGGGTCAGCAGCAGCTTGCGGACGACGCCCAGGCCGCTCAGGGCGGTACGGATCGCGGCCACGACCCCCGCGCGGACACGGGACGGCCGCACGAGTCCGGGCACCTCGGGGACGACCCGCCGGGCGACCTGGATGAGCTCGCCGACCCCGTGGTGCCGGGCGCCGCCCTCGTCCGCGGCATCGACGTCGGCGTCGGCGGCGGCGTCGGTCAGCGAGAGCAGGACCTGGGTCAGCGCGATCCCGTCGGCGAGGGCGTGGTGCAGACGGACGTAGATGGCGGTCCCCTCGGCGAGACCCTCGACGAGGTGGATCTCCCAGAGGGGGCGGTCGCGTGGCAGGGGTGTGCCGAAGAACCCGGCGACGTACTCCTGCAGGGCTGCGGAGTCGCCCGGAGCGGGGAGGCGTGCCTCGCGGATATGGGCGGCGACGTCGAGGTCGGGGACGTCCTGCCAGCGGGCCCGCGACCAGCGGTGGCGCGGGGTCGTGGGGCGCCGGGAGAAGACCGGGTACGCGTCGACCAGCCGGCGTTGGATCACCCGGTGCAGCCGCTCCCGGTCGACCGGTCCCTCGAGGAACAGGACGCACTCGATGACCATCAGGTTCTGCGGGCGGTCCATGTTCAGCCAGATGGCGTCGACGGGGTTGACGCGGTGCTCCCTCACCGGGTCAGCCTGTCACGGGCGCGCAAGCGCGATGGCCGCTCGGGGCGGGTGCGGCCCTCAGCGGCGGCTCACGGACGGTCGTTCGCGTCGGGAAGGATGCGGTCCGGCTGGATCCTGACCCAGGTGCGTCCGAGGTCGTCCGAGATCCGCAGCTCACCGAGGTCCCCGGTGTGGCCCTCGGGTCGTGGGGGCCAGCAGGTGAGGAAGCGGCCGACCAGGTCCCCCAACCGGCAGTCCTCCTCCGTACGGCGCACCGTGCTCCAGTCCGGGCCGTCACTGACGTAGAGAGCGCCACCGCCGCCGAGGCCGACCAACGTGTCGTCGGACGTCGTGGTCCACGACCGATTCCGTTCCTCACCCGTGGGCAGCCTCTCCACGACGGTGAGGTTCTCGGGGAACCACTCGGTGACGCCCTTGCGCTGCTCGCCACCCGTGAGCACCCCGATCCGCTCCAGGGGCCTCCCCATCACACTGTCGGACGCCGCGTACAGCTCATCCCCGCGTCGGAGGGCTGTCGCATCCCACGGGTCCATGAACTGGTTCCAGGAGCGCCCCCCGTCGACGGACCAGGTGCCGGTGATGTGCGCCGACTCCCTCCAGAGGATCGACCTGCCCGGGTCCCAGGCGCCGTCCCACGACGCCCTGGTCTGCAGTCGCTGGAGGTTCCCGGTCCGCGGATCCACCTGGCAGGCACCCGGAGTGCCCGGAGGGCAGAACACGTGGAGCGCCCCCCGCTGTCGATCAGCCGTCGCAGCCACCAGACGCGTCGAGCGCAGGCGACCACGGTGGATCACCAACGCGGGTGCCTGCTCGGTTCGCGGCCTGCCCGTGCAGTTCGAGCCGTCCAGGTAGAAGCCGGCGCGCGTCGGTTCGACGGCGCGTTCGCCGTCCGCGAGCAACCACGCGCGCACCTCGCTCGTCTCGAGGCCGCTCTGCCACGCCTCGCGGGGCGCAAACGTGAGGGCGACGGGGTAGCGACACCGAAAGAGATCGCGATCGCGAAGGCCCTCGAGCCGCCACCACACGAGCATGTCGCCGTTCTCGCTCAGGTGGACCGAGGTGGGTCGCACGTCCGACCTCGACAGCAACGTCATCGCCGCCTCGGTACCGGCGACCGGCTGCGTCACGCGCAACAGGTCCTCGGCGCTGGCACTCTCATGACCGGAACCAGGAGTCTGGTCACCCCCGGGCGACGACCCGGATCCGGTGCACGCGCCGAGCAGCAGTGCGGCCCCGAGTGCGGCGGCAACACGTCCGCGTGCCGCCGCTGCAAGTGACGTCCCAGGTCGGTGAGCCACGGCCGCCTCCTGCGCGAGAACCGACAGGAGAAATGCTACGACCGGACGGGCTCGAGAGGGAGTCCGCGGAGCGCCGGGATCATGGGCGGCATCTCCGGAGAGGGGTGGGGGCGACCCCCGCCCGACGCACGACGGCTCCGCCCGGATGGGCGGAGCCGTGAGTGAGTGAGTGGAGCTGCGGGGAATCGAACCCCGGTCCTCGAGCGTCGATCCAGGTCTTCTCCGGGTGCAGTCAGTGATGTCGCATTTCTCGGCCCCGGCGCTCGCACTGACACGTCGCCGACAGGCCCAGTCAGGAAAGAGTCCCGCTCATCCCTCCTGACAGGAGATGAGCAGCAAGTCCTCTAGATGAGGCCTGGGTCCGGGACGAGGACGGATGCCCGGTCAGACCCTTCGATCACCGCTCAGGCGGCGAGAGCGAAGTCGTTGCGCTCAGAGTTGGCAACTATGGTTTCCAGCGATCGTTTACGAGATGACGCTGGCTTCTCGACCCGCTTCCCCTGGAACTAACGTCCCAAGTCGAAACCGATCAGCCCCTGTGGAGTTATCAACCGTTGCAGTCTACGGGGGAACGGTGACAGCTGCATGTTCATTCCCACCCACCCCGCCGTCCACAGGGGTCACGGCGGGGGTGTCGCACCGGCGCTCGCCTCGTTAGATTCGGCGGAGTCCTCTCGGGAAGGCACGCGATGTCCGTACGACGTCTCTTCGCAACGGTCGCAGCGGTGGTGCTGCTCGCCGGTGGCTGCAGCGACGAGCCGGAGCCGCGGTTCGAGGAGCCGGCATCGACCCCGTCGCCCACCCAGTCCGCGAGCCCTCAGGCGCAGACGCCGGAGGAGTTCATCCGGGAATGGGTGCGTCTCGACCGCGAGATGCAGACGACCGGCGACACCACGGCATATCTATCAGTCAGTCGCGAATGCCGGCCGTGCCGAGCAGTTGCGGAGCGCGTGGAGACGATCTTCGAGAACGGCGGCCGGGTCGAAACGAAAGGTTGGGCAGTCGACAAGATCGAGAGTCTGCCTACCAAGGGCTGGTACCGGATGGAGGGGTCGGCGACGACAGTAGTAATCGTGGAAGAGGCTGGCGCCGATGAGAAGCGGCTCCCTGGAGGACCTATCACCTACGACTTCGTCGTTAGGGCTGACGACCAGGGGTGGCAGTTGGTCGACCTGCTGGAAGTGGCGTGATGCGCCTTCTCTTCGCTGCCGCCGTAGCCATATGCAGTGCCTTCGCCCTGCCACCCGCGCATGCATCGAGCAGCTGCGGGGCAACGTCGACGCTCTACTCCAGCGTTGCGGAGTGCGTCCGAGAGCGCGACTCCGTTGAAGACCTCTACGCCCAGGCGTCCACGAGTCGCTACACGTACTCGCTCGAGTCGCGGTGCAAGCCGGGGCAGGCGGGCTGTGGTCGAGACGAGCGGATCTGTGTCGACGAGTCCGGGAGGCCGGGCACCTGGTACGTCCTCGTCCGCACGACGGAGTCGACCGGCGCAACCACCCGCATGGGGATCGTCTGCCTGACGCCGGCCGACGAGCGGGGGCTGGCGGTGATCACGCCGGGCATGGTGAAGCGCGAGTTCGAGCAGCTGGCCTGGCCCGGCGCCGAGCTGGCGGTGCAGCCGCCCGACGGCCAGACGTTGGTCAACTTCGACACCAACTTCTTCACCGACAACACCGAACCGACCACGCAGACCGTCACGCTGCTGGGCCAGCAGGTGACCATCGAGGCGCGCCCGACCTCCTACACCTGGCACTTCGGCGACGGCGACTCCCGCACGACCACGAGCCCGGGCGCCGCCTACCCGGCGCTTGACGTCACCCACGGCTACGCCGACACCGGCCGCGTCAGCCCGAGCGTCGACACGACCTACCAGGGTCGCTACCGCGTCAACGGCGACAGCTGGCAGACCATCCCGGGTTCGCTGACCGTCGACGGTCGGGCCGTGTCGCTCCTCGTGCGGTCGGCGAGCCCCCGCCTGGTGGGGAGCTACGGGGACTGAAGCGCCGCGGCGGCGAGCCCACAGGTGTCCACAGGCGGGGTTCGGTCCCCGTTGTGCACACCCACAGCGGAGGGCATGGCTCTCGATCACCTGTTCGAATAGCGTGGGTGGCATGTCATCGGTCCTCGAGCTCGACGCCCTCGCCAGCGGCCACCCCGCCGCGGTCGTGGCGGCGGTCCACGAGGCCTTGGACACTGCCGTCGTCGAGGGCATCGCGGACGGCGAGTACGCCGGAGTCATCCGTGAGCTGGCGCGGGCCCGGTCGCGGCTCCACGCGCTGGAGCTGAAGCTGGTCGCGGCGGCGACGAAGGCGCGCGTACCCCAGCAGTCCGGCGCTCGCTCGACGGGGGCATGGGTGGCCCAGCAGACCCGCACCAGCGGCGCCCAGGCAGCCCGGGAGGCGGGCCTCGCCCACGACCTCCACCACAAGCTCCCCGCCACCGCCACCGCCTTCGGCGCTGGGGCGGTCTCGGCCGAGCATGCAGGGGTGATCGCCCACGCCGTCGGCCACCTGCCCCGCACCCTCACGCCCGCCCAGCGGGAGACGGTCGAGCGAGACCTGGTGGCCAAGGCGGCGCGGCTGGACCCCCAGCAGCTGCGCCGGGCCGCCCGCCGCGCCCTGGCCGCCGTCGAACCCGACCCCGCCACCGTCGACGCCCATGAGAACGCCCAGCTGGTCGAGGAGGAGTCCGCGGCCTGGGCTCGCACCCGGTTCACCCTCCACGACAACGGCGACGGCACCAGCACCGGCCACTTCACCGTGCCCACCCTGGCCGCCACCATCCTCAAGAAGGCCGTCGACCAGCTCGCCTCACCCCGCCGCGGCCGGCTCGGCGCCACTACCGCCCAGGCCGGGCGCTCGCCCTCCCCGGCCGCCGAGGGGTTCGACTGGGCACGCCGCCACGGCGAAGCCTTCACCAGCCTGCTGGAGCGGCTGCCCACCGACCACCTCCACCGCAAGGTCGCCGCCACCGTCATCGTCACCCTCGACGCCGACACCCTCACCGGCCGGCTCAAGGCCGCCGGCCTCGACACCGGCGACCTCGTCTCCGCCGCCGAGGCCCGCCGCCTGGCCTGCCAGGCCGGCATCCTGCCCGCCGTCCTCGACGGCGCCTCCCAGCTGCTCGACCTCGGCCGCCGCAACCGCTTCTTCACCGACACCCAGGCCACCGCCGGCGCCCTCCACCACACCAGCTGCGCCGCCGACGGCTGCGACGTCCCCTACGCCTGGACCGAGCTCCACCACCGACAACCCTGGAGCCACGGCGGCACCACCGACCTCGACCAGATGATCCCCCTCTGCGGCTTCCACCACCGCCGCATCCACGACCCCGGCCACCTCCACCGCCGACTACCCGACGGGTCGATCCGGTTCAGCCGCCGGACGTAGACCAGCCGAGCCTCGCAACGCCGTTCTCCCACAGCACCGCCCGCAGCCAGTCCTCGCCGAGGTCGAGCCGCTCGAGCGCGTCCAGCTGGTGGGTGTAGGGGTACGGGATGTTCGGGAAGTCCGAGCCCAGCCACACCCGGCCCGCGAGGCCCAGGTCGCGGAGACGCGGGAGCAGCGCGGGCGGGTACGCCGCACCCATCTCGTCGAAGAAGTCGGTGAACGCCATGGTGGTGTCGAGTCCGACGTGCTCGTGGCGTTCCGCGAGCGACAGGAATTCCTCGTACTCAGGGGCACCGGCATGGGCGATCACCAACGGCAGCCGCGGGTGGCGCTGCAACAGCTCGGCCACGGGATCCGGCCCGGTGAACTCGGTGCCGACCGGACCGCTTCCCGCGTGGATCACCACCGGGACGTCCGCGTCGGCGACCTGCCCCCACACCTCGTCGAGGAGGGGTTCGCGGACGTCGAAGGCCCCCACCTGCACGTGCACCTTGAACAGCTCGGTGCCCGCAGCGATCCGCTTGGCGACGTACGTCGCGGCCTCCGGCTCCGGGTAGAAGGTGGCGCAGCGCAGCGCCTCCGGTACCCGGTCGGCGAACTCGGCGGTCCAGTCGTTGAGGAACTCCGCCATGCCGGGCCGGTGCGCGTAGGCGAGGGCGGAGAAGTGCCGGACCCCGAGGTCGCGCAGCACCTCGACCAGAGCGTCGTCGGTGTCGCGGTAGTGGAGCGGCCAGGTGCGGCCGATCAACGGGCCCGCGGCATCGAACTGCGCCCGGACCTTCGCCATCACCCGCGGCGGCAGGAAGTGGGTGTGGAGGTCGAAGAGGCCGGGGAGGCCCAGGGTCTCGACGAGCTCGACCTGCGGGATCTCCTCACTCATCCATGCCCTTGAGCCTGCGGCCCAGCGCCTGCTCCTTCTCCCGGTTGGCCTGGCGTGCGGCGAGGGTGTGCCGCTTGTCGAACTCCTTCTTGCCGCGCGCGACGGCGATCTCGACCTTGGCCCGGCCGTCCTTGAAGTAGAGCGAGAGCGGCACCAGCGTGAAGCCCTTCTCCGACACCTTCCGCTCGATCCGGGCGATCTCGGTGCGGTGGAGCAGCAGCTTGCGCTTGCGGCGCGCGGAGTGGTTGGTCCACGTGCCCTGGGCGTACTCGGGGATGTGCACGTTGTGGAGCCAGACCTCGCCGCCGTCGACGTCGGCGAAGCCGTCGACCAGCGAGGCACGCCCCTGCCGCAGCGACTTCACCTCGGTGCCGACCAGGACCAGGCCGCACTCGTAGGTGTCGTCGATGTGGTAGTCGTGGCGCGCCTTCTTGTTCTGGGCGATCAGCTTGCGCGACTGCTCGTCGCCCTGCTTGCCGCCCGAGGTCTTCTTGGCCATTCGGCGATTCTCTCAGCCGGCCGCAACTGGTTTCACATCCAGTTCATCGGGTCCACGGGGCGACCGTTGACCAGCACCATGAAGTGCAGGTGGCAGGCGGTCGACCAGCCGGTCGCGCCGGCGTACCCGACCACCTGGCCACGCGCGACCCGGGCACCACGCCCGACGGCGTAGCGCGACAGGTGGTTGTAGACCACCGTGACGTTCTTGCCGTTGACGGTCCCGACGTTGAGGTAGAGCCGGTTGCCGTAGACCGAGGAGTAGTGAGTCGACAGCACCGTGCCGCCGGCCGAGGCGTACATCGGGGTGCCGCAGTAGGCGCGGAAGTCGGTGCCGTTGTGCAGGCCGTAGTAGCCGTAGATCGGGTGGGTCCGGTAGCCGTAGCCGGAGGTGACGATGCCCGGGACCGGCCGGTTGAGGAAGCCGCCGGTGGCTCCGTTGTAGCCGCCGCTGCGGGCCTGCTGCGCGATCAGCTCGCGGATCCGCTGCTCCTCGGCACGCAGCTTGGCGAGGTCGGCGCGGTCCTGGGCGCGGGCGCGGGAAGCGGCCCGGGTGGCCACGCGCTGCTCGTCGACGACCTCGCGGACCCGGGCGCGCGCCTCCCTGGCCTCGACGGTGAGCTCCCGCATCAGCACGAGGTGGTCGGCCGCCTCCTGGCGGCGCTTCTCGACCTCGGCCTCGGCGGCCTCCATCTGCTCCTGGCGCACCTGCAGCAGCACCTCGGCGGCACGGAGCTGGTCGTAGGCACGGGTCTCTCGACCCAGCATCACGCTCTGCCCCTCCTGGGTCCACGTGAGCTCGGCGGGACTGCGGGCGCTGAGCATGCTGGAGAACGCCTGCAGCTCCGGGTCGCCCTCCTGGTAGATCGTGGTCACGAGGTCGGTGACGGACTCCCGCTGCGAGGCGACGTCCTGCTTGCCGCGGGCGAGGTCGGCCTCGGCCTGGGCGAGACGGGCACGTGCCTGGGCGAGCTTCTCACGCATCTCACGGTCGCGCTCCTGAGCCTCGGCGAGGCGCACCTTGGTGCGCTCGAGGTGGTCGCGGGCCGCGGTCAGGTCGGCGCGGGCGGCACTGAGCCGGTCGAGGGCATCGCGCAGCCGGGAGCTGGAGACCTCGAGCTCGCGCTCGCCCTTCTTGATCTGGCTCTGCACGTTGCGCTGCTTGTCCCGGAGGTCGTCAGCAAAGGCCAACGGGATGCTCAGCGCGCCCAGTGCCAACGAGCTCGCGACTCCGGCCACGAGCAGGCGGCGACGGGCGGTACGGGGGAAGAAGCGCACCGGATCTGCCTTCGACGTTCGGGGAAGTAACCCCTCGAAGGTAGCCGAGCAGGATCAGACTTTGAGGTATTTCCGGGTAAGTACGAGTGTCGGGAGCAGCGTCAGCACGGGCCCGAGGACGGCGACCACACCCATGGCGTAGATGAACTCCTCCAGCCCGACCCACGGGATGAAGCCCACGAAGTCGGTGAGGCTCTGGTTGACGCCGAACCACATGAAGGCACCGATGGCGGCGCCCGTGAGCCCGACGCCGATCAGCGCGGTGACCACGGCCTCGAGCAGGAACGGCAGCGCGATGTAGACCGTCGAGGCACCGACGAGCCGCATGATGCCGATCTCCTTGCGCCGGGCGAGCGCCGCGAGCCGGATGGTGTTGGCCACCAGCAGCAGGGCGGCCACGACGAGGAACGCCGCGATGGCGAGCGCGCCCCACTGCATGGCCTCGATGCCGCGGAGGATCGGACCGACCACGGCGCGCTGGTCACGCACCGAGCCGACGCCGTCGAGACCGCGGACGGCGCTGAGGATGCCCTGGTACTCGTCGGGGTCCTCCAGCGTGATCCAGATCGACTTGGCCATGTCGTCGGCGGTGGCGGCGGCGTTGCGCCCCTCGAACCGCTCCGGCCCGAAGAGCTCCTTCACCTTCGAGAAGGCCTCTTCCTTGGACTCGACGTACCAGCTGGCGACCTCGGGGTTCTCCTCGACCACCTTCTCGATGGCCTGCTGCTGGGCGTCGGTCACCTCGGTGGGGCAGGCGGGGTTCTCGTCGTTGTCGCGGCACAGGAAGACGGTGACCTGGAGCTCGTTGCCCCACTGGTCGCCGGCCTTCACGGCCTGCTGGTTGAGCAGCACGCCGAGGCCCACCAGGGTCAGCGACACGAAGAGCGTCAGGATCACGGCCAGGTGCATCGACAGGTTGCGACGCAGGCCCTGGCCGAGCTCGGAGAAGACGTAACGCAGCTGCATGGGGGTGGGGACTCCTGGGTCGGGGGGTCAGTGCTGGAAGCCGTAGACGCCCTGCGCCTGGTCGCGCACGACGTGGCCGCCCTCCAGCTCGATCACGCGCTTGCGCATCTGGTCGACGATGCCGGAGTCGTGGGTGGCCATCACCACGGTGGTGCCGGTGCGGTTGATGCGGTCCAGCAGCTTCATGATCCCGACGGACGTGGCCGGGTCGAGGTTTCCGGTCGGCTCGTCGGCGATGAGGATCATCGGCCGGTTGACGAAGGCGCGGGCCACAGCGACGCGCTGCTGCTCGCCGCCGGAGAGCTCGTCGGGCATCCGGTCGCCCTTGCCGTCGAGGCCGACCAGCTCGAGCGTCTCGGGCACGAGGGACTTGATCTCCGAGGCGCCCTTGCCGATCACCTGCAGCGCGAAGGCGACGTTCTCGGAGACGGTCTTGTTGGGCAGCAGCCGGAAGTCCTGGAAGACGGTACCGATCTGGCGGCGCAGCCGCGGCACCTTCCAGCCGGCGAGCCGGTTGATCTCCTTGCCGGCGACGTAGACGCGGCCGGAGGTGGGGCGGGACTCGCGCAGCACGAGGCGCAGGAAGGTGGACTTGCCCGAGCCGGAGGCGCCGACGAGGAAGACGAACTCGCCCTTCTCGACGTCGACCGTCACGTTGTCGAGGGCGGGGGCGCCCTGACCGGGGTAGGTCTTGACGACCTTCTCGAAGCGAATCACCGGGTCGAGAGTAGTCGAGCCGTCCTCGCGCCAGCCAACCGCGGGCGCCGTGGCGTGGCACAGTGACCGCATGCGACGGCGTGGCGTCGGGGCGGCCCTGCTGGCCGGGGTGGTCGGCCTCACCGGCTGCACCGCGGCCGAGGAGCCGCCAGCGAAGACCAGCACGCCTGCTCCGGAGCCGACCACGCTCGCGTCGTACGACGCGCGGGGGGTGACGGTGGTCCGCGGCCCGTTCTGCGACCGGGTCTCCCCCACCGCCCTGGAGCACGCCCTCGGGGAGATGCCCGAGGGTCACCGGAGCTGGGAGAACGGCGACCGGCTGCGGCTGCCGGACGGGACTCGCGACCGGGTGCAGGAGTACGGCTGCAGCTGGACCGGTCCGGACGGCACCCGGGCCGCCGCGTGGGTGTTCGCACCTCCGGTGACGCCGAAGCGGGCGAGGACGCTCGTGCGCGAGGCGACCGGCCCGGAGTGCTCGACCACGGGCGGCGGCGACTTCGGCGACCCGTCGGTGGCCACCACCTGCACTGACGCGGGGGTCACGCAGTGGGCCCACCGCGGGCTCTTCGGCGACGCCTGGCTCAGCTGCACCCTGGAGCCCGGCAGCGACACGAGTGATGAGACGAGCGACGAGACGAGCGGCGAGGCGGGCGGCGAGTCGAGCGTCGAGGAACGTGCCAGTGCGTGGTGCGTGGCGGTGCTGGAGGCAGCGCGGGCCTGACCGGCTGCTCTACTCGAAGGTCCTCAGACCGCGGCGGCCTTGTCGGCCCCGGCCCGCCAGCGGATGCCGGCCTCGAGGAAGTCGTCGAGCTCGCCGTCGAAGACCGCCTGCGGGTTGCCGGTCTCGTGTCCGGTCCGGAGGTCCTTGACGATCTGGTAGGGGTTCAGCACGTAGTTGCGCATCTGGTCGCCCCACGATGCGGCGACGTCACCGCGGATCTCGTCGAGCTCGGCCTTCTCCTCCGCCTTCTTGAGGGCGAGGAGCTTGGCCTTGAGGACGACCATGGCGCTGGCCTTGTTCTGCAGCTGGCTCTTCTCGTTCTGGCAGGAGACCACCACGCCGGTGGGGATGTGGGTGAGCCGGACGGCGGAGTCGGTGGTGTTGACCGACTGGCCACCGGGACCGCCCGAGCGGTAGACGTCGACCCGGATCTCCTCGTCGGGGATCTCGATCTCGTCGGTCTGCTCGAGCACGGGCACCACCTCGACGGCGGCGAAGGAGGTCTGGCGGCGTCCCTGGTTGTCGAAGGGGCTGATCCGGACCAGCCGGTGGGTGCCGGCCTCGACGGAGAGGGTGCCGTAGGCGTAGGGCGCGTGGATCGCGAAGGTGGCGGACTTGAGGCCGGCCTCCTCGGCGTAGGAGGTGTCGAAGACCTCCACGGAGTACTTGTGGTGCTCGGCCCACCGGGTGTACATGCGCATCAGCATCTCGGCGAAGTCGGCGGCGTCGACCCCGCCGGCTCCCGAGCGGATGGTGACCAGGGCCTCGCGGGCGTCGTACTCGCCGGAGAGCAGGGTGCGGATCTCGAGGCTCTCGACGGCCTTCTGCAGCTTGCCCAGCTCACGCTCGGCGTCGGCCAGGGTGTCGGCGTCGTTCTCCTCCTGCCCGAGCTCGACCATGACCTCGACGTCGTCGATGCGGGAGGCGATCTCGGTGTAGCGCTCGAGCTCGTTCTGGAGCAGCGAGAGCCGGCCGGTGACGCGGGTGGCGTTCTCCTGGTCGTCCCACAGGTCGGGGGCGGCGACCTGCTCCCCGAGGTCGGCGATCTCGGCGCGCATGGCGTCGAGGTCGAGCACCTGGCCGATGGTCTTCATCGTCGCCCGGAGCTGCTTGATCTCGGTGTCGTAGTCGGGTCCTGCCACGAGAGGCAAGGCTACCGCCGGGAGGGTCGGCGCCCTAACCGCGCCGGCACCCCCCACGCCGGGGCGGTGGACCTCAGCGGCTCCCGAACACCTGGACGGCGTACGGCGTGCCGTTGTCGCTGCGCCGCATGGCCAGCCCCATCAGCCGGAACCGCGGGCGGAGGATGTTGCGGCGGTGGCCGGAGGAGTTCATCCAGGCGTTGACGACCGACCGGCCGGTGCGGAAGCCGTAGGCGACGTTCTCGCCGGCGGAGGTGAGGTCGCACTGCCGCATGACCGGACCGAGGTCCTGGTGGAACATCCGCTCCTGGTTGGCCATCCGCTTGGCGTGGTTGCGGGCGAAGCGCTGCAGGCACTTGTTTTTGCGGAGCTTGACGCGGTCGTGCTGGACCCGCTTGGCGTTGGTCACCGACCGCGCCTGCTTCTGGTAGTTCTCGACGCTCTGTGCCTGGGCCGGCACGGCGGGGACGAGGGTGACGAAGAGGGCGAGGATGGCGGCCGACAGGGCGGCCCGGAAGCTGTGGCGCACGGGGGACTCCAGGGTCGGGGGGTGCCAGCACCGTACCCCGCGCGGGAGACCGAGGTGGCGACTTCCCGGGACTCTTGACCGGACTCAGTCGAACCCGAGCTCGGCGAGCACGCGGTCGACGACCTGCTCGGGCGGGTCGTCGACGTCGACGGTGAGGCCCTGCTCGTCGGGCTCGAGGTGCTCCAACGTCGCGATCTGCGACTCCAGCATCTCGGGGGGCATGAAGTGCTCCCGTGCCGCCATCCGCTCCAGGATCATCCCCTTGTCGCCGGTCAGGTGGACGAAGTAGGTGTGCTCGCCGCCGGTGCGGAGCACGTCGCGGTAGGCGCGACGCAGCGCCGAGCAGCTGACGATCGTGGACCGTCCGGCGTCGTCCTGGTCGCGGGTCCAGGCGGCCAGCCGGCCCAGCCACGGGATGCGGTCGCCGTCGGTGAGGGGGCGGCCCTCCGACATCTTCCGGATCGACTCCTCGCTGTGGAAGTCGTCGCCCTCCGCGAACGCCCAGTCCAGCCGTTCGTGCGCCAGCCGCGCGACGGTCGACTTCCCCGACCCGGACACCCCCATGAAGACCAGGTGCCAGGCCGGCCGCCCCTCCCCCGCCGCGGTCATGGCACGGCGTACCAGAGCAGCAGCGCGATCACGAAGATCGAGAGCCCGAGCGTGGTCTCCATGACGGTCCAGGTGCGCAGGGTGGTCTTGACGTCCATGCCGAAGAACCGGCTGACCAGCCAGAAGCCGGAGTCGTTGACGTGCGACAGGACGGTCGCGCCGGCGGCGATGGCGAGCACCAGGCAGACCAGGTCGACCGGGGACAGGTCGGCCTGGGCGGCCGCGGCGCTCAGCAGCCCCGCGGTGGTGGTGAGGGCGACCGTGGCCGAGCCCTGCGCGACCCGCAGCAGGGTGGCGATGACGAAGGCGGACACCACCAGCGGCAGACCGAGGTCGGCCAGCGCGTCGGAGAGGGCCTCGCCGATGCCGCTGTGTCGCAGCACGCCTCCGAACATACCGCCTGCGCCGGTGATGAGGATGATCGCGCAGATGGGGGCGAGGGCGTCATTGAGGATGGTCTCGACGCGGGCCAGGGAACGGTCGCGGGTGCCGAGGGTGTAGGTCGCGAACAGCAGCGTGATCAGCAGCGCGACCGGCGTCTGACCGATGAAGACGAGCGCCTCGGCGAAGGTGGACTCCCCGATCGTGCCGGCGGTCATCAGCGTGGTGAGGACGGTGTTGAGCGCGATCAGGCCCAGCGGTAGCAGGAGCACGGCCAGGACGAGTCCGAAGCCGGGCGGGGTTCCGCGCTCGGTCGGGTCGTCGGGGTCGCCCGGCTTGTGTCCGGTCAGCAGGCTGTCGTCGACGGGCACGAAGATCTTGCCGGCGTAGAGCTTGGTGAAGAGGTAGACGCCGACGTACCAGGCCGCGACGGCGACGGGCGTGCCGATGAGCAGGGTGAGGCCGATGCTGGCCTCGAGCTCGGTGGCGGCGGTGACCGGCCCCGGGTGGGGCGGCACGACCGCGTGCATCGCGGCGAAGGCGCCCGCGGCCGGCAGCGCGTAGATCAGGACCGAGCCGCCGAACCGCTTGGCGACCGAGAAGATGATCGGCAGGAACACGACGAGGCCGGCGTCGAAGAAGATCGGGAAGCCGAAGAGCAGCGAGGCCACGCCGAGCGCGAAGGGCGCCCGCTTCTCCCCGAACGTGTTGATGAGGGTGTCGGCGAGGACCTGGGCTCCCCCGGTGACCTCGAGCAGCCGCCCGATCATCGCCCCGAGTCCGACCAGCAGCGCGACCGCGCCCAGGGTCTTGCCGAAGAAGTAGGTGCTGACGAAGGCGACCTCGGAGAGCGGGATCTGGGTGACGATCGCGGTCAGGAAGCTGACCGACACCAGCGCGATGAACGCGTGCACCTTGAGCCGGATGATGAGGAACAGCAGCACCGCCACCGCTCCGACGGCGATGGCGAGCAGGACGCCGGCGCTGTAGGCCGGTGCGATCGGTGTGGGGTCCACGAGTTCTCCGAGACGTGTCGAGACGGGTGCGGGGAGTGCGGCTCGACCCTAGGCGAGGCGTGCCACCCCCCGCAGCACCCGTCCGGGCGGTCTCAGCGGGCGGTCTCAGCAGCCGACGGGGTCGGGCTCCCCCGTCGGGTCGACCTCCTCGACCGGCGCGGGCCCCGCACCGGGCACGCGGCTGGGCAGCAGGAAGACGAGCGCGACCACGCTGAGCGAGATCAGTGCGGCAGCACCGAACGCCCACTGGACGCCACCGACGAAGGCGGCCGACTCCGACGCACCGGCGTCGAGCAGGGCGTTGGAGCGCGAGGCGAGCACCGTGACGGAGACCGCGGTGCCGATCGCGGCCGCGACCTGCTGGCTGGTGCCGAGCAGTGAGGAGCCGTGGGAGTAGAGGTGGGGCGGCAGCGCGCCGAGGCTGATGGTGAACACCGGCGTGAAGAGTGCGGCCAGGCTGACCATCATCACGACGTGCCCGGCGAGCACGACGGCGTACGGCGTGGTCTCGCCGACCCGGCTGAGCATGCCCAGCCCGATCACGAGGCCGATCGCGCCCGGGACCACCAACGGCTTGGCGCCGACCCGGTCGAAGGCGCGTCCGACGCGCGGACCCAGCAGGCCCATGGCCAGGCCGCCGGGGGCGACCAGCAGGCCGGTCTCGAGCGGCGTGAGGCCGCGGAGGTCCTGCAGGTAGAGCGGCAGCAGGATCATCGCGCCCAACATGGCGAGGAACGACACCGACTGGACGGTCACGCCCACGGCGTACGTGCGGTGGCTGAGGACCCGCAGGTCGAGCAGCGGCATGTCGCGGCGCTGGAGCGCGCGCTGCCGGAGCAGGAAGGCGGCGACCACGACCAGGCCGGCGCCGACGAGAGCGAGCGCGGGCACGCCGGATCCCTCGGCGGCCCCGATCCGGCTCAGGCCGTAGACCAGGGTGCCGAAGCCGAGCGCGGCGAGGCCGATGCTGGGGACGTCGAGGCGGCTCGGGCGAGTCTCCCCGACGTCGGTGAGCTTGCGCAGCGCGAGCACGGTGACGAGGCCCGCGACCGGCAGCACCAGGCCGAAGAGCCAGCGCCACGAGGCGAGCTGCAGCACGACGCCGGAGACGGCAGGCCCGAGGGCGGGGGCGACCGAGATCGCGAGCGTGACGTTGCCCATCACCCGGCCGCGGTCGTGCTCGGGCACGATCGTCATCAGCGTGGTCATCAGCAGCGGCAGCATCACCGCGGTGCCGGCGGCCTGCACGATGCGCCCCATCACCAGGAGCCAGAAGACCGGTGCCAGCGCGGAGAGCAGGGTGCCGGCGAGGAAGACCGTCATGGCGGTGGTGAACGCCTGCCGGGTGGTGACCCGCTGCAGGAACCAGCCGGTGACGGGGATGACGACGGCCATGGTGAGCATGAAGGCGGTCGAGAGCCACTGGGCGCTGCGCGCCGTGACCTCGAGCTCCTGCATCAGCCGCGGGATGGCGTTGACCATGATGGTCTCGTTGAGGATCACCACGAAGGTGGCGAGCACCAGCCAGCGCAGGACGGCGTACGGCGACTCGTTGGTGCGCTCCACGACGGGTGTCGCGGTCGACTCGGACATGCGTGTACTCCTGGCGTGCGTGGTGGAGGCGACCCGGCGGCTGGTACCGCGGGGCCGAGGTCGCCCGGCCGTTCACCGGTGGTCGTCCTGCGCAAGTCGACCGCCGTGCTGGGCAGAACTCATCGCACCACGGACCCATTCCCCGACGCGACCGAATTTCTCGGCTGGGTCAGTCCAGCCGGACGACGGCCGAGGCCTCGGCCGAGACGATGGTCCGCTCCGGCGAGCCGGGGACGGTGAGCGGAAGGTCGAGCGGCGCGCGGACCCGGAGGGTGACGCGCTCGGCCGACGCGTCGAACCCGAGCTCCCACGTGAGGCCGGGATAGGAGCCGTGGGCCCGGGTCGCGCGCAGGTGGTCGACCACGGCGGCGTGGGCGAGCGCGCGCTGCTGCTGCAGCGACTCCTGCACACCGATGCCCTCGCCGTAGAGGTGCGCCTCGTTGCGCGAGCCGGCGTCGGCGGCCGCCAGGACGGCCCCGTCGGCCACGCTGGACAGCCCCTGCCGCTGGAGGTAGGCCGCCGTCGCGTCGACCACGACACCCACCGCCATCAGCAGCACGAGCGCCAGGCCGACGATCAGCACCGTCGTCTGGCCGCGGTCGGAGCGCCGGCTCACGAGAAGTCCCGGAACTGGCCGATCGGCACGGTGTGGGTGGAGTCGAGCCGGAAGCTCGGCGCTCCGCCACCGAGCACGGCCGGGAGCAGCGGGAGCCGGACCCGCGACCAGACCTGCACCGTGATCACCGCCCCGGGGGTGTGGCACGGCGTCGCGTCGCAGCTGATGTCGAAGCGGAACTGCTGGTCGGGTCCCCCCTGGTCGACCAGGCTCTGCCGGATCGCCGAACGCGCCCGCTCGATTCCGGCGACGTCGGAGTCGGCCAGCGCGTAGGCCCGCGCGGCCGACCGGGCGGCCCCGGTCACCGCGAACGCGCCGCGCTGGACCTCGAAGACCGACAGCACGATCCACAGCACCGGCACCAGCAGCAGCACCCCCAGCCACACCACCTCCACCAGCGCGCTGCCGCCGTCGCTGCGTCGCGGTCGCCTCACGGTGCTTCCTCGACGGCGTGGCCGACCACGTCGAGACCGATCGCGGGCCCCCCGATCCCGAGCGCCGGCACGCTGGCGTGCACCACGACCTCGACCGTGAGCTGCCCGCCCAGGGAGACGGTGCGGACGTCGACGTGCCGTGCGAAACGACCCGACACCGCCGCCCCCACCTGCTCGCGCGTGCGGCGCTCACCGTCCGCGAGGTCACGGTCGAAGGCAGCCGCGTGGCGTGCCCCCTCGGCGGCGGCATTGGCCAGGGTGTTGCGGACGAAGAGCACCAGCCCCACCTGCAGCACGCCGAGGAACAACGGGATCAGCACCACCAGCACGAGGACGAAGTCGGCCACCGCAGCACCGCGAGCTGAACGGCGTACGGGGCAGAGCACGACGTCAGCTGACGGAGTTGAGCGCGGACCGCAGCAGCTCACGGAACTCGTCGCGGGCGATGCCGTAGATCAGTGCGACCAGGCCGGCGGTCATCACGGTGACCAGCACCCACCCCGGTACGTCGCCGCGATCGTCCCGCGGCGCGATCAGGGCCAGGTGGCCTCGGAGCAGCAGCTCGTTGATAGGGGTCATGCGTTCCTCTCTCGATTCGATCGACAGGTCGTCAGGGGGTGGTCAGCGACAGGCCGATGACGCCCGGCCAGAAGGCGAAGAACACCGTCACCGGCAGCACGAGGAACACGACCGGGACCATCATCAGGACCTCCTTGCGGGCAGCGGTCTCGATGAGCTCGCGACGGCCGGCCTCGCGCACGTCGGCGGCCTGGGCGTGGAGCACGTCGGCGAGCGGCGTGCCGCGCTCGACGGCCACGGCGATCCCCTGGGCGAAGCGGCAGACGAGCGGCTGCCCGGACCGGGCGGCCCACTGGTCGAAGGCGTCACCCACCGGTCTGCCGGTGCGTACGTCGGCCAGCACGCGGGCGAGCTCGCGCGAGAGCTCGCCGCCACTGCGGCGAACGACGCGGTCGAGCGCGGCCACGGGCCCCTCGCCCGCGGCGACGGCGAGGGCGAGCAGCTCTGCCACCGCAGGGAACTCCAGCAGCATGGCCCGCTCGCGGTCACGCACCTGGCTGCTCAGGTGGTGGTCGCGCCAGATGACCCCGAGCGCCAGGCCCACGAGGCAGAGCAGGGCCGAGGACAGCGGGTCGGCGCCACCGGTGAGCGACCGGACGACGCCGTAGCCGGCGGCGACGGCGAAGCCGACGAGTCCCCAGACGACCTGCTGCACCCGGAACTCGTGGACCGACTGGTCGAGACCTGCCTGCTCGAGGCGTCGCCGTACGGATGCGGCACCACCGAGGACCCGCTCGACGGCGTGGGCGGCGACCCGCAGGAGGGGGCCGAAGACGCCGCCGACCGCGCCCGTCGAGGCGAGGGGCGCGGTGCCGCCGAGCTCCGGAAGGTCGCGCAGGTAGGGCAGGACACGGATCGCGAGCTGGGGGCGTCGGATCGCCGAGACCCGCGCCCACACCAGCAGCAGTCCCGCCGCCACGACCAGACCGAGCACGGCACCCCACGACGCCAGCGTCACGTCAGCACCCGCCGTTCGACCGGGAGCCGACCGATGCGCATCATCAGCCGGTAGGCCACCACGCAGGCAGCGGCACCGGAGGCGAGAACCAGCGCGCCACCGGGTGAGGCGTAGCGCTGGATCACCGCGGTCTGGGGCGTCATGAACAGCAGCACCACCCAGGGTGCGGCCACCGCCAACCGGGCTCCGTTGACCGCCCAGGCCTGCCGGGCCTCCATCTCGGAACGGGTCCGCGCCTCGTCCCGCAGGTAGCCGGACAGGTTGCGGAGCAACCGGCCGAGCTCGCCCCCGCCCACCTCGCGGGCCAGGCGCAGCCCCTCCACCACGCGGTCGCCGACCGGGTCGGCGAGCCGGTCCTTGAGCCGGTCGAGGCACTCCCCGAAGCGGCCGGAGAGCTGGTAGTCGGTGGCGAAGGCAGCGAACGCCGGGCGCAGCGGCTCGGGTCCGCGGACGGCGAGGTTCGCGAGCGCGTCGGGCAGCGACATGCCGGCACGTACGGCGGAGGCCAGGTTGTCGACGGCCTCCGGCCAGACCTGGGCCAGCTCGCGGAGCCGTCGGCGGCCACGGGCCCTGACGACCGCGACGGGGGCACCGCCGGCGATGACGGCGAAGCTCAGGGCCACCGGCGGCGCACCCGACACCAGCTGGACGAGGACACCGGCGCCGAGACCCAGGATCAGGCACATCGCCACGAAGCTGCCGCTGCTCACCTGGTCGAGGTCGGCCCGGGCCAGCATCGTCCGCAGCCGCGGCTCGTGCGACTGCGTCCTCGTCTCGTGCGGGAGCGCCAGCGCCGACCACACGAGCAACAGGCCGACGCCGAGTCCGAGCCCGACCAGGGCGCCCATCAGCGGTCGACCTCGAGCAGCGCCTGGACGTCGATGCCGAGCCGGTCGAACCGTTCGCGTCGCGGTGACGTGCCCCGGGCTCGACGCAGCTCTCCCTGCACCGTCTCGAAGAGGGGCTCGGTCTCGATGACGTCGTTCTCGACCCGGCCGGGCACGGCGACGACCTCCTGCACCCGCCGCCGGCCGTGGTGGTCGAGCGCCAGGTGGACGACCAGGTCGACAGACGCGGCCACCGTCGGGACCACGAACCGGGCCGAGATGTTCTCCCCGGCCAGGAGGGGCAGGGTGCACATCTTGACCAGCGCCTCGCGCGCGGAGTTGGCGTGGATCGTGCACATGCCGGGCAGCCCGGCGTTGAGGGCCAGCAGGAGGTCCATGCACTCCTCGGCGCGCACCTCGCCCACGACCAGGCGACTCGGTCGCATGCGCAGGCTCTCCTTGACCAGGTCGCGCAGCGTGATCTCCCCGGTGCCCTCCAACCCGGCCTGCCGGGTCTGCATCGGCACCCAGTCGGGGTGGGGGAAGCGCAGCTCGAAGACCTCTTCGACGGACACGACGCGCTCTCCACCAGGGATCGCGGCGGCGAGCGTGTTGAGCAGCGTCGTCTTGCCGGCCTGCGTCCCACCGGCCACCAGGATGTTGAGGCCGGCACGCACCGCAGCCTGGAAGTAGGCCGCGGCCGCCGGGGTGATGCTGCCGAGCTCGACGAGCCCCTGCAGGGTCGTGGCGCGCAGCACGAACTTGCGGATGTTGACCGCCGAGAAGCCCCGGCTGATGCCCTCGAGGACTACGTGGAGCCGGTGGCCCTCGGGCAGCATCGCGTCGACGAACGGTCGGCTGATGTCGATGCGTCGACCGCTGGACTTGAGCATGCGCTCGACCAGCTCCTGAACCTGTGCGGTCGAGAGCATCAGGTTGGTCAGCTCGTGACGACCGTTGCGCGCCACGAAGACGCGGCTGGGGTCGTTGATCCAGATCTCTTCGACGGCCGGGTCGTCGAGGAAGGGCTGCAGCGGTCCGAAGCCCGACACCCGGGCGACGAGCTCACCGACCACCGAGTCAGCGTCGGTCACGGGGGCGACGACGCCGGTGAGCGAGCGCTGGTCGTGGTCGCGGACCACGTCCTCGGCCATGCGGCGCACCAGCCCGGAGTCGCGCTGCGGGTCGACGCCCTTGCGGCGTACGTGGTCGCGCAGCTGGGCGTCGAGGGTCTCGACGAGTGTCGCGTGGGCGTCGGTCACCGACATGCCAGGTCCTGTCCCGAGTGAGGTCCTTGGCCAGCAACCTAGGTCTCTTCGGCCACGATCGGGAGGGCCACCGCCAAATCTGTGGACGGTGAGACCAGCGGGACAGACGTGGTCGCCGTCCGAGCGTGGTCCCGGGTGCGGGCGGCAGCCCGAGGGACTCAGGACCGGTCGTCGAGGGCCTACCGCGGAAGGGGCAGCGCCGTCGGGTCGACGTCGCGAGCCTCGGCACCGTCCTGCGGGCCGGAGCCCTCCGGTGAGCCCGGCTCGGCCGCCAGCAGGGGCAGCCGCACCGTGAAGGTGCTCCCGGTGCCCGGCACGGAGTCGACGGCGATCGTCCCACCCATCAGGTGCGTGAGCCGGCGACAGACGGCCAAGCCGAGGCCGGTGCCCTCGTAGTGCCGGGTCGCGCTGCCGTCCACCTGGCTGAACACCCCGAAGATCTGGTCCTGGTCATCGGGCGCGATGCCGATGCCGGTGTCGTGCACGACGAGCTCGACCCCCTCGCCCGCCGGCGTCGCCGAGCGCACCACCAGGCCCACCTGGCCCTCGTGGGTGAACTTGACGGCGTTGTCGAGCAGGCTGTGGAGCACCTGGAGCACGCGACCGCGATCACCGACCACCCGACGTGGCACGCCCGGGGCCACCTCGTAGGTGAACCGGTTGCCGGCCCGCTCGGCCCGGGGCTGGTGGACGTCGGCCACCTCGGCCACCAGGGCGGGGAGGTCGAACGGCGTCGCCGCGAGCTCGACCTGGTCGGCCTCCATGCGCGCGAAGTCCAGGATCGCCTCCACGAGCTCCCGCAGCGAGCCCCCGCTGCGGAGCAGCCGCTCGAGCAGGTTGCTCTGGACCTTGTCGAGGTCGGTGTCCTGGAGGATCTCGGCGGTGGCCAGGACCGTGGCGAGCGGGGTACGCAGCTCGTGGCTGACGTTGGTGAGGAACAGCGACTTCGCCTCCGAGGCGGCCAACGCGGCATCACGGGCCACCTCCAGCTTCGCGGCGAGGGCCTCGAGGTCACTGACGCTCCGTGCCCGCTCCAGGGCTACGCCCGCGTGGGCGGCGAGTGCCTCGAAGACCTGCTGGTCCTCCTTGCCGAAGGTCTCCTTCTCGAAGGACCGGTCGCACACCACCAGCAGGTGCTGCACGGGTCCGGCGCCGCCCAGCCGAGCAGCCAACCCGTCCCGCGACGGCGATGTCGGCGTCGTACCGTCCTCGGCCTGAGCCGCCTCCTCGCGCCGGTCCCGGGGCGCGTGGTGCCGGACCGCGGCGCCGTCGAGCGCCGGCCACCACCACTCCGCCCTGGCACGGTCGGGCGGGAGGGACTCGGCACGCAGCGCACCGGCACGCACGGCGAGCCACCGCACCTCATCGGCGGCCGGCCCGGCGACCTGCACCAGGTAGGCCCGCTCGGCGTGCATGAGCGCGGCGGTCTCGTCGAGGACGACCGTGATGACCTCGTCCGACGAGGTGGCCGCAGAGGTGCGGTCGACGAAGCGGTAGAGGAGCCGGGTCTGCGCGTGGCCGCGTGCGAGCGACACGTACACCCGGTAGGCCACGGTGAGGAGCACCACCACGACGCCGAGCAGTGGCAGGGCGGTCGGCTGGACCACCACCAGGGTGGCCACCAGCAGGGCGACGCACGTGTTGACGAACGCGGCGAACGAGCCCGACACCAGCGCCTCGTGGAGCACCTCGCCGTCGAAGACGCCCTCGGTGAGGCTGATCGCAGCCGTCACGGCGGCGGCGGACATGAGGTCGGTGAGGACCACGGCCAGGATGGCGGCCGCCCAGCCGGTGAAGGACAGCGGGTCCCCGCCCTGGAGGATCGCGTGGTAGGCCAGCGCGCCCAACGCGGCCTCCAGCGCGAACATGCCGAGGTTGAAGGCCAGCTTCACCCCCCGCATCCGGGCGGCGACGACGAGCGCCAACCCCGCCCCGAGGACGTACGCCGTCACGTACTGCTGCGGCGGCAGGAAGATCAGGCCGAGCACCGCCGGGAGCTCGCGCAGCGTGTGACCGTACGCGTTGCGCTGGGTCGGCAGGTGGATGACCACGACCTCGGCGAGCGCGAAGAGCGGCACCAGGGCCAGCCACACGAGACCGGGCCGGGCCAGATCCGGTTCCTGGAGGATCCCCGGCAGCGCGAGGAGGCACGCAGCGGCTGCCATCGAGGCGGCCAGGACCCAGGTCAGCACCGGGACCAGCCGCTCAGAGCCCCGCGCGCCCGGGCGGGCCGCGTCGTCGGCGGGGTCAACCGCTGCCGACTCGACCATGCGCGCGCTCCTCGGGTGGGATGACGCACCTCGTGCGCCGACGACCTCGCCCTTCTGGGTGAAACGGTAGGCGTGAGGACGGCGCCGTGTTCGGGAATCGTCGCAACGCAGTGCCCCGACCTGCCCGGGCCCGGGACACCCGGGCACCTGGCCGGCCGTCTAGTCCGGAAGGCAAAGGCGGCGGCGTTCCCCTGTCACGCCACGGACGGGTCGAGCACCCTGCTGGCGGGTGGAGTTGGCCACCCACGACGGAAATGTGGCGGTGGGTCCCCATGTCGAGCATCACCTGGAAGCGCGTACGCGCCGGTCTGCTGGCGTCTGCGCTGGCGACCGGCCTGACGGCTGGAACAGCACCGCCCGTGAGCGCCAGCGATGGCGGGCTCCTCTCCGGCGACGGCCTCGTGGGCGGCATCCTCCCCGGCGACGGCCTGGTGGGCGGGCTCCTCGAGGGGCTCACCACGCGTGGCGGTCTCGGCGACTCCCTGTGGGGTGACGACGACAGCGGTCAGGGCACCGGAGCGGTCGTCGACGGCCGGTGGGACGGCGCCCGCGACCAGGGCTCGCTGTTCTCCCTGACCAAGCGGATCGGCGCCCACGACGCCTGGCGCCGCGGCGTCACCGGACGCGGCGTGACCGTCGCCCTGATCGACACCGGCGTGGCGCCGGTGCCGGGGCTGGACGACCCGGACCAGGTCGTCGACGGGCCCGACCTGTCCTACGAGAGCCAGCGGCCCGGCACGCGCTACCTCGACGGTTTCGGGCACGGGACCCACATGGCCGGCATCATCGCCGGCCGCGACGCGAGGTTCGACCCGCGCCGGCCCTCCCCGGAGACCTTCGCGGGCGTGGCGCCCGACGCCGAGCTGCTCAGCCTCAAGGTGGCCACCGGTGACGGGGGCGCCGACGTCTCCCAGGTCATCGCCGCCATCGACTGGGTGGTCCGCTATCGCCGCGCGCAGGGCATGAACGTGCGCGTCCTCAACCTCTCCTACGGCACCGCCTCGACCCAGTCGTGGCAGGTGGACCCGCTCGCCGCCGCCGTCGAGAACGCCTGGGACAAGGGCATCCTGGTCGTGGTGTCCGGCGGCAAC
Source organism: Nocardioides coralli (assembly GCF_019880385.1). NCBI lineage: Bacteria > Bacillati > Actinomycetota > Actinomycetes > Propionibacteriales > Nocardioidaceae > Nocardioides > Nocardioides coralli. The sequence goes on from NZ_CP082273.1 coordinate 2,721,757, forward strand.
GACGGCCCCGGCCACCCCCTGCTCATGCCCGCGATCGACCCGCACGTGCTCGCGGTGGGCGCCGCGGACCACGAGGGGACGGCCCTCGGTCTCGACGACAGCGTGGCGTCCTTCTCCAACAGCGGGACCCGCGCGCGGCGGCCCGACGTGCTGGCCCCCGGCAAGTCGGTGGTCTCGCTGCGGGTGCCGGGGTCCTTCGCCGACCAGCTGCACCCCGAGGGCCGCGTCCCGGGCGACCACGCGGAGCGCTACTTCCGCGGCAGCGGTACGTCGCAGGCCGCCGCGGCCACCTCGGGTGCCGCAGCCCTGCTCTTCCAGGCCCGTCCCGACCTCACCCCGGCCCAGGCCAAGGCGATCCTGATGCGGACCGCTCAGCCGCTGCTGGGCCTCGATCCGGCCCAGGGCGACGGCATGGTCGCGATCGACGACGCGGTCTCCTTCGCCCGCTCCGCCCGTTCCCTGCCCTCGGCAGCGGAACCGCGCCAGGACTCGAGCGGACGGGGCACCCTGGAGGCCACCCGGGCCGGCGAGCACATCGTCGACCCCGCCACCGGCGACGCCCTGGTCGGGGAGTTCGACGCGCTCGGCTCGCCCTGGAAGGCCAAGGCCTGGATGGCGGCGCAGGCACAGGGAAAGAGCTGGAAGCGAGGCCGCTGGAACGGGCGTGTCTGGACCGGCAGGACCTGGGTCGACAAGCAGCTGCAGGCGGTCCCGTGGACCGGTCTCTCCTGGAACGGCGTGCCCTGGAAGTCCTACGCCTTCTCCGAGGACCAGTGGGAGGCGCGCTCGTGGCGCGGCGACAACTGGGAGGCGCGCAGCTGGCGGGCCCGGAGCTGGCGGGCACGCAGCTGGCGCGGGGTGGAGTGACCTCGGCGGGAACGGAGCGCCCGTAGCCGCGAGGCGCCAGCGCTCACGACCGGGCCGGCGGTCCCTCAGCGAACGACCTTGATGTTGAACGCCGGCGTGCCGATCGCGGCCATGGTGCGCAGCCAGAGCGGGAGGTACATCTCCGGGCCGCGGGCGTTCTCGATGCCGCCGAGGTCGATCACGTCGTCGTGACCCATGGCCTGCAGCAGCCCCGTGACGACGGTCTTGGCCTCGGCGTCGTCGCCGCAGACGAAGACCGTCGTGCTGTGGCCGAGCGAGCGCGGGTCGGCCATCACGCTGGCGTTCAGCGTGTTGAGGCTCTTGACCACCCGGGCTTCGGGGTGGGCGCGCTGCACCTGCTCCCCCAGCGAGTCGGTGTCCTTCACCGTCAGGGTGGGCGGGTAGCCCACGGAGAAGTCGAGCGGGTTGGCGACGTCGAGCAGCACCTTGCCTGCGAGGTTGTCGGCTCCGGCCAGCTCGAGCACCGCGAGGCTCACGTCACCCGGGGACGCGTTGACCACCAGCTCGGCGCCGCGCGCCGCCTCGGCGAACGTCGCGAGTCCGACACCCGGATGCGACCCGTGCCAGACGGAGAACGGCTGGTCGCCCTCGGTCCGCGCGACGGTGGCCTCCGGGTCGCGCGTGCCGACCACGACGTGATGGCCGAGCTCGTCGAGCCGGGCCGCGAGGGCCCGGCCGACAGCGCCGGTGCCGAGTACTGCGATCTCCATGACATCCCCCCGCTCCTCCGGCCCCGACGGGCACGTCGCCTGTCTACGTCGCCCCCCACAGCGGGCACAAGCACCAGGTGGGGCATACCGGGACCTTCGACCCTGTCGACGCCCCGTCCGCGGTTGCCACCGTGGAGTGACGCCGGGAGGGGGTCGCGATGCGGATCAGGGGCACGACGTGGGTCGTCACCGGGGCGGGCAGCGGCATCGGCCGCGAGCTGGTGCTGGAGCTGACGGGCTCCGGGGCGCGGGTGGCGGCGGTCGACCGCGACGCGAGCGGGCTCGAGAAGCTCGCCGCCGACGCGACGTACGCCGGGCTCTCGACACACGTCGTCGACGTCACCGACCGCGCGGCCGTCGAGGCACTGCCCGACGAGGTCGTGGCGGAGCACGGCCGGGTCGACGGCCTGGTCAACAACGCCGGCATCATCCAGCCCTTCGTCGACCTCGCCGACCTCGACGACGCCACCATCGAGCATGTCCTCGACGTCAACCTGCGGGCGCCGCTGCACCTCGTACGCACGTTCCTCCCCCACCTGCTCGGCGGACCCGCCGGTCACGTCGTCAACGTCTCGAGCATGGGCGGGTTCTTCCCGTTCCCGGGGCAGACCGTCTACGGCGCCAGCAAGGCCGCCCTCAAGCTGCTCAGCGAGGGCCTCTACCTCGAGCTGCTCGACACCCCCGTCCGGGTCACCGTCGTCATGCCCGGCGCCGTCGAGACGGGGATCGCCGAGAACTCGGGGGTCTCGATGCCGGAGCCGGCGGACCGGTCGCGGATGCGCGCCATGCCGGCCCGCGAGGCCGCGGCCGCCATCCTCGCCGCCGTCGAGGCCGACCGGCTCCACGTCTACGTCGGGCGCGACGCCAAGGCGATGAACATCGCGGTCAAGGTGGCCTTCGGCCCGTCGATCCGGTTCGTGCGCAGGCGGATGCTCGAGCAGCTGCCGTCGCTCAGCGGCGGGGCATCCAGATCTCCAGGTCGGCGCCGACGAGGTCACCCGAGGTCCGGCCACCCTGCGGCTCCACCAGCCCCTTGACCGCGTCGAGGCCACGGGCGGGCGTCTGGCCGGCCACCCCCGCGGGCACGACCACCCGGACGTGGCCCGGCCCGCCCTCGAAGTAGAGCTGCACCGGCCCCTCGCCCCGCGCCACCTCGTCGAGCAGCGCCTCGAGGATCTGCTCGACCGGACCCGGCGTGAACAGCTGGTCGATCTCGCCCTCCGCCCGCGCCGTGACCGTGCGGCCGGCGTCGGCGAGCCGGTCCGACCAGCTCTGCGTGATCTGGGTGGCGAGCTCACCGAGCATCATCTGGCCGCCCTCGACCAGCGCTCCCTGCCGCGTCAGCGCCACCAGCTCCCCCGCGGCACCGCTCACGGCGTCCACCCGCGCCAGGCACCGCTTGGCGGCGTCCTTGACGTCGCGGTCGACGTCGTCGCGGGTGACGAGGTCCTCCAGCTCGAGCCGCAGCGACGTCAGCGGCGTCCGCAGCTGGTGGGATGCGTGCTCGGCGAAGTCGCGCTCGCGGGAGATCCGCGCCTCCAGCTGGGCGGCGCTGACCCGCAGGGCCTGGCCGATCGCCTGCGCCTCGGGTATCCGCGTCTCCGGCAGTCGTACGTCGAAGCGGCCACGACCCAGCGCCGCCGCCGCGTCCGCGAGCTCGCGGAAGGGTCGCGCCAGCCACCGGGCCGCGAACCAGCCGGCCAGCCCTGCGAGCAGCGCCACGAGCGCGGTCAGCACGAACAGCTCCGACAGCTCGCGGGCGTAGAGGCTGGTGACCTGCTCCGACCCGCTGCGCACCGTCAGGGCGCCGCCGTCGCCGGCCTCCACGACCGAGACCAGCAGGTCCTCGTCCACGAACTGGCGGCCGGTCGCGACGACCGACTCCCCCGACGCGGTGACGAACTCCAGCTGCGCGTCGGCACGCACCAGGCCGTCGAGGAGCACGACGTCGACGTCACGCCCCGTCGCCAGGTAGTCGTCGATGACGTCGGCCACCAGGGCGGCGTCGTTGCGCAGCTGCATCGCCTCCTGGTCGCGCAGCAGGTCACCGACGGCGCGGGCGCGCACCGCCCCCGCCATCACCAGGACGAGGACCGCCAGGAGGACGAACGCCGCTGCGAGCCGCTCACGCATCAGCCGGGCCCTCGAGGCGGAAACCCACCCCGCGGACCGCCACGATGCGTTCCTTCACGCCGGCGCCCTCCAGCTTGTTGCGCAGCCGCCCGATCGTGACGTCGAGCGTCTTCGTCGAGCCGTACCAGTTCTCGTCCCACACGTCGGCCATCAGGCGGTCGCGCTCGACCACCTTGCCGCGGTGGGCGACCAGGATCGCGAGGACGTCGTACTCCTTGCCGGTCAGCTGCACCTCGGCGTCCTCCCAGAAGACCCGCCGGGCGGCGTGGTCGATCTGCACCTGGTCGGGCCGCGGGGCGGGTTCGACGACGGTCGAGCCGGGGCCGGTACGCCGCAGCAGCGCCCGCACCCGTGCCTGCAGCTCGGCGAGGCCGAACGGCTTGGAGAGGTAGTCGTCGGCGCCGTAGTCGAGGCCCACCACCCGGTCGAGCTCGCCGGCCCGCGCGGTGACGATCATGATCGCGCCGCCGTAGCCCGAGGCGCGCGCCTTCTGGCACACCTCCAGGCCGTCCATGTCGGGCAGTCCGAGGTCGAGGATCATCACCTCGGTGGGGGTGTGCTCGACGTAGGCCAGGGCGGTCTCGCCGCTCTCGACCCGGATCACGTCGTAGCCCTCCCGCTGGAGGGTACGCACCAGCGGGAAGGCGATGTCCTCCTCGTCCTCCACGACCAGCACGCGCGTCATGGGGTCGAATATACGGGCGGGAGCACCGCTCGGGCGCCGGAACGCACCGGGTGCGGTGACCTCGCCGCTCGGTCATCGCAGCCGGGCCGGGTCCCGAGGAGACGGCCCGGACTGCGTCATCCCACCGCCCGGACCGCCACGCGGCGTACGCCGCAGCCGGCGGAGGACCGTGACGGCGGCAGCCACCATCACCGCCACCACGGCCCAGACGAGGGGGCCGGCGAGGAGCGGGACGCCGAGCCACGGCACGTAGAAGGACACCAGGGCCGGCTCGCTGTCGAGGGGCACCAGCCACGGGTCGACGCCGGCCGCGGCGTCGCCGCGCGTGATCAGCCCGTCGTCACGCACCGCGACGATGCGCCGCGTCACCCAGGTGCTGGCGTCGTCGGGGACCTGGACGATGACCACGTCGCCGGACGAGAGCTCCTCGGGCGAGACCACCTCGCCGTAGACGATCGCGCCGCGCGGCACGGTGTCGCCCATCGCGTCGTCGGGGACGGTGTGGGCCTGGAGACCGAGCGCGACCGGCGCGAGCAGCGCGACCAGGGCGAGCACCGCGACCGCGAGCAGGATCCGGGCGAGCAGGCGGCGACGACGGCCACGCCGGGGCGTCGCGGTGATCTCCATCGTCTGCATCCTCGGTTGCCGGGCTACCGGTGCGCCGGGCGGCCCTGCCACACCCTCCCCGCGGGGCAGAGCCACCCGGCAGCAGTTCCCCCCGACTGTTGCGCTCGTCCCGCCCCCCTCGCCAGGACGAGCGGCCGTTCGACCTGCGGATCCGAGGGCAGGACGATCAGCTAGTGCCAACCTAGGGAGGCCCGCCACACGTGGCCGACACGTCGCCGTGACGTCGGCGCCACAGTTCGGTAACAGCCCTCAGCCGAGGCCGTCGAGGAGGTCCCCGTGGTCGGCCACCCGCTCCAGGACCCGCTCGAACCGGAACTGCTCCAGCTCGACGGGGTCCGCGGCCCCCGCCTCGACCTCGTCCCACGCGAGCGGGGTGGCCACCCACGGCAGCTCCCGTCCCCGCAGCGAGTAGGGCGACAAGGTCGTCTTGGAGCCGGCGTTCTGCGACCAGTCGAGGAAGACCTTGCCGGTACGCCGCGACTTGGTCATGGTCGCGGTCACCTGCGTCGGGTGGGCCTTCTGGAGCTCCTCGGCCACCTCCTTGGCCAGGGCGGTGGTGCCCTCGGGATTGAGCCGGCCGGGCAGCCGCGCGTAGAGGTGGAGGCCCTTGCTGCCGCTGGTGACCGCCCACGAGTCCAGGTCGCGCTCGGCCAGCCGCTCACGCACCAGCAGCGCCACCGCCGCGCACTCGTGGAGGCCCGCCCCCTCACCCGGGTCGAGGTCGATCACGAGGCGGTCGGGGTTCTTCGGCCGACCGTTGCGCCCCACCGTCCACTGGTGGACGTGCAGCTCCAGCGCGGCCAGGTTCGCCAGCCAGGTCAGGGTCGCGAGGTCGTCGACCACCGGGAAGTCGAGGTGGTCGCCGTGACGTGACCCACCCCGAGACCCGCTCGTCGGCACCCGCGCCGTGCGCACCCAGCCCGGCGTGCCCTGGGGCGCGTTCTTCTCGAAGAAGCTCGGCTCGGCGACGCCGTGCGGCCACCGGACCCGGGTCACGGCGCGGTCCTGCAGGTGCGGCAGCAGCACCGGGGCGATCCGCGCGTAGTAGTCGAGCACCTCACCCTTGGTGGTGCCCGTGCGCGGGTAGAGCACCTTGTCGAGGTTGCTCAGCGTGAGCGTGCGTCCCTCGACGTCGACGCGGACCTCACCGGCCACGCCCTCACCGCCCGATCGCGATGACGGGGACGCGGTCCTGGTCGAGCCGGCCCATCACCCTGCGCAGGAACCACCGCGGAGCGCTCACACACCCGGCGGTCGCGCCGTCGCCGTTCACGTGCAGGAAGATCGCGCCGCCGCGGTGACGCACCTGTCGGGCGTTGAAGCTGGTGACGACCGAGAACTCGTACTGCCGCGGGTAGTCCGCGAGCCGCTCGCTCGCGTCGGGGTGGCCGGGTCCCAGCCACCACCGGAAGCCGCCCTGCGCCCTGGTCCGGAAGCGGTTGTAGTGGGCGGACTCGTTGTCGAGCACCCAGTAGTCGCCGCCGCGCACCCGGTGGTAGCTCGGGTCCCAGGACGGCCGCTTCGCGCCCATCCCGAAGGCCCACGGCAGCCGGTACGTGCCGAGCGGCGTCCTGCCCGAGCCCTGCACCCGCTGGCGCGGGCGGACCAGGCCGTTGTAGCCGATCCGCCCGTCGTGGGCACGCCACACCGCGTGCCACTGCCCCCGCTTGACCCGCCAGAACGTGACCCGGGCGTGGTGACCTCGGGTGCGGTTGACCGTGACCGCCTGCCGGGTGTTCCTGCGCAGCCGCACGGTGACCCCGTCGAGCCGCACGGTCTTCTTCCTCCCCGTCGCCGCCGGGGCACCGGTCCAGGGCCGACTCGTCGCCGTCTGATCGGTGGCGCTGTGGTTGACGGCCCGGTCGGTGGCGGCTGCCGGGGTGACGGCGAGGACGGTGGTGGCCAGGACGAGCGAGATCAGCAGCTTCACGAGAGATCCTCCGGGGCGAGGTCGGACCTGACCCCCTGGAACGACGGCTGGCGCAGGCGATCGTAGCCGAGGCCGTGGGTGTCGACGTCGACCACGACGACCGGCTCCACCCAGTGGGTCCCCGTGGCGTCGACGCGCGGCACCTCGTCGGCGAACGGGCTCCCCGTCGTCGCGAGGGGGACGAGCAGCTCCTGCAGGGCCCGGGCGGTCGCACCCGTGAGTCCGCTGCCGACCCGGCCGCGGTACATCAGCCCCTCGGCCGTCGGCTCACCCACGAGCACCGCCGCCAGCCGGTCGGTCGTGTCGACCTGCGGACGCCAGCCGCCCACCACGAAGGAGGCGCGGTGGCGGTGGGCCCGCTTGAGCCAGTCACGGCTGCGCGTGTCGAAGCGGTAGCGCGAGGACAGCCGCTTGCTGACCACACCCTCCAGCCCCTGCTCGCGGGTCGCGTCCCAGAGCATCTGCCCGTCGGCGTACGTCGCCGGCACCTGCCAGCCGCTGAGGCCGAGGTCCTCCAGCAGCTGCCGGCGCTCGGCCAGCGGTCGAGCGGTGAGGTCCTCGCCGTCGAGGCGCAGCAGGTCGAAGACCATCAGCGTCGCCGGGATGCGCTCGGCGAGCCGGAGCGCCTCGGCCGCCTTCCGGACGTGCATCCGGTGCTGCAGCACCCGGAAGTCGGGGATCCCCCGGTCGTTGAGCGCGATCACCTCGCCGTCGACGAGCAGGTCACGGCCGCCGAGAGGCGGCGTGCTGAGGTCGGGCCAGGCGGCCGTCACCACGTTGCCGTTGCGGCTGTACATCCGGGCCACGCCGTCGGTGACGTCGACCAGCACCCGCACCCCGTCCCACTTCACCTCGTGGACCCACTCCTCACCCGTGGGCGTGGTGTCCGTGGTGGTCGCGAGCATGGGGCGCATGGCGGCCATCATCGTGGGGAGGCGTCAGGCACGGGCGGGGAGCACGCAGAACTCGTTGCCCGAGGGGTCGGCGAAGAGCCGCCACGGGAGCTCGCCCCACTCGGGGTGGAACTGCTCGCGGCCGCCGCGCTCGGTGATGCCCGCCGCCACCACGTCGGCGTCGTCGCTCACCTCGAGCCGCACGTCGAGGTGGAGCCGGTTCTTCGCGGCCGCCTTGGGCTGAGGCTCGGGGCAGAGCTCGAGCAGCGGCCCGCGCCGGCTCGGGTGGCGCAGGCTCTGGTCGGCCACCCCCGGTGCGGCGGTCCAGCCGGTGAGCCACGACCAGAACTCTGCGTCGCGTTCCGGGTCGGCGGAGTCGAGCGGGAGGGCGGCGATGGGGCCGGTGTCGACGTAGGCCTCCCGCTCCTCCATCACGCAGAACGGATTGCCCTCCGGGTCGGCGAGCACCACCCACGGCACGTCGCCCTGCCCGATGTCGAGGTGGCTGGCGCCGAGCCCGAGGAGCCGCTCGACCTCCTCGGTCTGGCGCTCGCCGCCGAGGACGTCGACGTGGAGACGGACCGGCTCGCTCGGCGGGTTCGGCACCGGCTGGAAGCAGAGGTCGAGCACGGGGCCCTCGGGCACCGCCAGCCTGGTCTCGTAGATCCCCGGCTGGTCGGTCAGCACGTGGCCGCCGACGACCGCCTCCCAGAACCGGCCCAGCCGGCGGGGATCCGTCGCGTCGAAGACGAGGTTCTCCAGGAACACGCGGCAAGCGTAGGCCGCGCGCGCCGGGACACGCAGCGGCAGGCAGTGCGGGCAGGGTCGGGCAGGGGCGGGCGGGGGAGCGCCGTACGCCGTCTGCGGGACGACCTCGCGCGTCACACCCGGCTACCCTCGTCACATGCGTGCGATCTGGAAGGGCTCGGTGTCGTTCGGGCTGGTCAACGTGCCCGTCAAGCTCTACTCCGCCACCGAGTCCCACGACGTCTCCTTCCGCCAGGTGCACGCCAAGGACGGGGGGCGGATCAAGTACCAGCGGATCTGCTCGATCGACGGCGAGGAGGTGGCCTACGCCGACATCGCCAAGGGGTACGAGACCGAGGACGGCGAGATGGTCATCCTCACCGACGACGACATGGCCGACCTGCCCGTGACCTCCTCCCGTGAGATCGCGGTGGAGAAGTTCGTGCCGCGCGACCAGATCGACCCCATGCTGCTGGAGAAGTCCTACTACCTCGAGCCGGAGAAGACCGGCGCCAAGCCCTACGCGCTGCTGCGCCAGGCGCTGCTCGAGGCCGACCGGATGGCGGTGGTGACGGTGGCGCTGCGCCAGCGCACGACCGTGGCGGTGCTGCGGGTGAAGGACGACGTGATCGTGCTGCAGACGATGATGTGGCCCGACGAGATCCGCACCCCCGACTTCAGCGTCGAGGTCGGCGAGGTCAAGGACGCCGAGGTCACGATGGCCAACATGCTCGTGGAGACCCTCGCCGGTGACTTCGACGCCTCGGAGTTCGAGGACGACTACGCCGAGGCCGTCCAGGAGCTGGTCAAGGCCAAGATCGAGGGGGGCGAGATCAAGCGCACCCCGACGTCGACGAAGTCCTCCGGCGAGGTGGTCGACCTGCTGGCCGCGCTGCAGAAGTCGGTGGAGGCCGCCAAGACCGCCCGCGGCGAGGAGCCGGCCGAGGAGTCGGAGAAGAAGAAGCCGGCCAAGAAGACCACCAAGAAGTCGACGGCCAAGAAGGCCGCGAAGAAGAAGGCCAGCTGACCGCTGACCGAGTCGGCGCTACGGCGCCGGCGCGGTGAGGTCGCGGAGCTGTGCGGCGATCTCGGCCGCCACCGCGACGGCCAGGTCGGCGGCTGACTCGCCCGCGACCTCCGGGACGACGTGGTGGACGGTGCCGTCGGCGTGGAGGTCGGCAGCACGGACCCGCTGGCGGGTGGCCATCTCCGCGGCGTGCTCGGTGTCGCCGTGCACGATCACGCTCGCACCCTCGGGCGGCAGCGGCGAGAGCCACGCGTTCTCGGTCGCGATCACCCGCTGTGCGGGCAGCAGCGCGAGCGCCCCACCACCGCACCCCTGCCCCAGCAGCACCGAGACGGTCGGCACGGTCAGCGAGCTCAGCCGCGCCAGGCAGCGGGCGATCTCGCCGGCGATGGCACGCTCCTCCGCCCGCGGCGACAGCTCGGCGCCGGGGGTGTCGATGACCGCCACCAGCGGCAGCCCCAGCTCCTGGGCCAGCCGCATCCCGCGCCGGGCCTCACGGAGCGCGCCGGGACCCATGGCGTGGCTCGGCGTCTGGCGGCTGCGGTCCTGGCCGACCACGACGCACGGCTGCCCGTCGAGGCGCGTCAGCGCCACCAGCAGCGTGGAGTCGCGCTCGCCCTCGTCGGTGCCGCGCAGCTGGACGGTGCCGGTGGCGCCGTGGGCCAGGAGCTCGCGGATGCCCGCACGCTCCGGGGCCCGCGTCGCCTCGATCGAGTCCCAGGCCGCGACGTCCCCCACCTCGCGGGTGTCGGTACGCCGGGGCAGCCTGGCCGGCGTCGGCGGGTCGACGAGCACGCCGAGCGCGAGGTCGACCAGTGTCGGGAGCTCCTCGGCCGGCACCACCCCGTCGATGACCCCCGACGCGGCCAGGTTCTCCGCGGTCTGCACCCCGGGGCGGAACGGCCGGCCGTGCAGCGCTTCGTAGACCTTCGGCCCGAGGAACCCCACCAGCGCGCCCGGTTCGGCGACGGTGACGTGGCCCAGTGACCCCCACGAGGCGTAGACACCACCGGTGGTGGGGTGCCGCAGGTGCACCAGGTAGGGCAGCCCGGCCAACCGGTGCGCCATCAGCGCGCGGGAGATCTCGATCATGCGGACGAACGCCGGGGTGCCCTCCTGCATGCGCGTTCCGCCCGAGGCCGTGCTCGCCAGCACCGGCAGTCGCTCCCGTGTCGCGCGGTGGACGGCGGAGGTGATGCGGTCGGCGGCGGCCCGTCCGATGGACCCGGCCAGGAAGCCGAACTCGTTGGCCAGGACGCAGACCGGCCGGCCGCGGACCAGCCCCCGACCCGTCAGGACCGACTCGTCGGTGCCGGACCGCTCGGCCGCCTCCTCCAGCGCGGCCCGGTAGTCCGCGTCGTAGGCCGCCAGGTCGATCGGCTCGTCCCACGACTCGAAGGTGCCCGGGTCGAGCACCAGGTCGAGCAGCTCGCGGGCGGTCCAGCGGCGCGTCACTCCGGCGCCTCGAGCCACGCCCGGAGGTCGTCGGCGTGCTGGTCGAGCAGCGGGGGTGCCGCGTGGTCGCGCCGGGTCACCTCGGTGCCGTCGGGGTCGAAGAACCGCAGCGGTGGGCCCGGCAGGGACAGGGTGCCGAGGGTCGGGTGCTCCACGTCGACGAGCAGCCCCTGGCTCGCCACCTGGTCCCACGTGTAGACCTCGTCCAGCGTCCGGACCTTGCCGGCCGGGATGCCGAGCTCGGAGAGCCGCGCGAGCAGCGGCTCGGCGTCGTGGTCGGCGAAGGCCGCCTCGACCGTGGCGACCAGCTGCGGGTGGTGCGCCACCCGCTCGGCGTTGGTGGCCAGACCGTCGGCGGCCGGGTCGAGCCCGAAGCCGTCGCACAGCCGCCGCCACAGCCCCTCGCTGCCGACGGCGATCTGGACGGCTCCGTCGCGGCAGTGGAAGAGACCGTAGGGCGCGATGGCCGGGTGGTGGTTGCCCTGCGCCCGGCCGACCTGGCCGCCGACGGTCCAGCGGGTGCCCTGGAACGCGTGCACGCCGACGGTCGCGGCCAGCAGCGAGGTCCGGACGACCGAGCCGCGACCGGTGCGGTGGCGCTCGTGCAGCGCGGCGACGACGCCGTAGGCGCCGTACATCCCGGCGAGCAGGTCGGCCACCGGCACCCCTACCTTCTGCGGGTCCTCGGGTCCGGAGCCGGTCAGGGACATCAGCCCGGCCTCGCCCTGGGCGATCTGGTCGTAGCCGGCCCGGCCACCCTCGGGACCGTCGTGGCCGAACCCCGTGATCGACAGCACGACCAGTCGTGGGTTCCGCTGCTGCAGCTCCGCCACGCCCAGCCCCAGCCGCTCCAGCACACCGGTGCGGAAGTTCTCGACCAGCACGTCGGCGCGGTCGACGAGCTCCAGGAGGAGCGTCCGGTCCGCCTCCGCCTTGAGGTCCAGCGCGATGGACTCCTTGTTGCGGTTGGCGGACATGAAGTACGTCGACTGGCGCGGCTCGCCCACGAAGGGCGGTCCCCAGCCGCGGCTGTCGTCACCGTGGCCGGGCGCCTCCACCTTGATGACGCGGGCCCCGAGGTCGCCGAGCATCTGGGTCGCGTGCGGCCCCGCCAGGGCGCGCGAGAGGTCGACGACGACGACGTCGGCCAGCGGGCCGCGGTCCGGTGCCATGCGGGGTCCTTCCGTGCTGGCCGGCGGCCCGGTCCGTCGGCGGGTGGGTAGGGCCAGACTCTACGAGCCCGTCCCCCGTCGTCGGCGACTCAGTGGGTCTCCCACTGGAAGAGTCGCGCGGCCACGAGCGTCACGACCGTCGCGAACGCCGCCAGGACGGCCATCGGCACGAGCACGGCCGTCGGCCCCTCACCGCGGACCAGCACGTCCAGCATCCCCTCGTTGAGCCAGTGCAGCGGCAGCAGGTCGGCCACCGCCTGCAGCCATCCGGGGGCGCCGTCGAGGGGGAAGAACGAGCCGCTGAGGAAGGCCATCGGCAGCACCAGGAAGTTGGCCATGTTGACGGCACCCTCCACCGACTTCGCGACCGCCCCCGCGAGGAGGCCGACCGCCATGAAGCACAGGGTGCCGACCACGAGCAGCGGCACGCCCGCCCACCAGGAGCCGCCGAGCTGCAGCCCGAACACCGCCGTGCCGAGGCCCAGGAAGATCGCCATCTGCACCAGCGCGATGACGATCGTCACGGTCACCCGTGCGCCCACCACCGTGCCGGTCCGCACCGGAGCGAGCTGGAGTCGGCGGAGCAGCTTGCTCTGCCGCCAGCCCTGCAGCGTCGCGGCGGCGCCGAAGGCCGCGCTCATGGCGACCGCCCAGCCGAGCAGCCCGGGGGTGACGAACTGGATGGTGTCGAGGCTCTCGTCCTCCACGGCGTCGGTGCGCAGCGAGTACGCCGGCGGCTGCCCGGTCGCGGCGACGTTCGCGCCGTCGACGAACGCGCGGAGCGTCCCCTGCACCACCGCGGCCTTGACCTGGTCGGTCTGGGTGACGTGGGCGACCACCTCACCGTCCTCGCCCGTGACGGCCACGTCGACGTCACCCTCCCGCACCGCCTCGATCGCCGCACCGAGGTCGTCGTGCCGCTCGACCTCGAAGGTCTCCGCGAACGCCTCCTGCGCGCCCGGTGGGAGGTCCTCGAACAGGCTGACCTCGCCCACCTGGGCCATCGTGATCCGGCTCTGGGTCTGGTCGGCGAAGATGCCGCCGAAGAGGACGAGGAACATCAGCGGGAACACCAGCGCGAAGAAGACCGACGCCCGGTCGCGGTAGAAGCCGCGGACGATCGCCACCGAGAGCGACCAGAAGGCGGTGTGGCGACCTCGACTCATGCGCGGTACTCCCGCCCGGTCAGGGAGAGGAAGACGTCCTCGAGGGTGCCGGTGCGGACCGAGACGCCGTCGAGCTTCTGCTCCTGGGCCAGGCGCGCGAGCACCCGGGTGGGCTCCCGGGTCTCGACCGTCTCGCCGTCCGCGGTGGTGATGTGGGTCGGCGCGTCCAGTCCCTGCACCAGCCGTCGCGGCGTGTCGAGCTCCAGGATCCGGCCGTGGTCCATGATCGCCACGCGGTCGCAGAGCGCCTCCGCCTCGTCCATGTAGTGCGTCGTGAGCACCACCGTGCGGCCGCTGCGGTTGATGTCGGTCAGCAGGTCCCACAGGTTGCGACGCGCCTGCGGGTCCAGGGACGCCGTGGGCTCGTCGAGGAACACCAGCTCGGGATCGTGCACGAGCGCGCAGGCGATGGAGAGCCGCTGCGACTGGCCACCGGACAGGTCCTCGACGCGGGTGTCGGCCTTGTCGACCAGACCGACCTGCTCCAGCCACCGGTCGGCTTCGGCCACGGGGACGCCGTAGAGCGAGGCGAAGGTGTGGATCTGCTCGCGCGCCGTGAGCCGCTCGAAGAACGAGGACGCCTGCAGCTGCACCCCGATCCGCGGCAGCAGCCGGGGGTTGCGGGGCCACGGCGACTCCCCCAGCACCCGCACGCTGCCCGAGTCGGGTCTCCTCAACCCCTCGACCAGCTCGAGGGTCGTGGTCTTGCCCGCGCCGTTGGGACCCAGGATCCCGAAGAACTCGCCCTCGCCGACCTCGAAGCTGACGCCGTCGACGGCGCGCAGGCTTCCGTACGCGATGGTCAGCTCGCTGACCTCGATGGCCCCTCCCATGCGCCCACCCTGTCGTGCCCGGGCTGCACCCCTCAAGGACCGGTCTGCGGGTGTCGTGCCCTCACCGCGGCTGAGCCGGGGCCAGCAGCGGCCACGGGTCGGCTGCCTCGAGCTGGGCGGACAGGCTCAGCAGCCGCTCCTCCCCGTCGGTCGGGCCCACGAGCTGCACCGCGAGGGGCAACTGGTCGACGCCGATCCCGCGCGGCACCGAGGCGGCGGGGTTGCCCGCCACGTTCCACAGCGCGGCGTAGGCGATGGCCGGCAGGGACCTCAGCGCCGCACCGGCCGGCGTCCTCGCCCCCACCAGGACGCCCGTCGTGGGCGGCCGGTGCGCCGTGACGGGGGTGAGCAGGACGTCCACGCGGTCGAAGACCCGGTTGGCCTTCTCCGACACCGTCTCGGTCATCCGCATCGCCTTGTCGAGCACCCGGGGCGTCACCCAGGAGCCGAGGCGGTAGGTCTGGCGCGTCCGCCGCTCGAGTCGTTCGTAGTGCTCGACCGCCTCGGCCTCCGCGCGGATGCCCCCGAAGAACTGGGGCACGAAGGCCGCTGTCGGGTCGGGGTAGCCGGGGTCGACCTCCACGACGTCGTGCCCGAGCTCGGCCAGCAGCCGGACGGTGTCGGCCACCGCCTGGACGTGCTGCGGATCGGGCCTCACCCCCGGCGTGACGGGCCGTGTCGTCCAGCCGATGCGCAGCCGTCCGGGCTCGCGCCGTGCGGCCGCCACGAACGACCCCGTCCTCCCGGCGCGGTGGAGGTCGGTGTCGGTCGAGCCGCGGATGACGTCGTAGACCACGGCACTGTCGAGGACCGAGCGGGCCAGCGGACCGACCGTGCCGAGCGACCACCACAGGTGGGGGTGGGGCGCCGTCGTGACACGGCCGCGCTGCGGCTTGAGGCCGAAGAGCCCGCAGCAGGCGCTGGGGATCCTGATCGAGCCGCCACCGTCGCCGCCGAGACCCACCGGCACCATGCCGGAGGAGACCGCCACCGCCGTACCGCCGCTGGAGCCGCCCGGCGTGCGCGTGCGGTCCCACGGGTTGCGGGTGATCCCGCGGTCGTCGGACTCGGTGTAGGGCCAGGCCCCGAACTCGGGCATCGTGGTCTTGCCGACGACGACGGCACCTGCCTCGCGCAGCCGGCGCACCACCTCGCCGTCCTCGGCCACGGGCCGGCTGTTGCCGCGCCCCCCGAAGGTGGTCACGCAGCCGGCGACGTCGAGCTCCTCCTTGATCGCCACGGGTACGCCGTGGAGCGGGCCGGGCTCGGCCCCGTCGACCAGGGCGGCGTCGCGCGCGGCCGCCTCGGCCGTGGCCGACCGCTCGAGGACCACGGAGAACGCGTTGAGGTCATGGTCCCGTTCGGCGATCCGGGCCAGCGCGGCAGCGGTCACCTCGCGCGCGCTCGCCCGGCCGCTCGCGATCCGCCGCGCGGTCTCGGCGGCGCCGGGTTCGTGCCCGGGGTCGGTGTCGCCCACGCCTCAGCCCTGGAGCAGTCCGCGCACGACGCGCAGACCGACCGAGAGCCGGGCGAGATCGGCGTCCTCCTCGGAGCAGATCTCCTGCAGGGTGGCCGTGGCCCGGGTGATCCCGACCTCGTCGGCGTCCTCCCAGCTCGTGATCCGTGCGGCAGCCGACTCGTCGGCCGACGTCGCCTCGAGCACCCGCGCCGTGAGCTGGGTGTGCACGGCGTGCAGGTCGTCCCGGATCGCCGCGCGGGCCATCGTCTGCCACCGGTCCTCGCGCGGCAGCGCGAAGATCTGCTGCATCAGCAACGGCAGGCCGAGCCGCTCCCCGAGCGCGAAGTGCACCTTGGCCACGTCGGCGGGATCCAGACCGTCCCGGGTGGCGGTCTCGACGACGCCGAGCAGCGCGATCGCGGGGTCGAGTCCGGCCACGCGTGTGGCCAGCTCCTCCGGCACGCCGTGCTGGACGAGCGCGTCGCGACGGGCCAGCAGGCTGTCGAGCTCGCGCCCGGACATCAGCTCCGGGAGCCGCCCCATCAGCGCCTGGACCGGCCCGCTGAAGTGGTCGACCGTCGCCTGGCTGTCGAGGGGTGCACGACGGTTGTTGACCAGCCACCGGGAGGCGCGCTCGACGAGCGTCCGCATCTGGATCCGCATCCGGGTCTGGACCTGCGCGTCCAGCTTGTTGTCCCAGCGCTGGAGCTCGTCACGCAGCGGCAGCGAGCCGAAGATCTCGCGCGCCACGAAGTTGGCCCGGGTGAGCTCGGCGGCGCTGGCCCCCGTCTCCTCGGCCAGGCGGGGCACGTAGGTCATGCCGGCGCCGTTGACGAGGTCGTTGACGACCTGGGTCACGATGATCTCGCGACGCAGCGGGTGCTCGGCGACCTGATCGGGGAAGCCCTCCTGCACCGGGTGCGGGAAGTACGCCCGCAGGTCGATGTCGAGGTAGGGGTCGTCGGGCAGGTCCGAGGCGAGCAGCTCGTCGGCCAGCACGATCTTGGTGAAGGACATCAGCACCGACAGCTCCGGCACCGTGAGCGCCTCGCCGCGCTCGAGCCGTCGCCGCACCTGCCGGCTCGTCGGCAGCGCCTCGAGCTCGCGGTTGAGGACCCCCTGACGCTCCAGCCGCTTCATCCAGTCCTCGTGGACGTGCAGCAGCGAGGGCGCGTGGGCGACGGCGTTGGCCAGCGCGAGGTTCTGCTCGTAGTTGTCGCGGAGCACCAGGTCGGCGACCTCGTCGGTCATCTCCGCCAGCAGGGTGTTGCGCCGCTCCTCGGTGAGGTCGCCGGCGGCGACGACGCGGTCGAGCAGGATCTTGATGTTGACCTCGTGGTCGGAGGTGTCGACGCCGGCCGAGTTGTCGATGAAGTCGGTGTTGATGCGACCCTCGCGGGCGGCGTACTCGATCCGGCCACGCTGGGTCAGCCCGAGGTTGCCGCCCTCGCCGACGCACGCGACCCGCAGGTCGCGGCCGTCGACGCGGATGGCGTCGTTGGCCTTGTCGCCGGCGTCGGCGTGGCTCTCGTCGGAGGACTTGACGTAGGTTCCGATGCCGCCGTTCCAGAGCAGGTCGACCGGGGCGAGCAGGATCGCCCTCATCAGCTCGGCCGGCGTCAGCTTGGTGACGTCGTCCTCGAGCCCCAGGGCCTCCCGGGCCTGGGCGCTGATCGGCACCGACTTGACCGACCGCGACCAGACGCCGCCACCCTCGGAGATCAGGTCGGTGTCGTAGTCCTGCCAGCTGGAGCGCGGCAGGTCGAAGAGCCGCTTGCGCTCGGCGTACGACGTGGCCGCGTCGGGGTCGGGGTCCAGGAAGATGTCGCGGTGGTCGAAGGCGGCCACCAGCCGGATGTGCTCGGAGCAGAGCATGCCGTTGCCGAACACGTCACCGGACATGTCGCCGATGCCGACGGCGGTGAAGTCCTCGGTCTGGCAGTCGATGCCCCGCTCGCGGAAGTGCCGCTGGACCGAGACCCAGGCGCCGCGGGCGGTGATGCCCATGGCCTTGTGGTCGTAGCCGACCGAGCCGCCGGAGGCGAAGGCGTCGCCGAGCCAGAAGCCGTAGTCCTGGGCGACGCCGTTGGCGATGTCGGAGAAGGTGGCCGTGCCCTTGTCGGCGGCGACCACCAGGTAGGAGTCGTCGCCGTCGTGGCGGACCACGCGCTCCGGCGGCACGTTCTCGCCGTCGACGAGGTTGTCGGTGATGTCGAGCAGACCGGAGATGAACGTCTTGTAGCAGGCCACGCCCTCGGCCAGCCACGCCTCGCGGTCGCCCGGGTCGGGCAGCTGCTTGCAGTAGAAGCCGCCCTTGGCGCCGACCGGCACGATGACGGTGTTCTTGACCATCTGCGCCTTGACCAGGCCCAGGACCTCGGTGCGGAAGTCGTCGCGCCGGTCCGACCAGCGCAGGCCACCGCGGGCGACCGCGCCGAAGCGGAGGTGCACGCCCTCGACCCGGGGTGAGTAGACGTAGATCTCGTAGGAGGGGCGCGGCTCGGGCAGCTCGGGGATCGCCGAGGGCTCGAGCTTGAAGGACATGTAGGGGTGGGGCGACCCGGCGTCGTCCTGCTGGAAGTAGTTGGTGCGCAGCGTGGCCTTGATGTGCGTGAGGTAGAAGCGCAGGATCCGGTCGTGGTCGAGGCTCACGACGTCGTCGAGGGCCCGCTGGAGCTTCTCCTCCAGCGCCTCCGTCCGTGAGGTCCGCGCCTCCGCGTCGGCGGGGAGGCCGTTGCGGCCGGGGTCGAACCGGGTCTCGAAGAGGCGCACCAGGAGCAGGGTGATGTCGACGTTGCCGATCACCGCCTCCTCGATCGTGTCCTGGGCGAAGGGGCTGTTGCCCTGCCGCATGTACTTCGCGTACGCGCGGAGCAGGGTCGCCTGCCGCCAGGTCAGGTCGCCCTCGAGGACCAGCCGGTTGAAGCCGTCGATCTCGTTGCGACCGTCCCAGACCGCGCGCAGCGCCTCCCCGAAGCGTTCCGGGTCGTCGCCCTCGACGGGCTCGCGGTAGCGCAGCCCGAACTCGTAGATGAAGGTGGGACGGTCGAGGCCGTCGAGCTGGTAGGGGCGCTCGTCGACGACCTCGACCCCCATGGAGGAGATCATCGGCAGCAGCTCGGACAGCGACAGGTGGTGACCGGTGCGGAACACCTTGAGCCGTCCCTCGAGCGGCTGGCCGCCCGACTTGGGGTAGAGACGCAGGTCGATCCCTTCGTCACCGAGCTCCTCGAGCAGCGCGATGTCGGCGGCGGCGATGGCCGGAGGGAAGTCCTCCTTGTAGGCCTCGGGGAAGGAGCCGACGTACTGCTGGGCGAGGTCGGCGCCGCGGTCGTCGCCGAACTCCCCCATCGCCGCGACCATGAAGTCCTCGCGCCAGGAGCGGGAGACCTCGGCGAGCCGCCGCTCGAGCTCGGCGGTGTCGACGTCGCGGATCCCCTGGCCCTTCGGGGGGTGCACGACGAAGTGGACGTTGGCCGTGGTCGACTCACCCATCCGGACCGAGAACTCGACCGTCTCGCCGCCGAACTCGGTCTTGAGGATCTCGGCGAACTTCTCCCGGACGCTGGTGTTGTAGCGGTCGCGCGGCAGGTAGACCAGAGCGGAGACGTAGCGGTCGTAGGCGTCCTTGCGGAGGAACACCTTGAGCTGACGGCGCTCGCGCGCGTGCATGACCGCGACCGCCACCGGTGCCAGGTCGTCGATCGGGGTCTGGAACAGCTCGTCGCGGGGGAAGTTCTCGAGCGTGTCGAGGAGCGCCTTGCCGGCGTGGCTGCGGGAGTCGAAGCCAGCGCGCTTCTGGACCTCGCGGGCCTTGTCGCGCAGCAGCGGGATCCGGAGGACCGACTCGGTGTAGGCGGCGCTGGAGAAGAGCCCCAGGAAGCGGCGCTCCCCCACGACCTCGCCGGACTCGTCGAACGTCTTGACCCCGACGTAGTCCAGGTAGGCCGGCCGGTGCACGGTCGCGCGGGAGTTGGCCTTGGCCAGCACCAGCAGCGTCCTCTCGTGTGCCTTCGCCTTCACCGCAGGTGGCAGCTTGCCGAACGAGGTGGACATGTCCTGGTCGAAGCGGAGGATCCCCAGGCCGGTGCCGGGCACGGCTCGCAGCACCTCGTCCTCGCCGTCGCTCTCGAGGCGGTACTCCCGGTAGCCCAGGAACGTGAAGTGGTCCTGGGCCAGCCAGCGGAGCAGGTCCTGACCCTGTGCGACCTCGTCACCGTCGAGCGGGGTCGGGTTTTCCTCGAGCTCGTCGACGATCTGCAGCGCGGTGGCGTGCATCTTCGACCAGTCCTCCACCGCCACCCGCACGTCGGTGAGGACGCGCTGGAGCGCGCCCTCGAGGGCCTGGGCCTCCTCGGCGGTGCGCACCCGCGAGATCTCGACCTGCATCCACGACTCGCGGATCGCCCCCTCGGCGACGGCCACCGAGCCGTCCTCGACACCGGTGACGGAGCGAAGCTCCCCGGTGATGTCACGCATCACGTCCATCTGGGGGTGGATGACCACGCGGACGTCGTAGTCCTGCTGGGTGAGCTCCATGGTCAGCGAGTCGACGAGGAAGGGCATGTCGTCGGTGACCACCTGGACGACCGAGTGGCCGGCCGCCGACCACCCCTGGTCCTGGCCGGGTGTCAGCACCCGGACCTGGGCGGTCCCCTGCGGCCGCGTACGGGCCAGCTCGAGATGGGAGTCGAGGGCGCCGTAGAGGTCCTCGACGCTCCGCTCGCAGACGTCCTCGGCCGCGACGTTGCGGTAGTAGGCACGCACCAGCGGACCGGCACCCTGGCCGTCACCGGCCTCGTGGTCTGGCTGCTCAGCGGCCTCGCTCAGCAGTGCGAACTTCTCCTCGTCGAGCGTCGTTGCCACGTCCCCGACACTAGGACTCCCCTCCCCCTCCGACAACACGGGGTGGGCACGCGCCGCGGGCCGTGTCCCGGAGGTCCGCCATGATGGCCCCGCGGACGTCGCGACACAGAGGAGATCACCGGATGGCCAAGCGGATCGTGCACGAGCTCACCTACGACGCACCCCTGTCGGAGGTTGCCGCGATGCTGGCGGACCCGGCGTTCAGGCGCGAAGTCTGTGACTACCAGGCCGTGCTGCGGTCCGAGGTGACCATCGAGGAGACCGACGCCGGCCTCGAGGTGCGGATCGACCAGGTGCAGGCGGCCACCGGCATCCCGGCCTTCGCGGCGAAGTTCGTCGGCGAGGAGATCCAGATCGTCCAGTCCGAGACCTGGACGAGTCGCGAGCACGCCGACATCGAGGTCACCATCCCGGGCAAGCCGGGCGACATGGTCGGTACGGCCACGCTGAGCGAGTCGGACGGCACGACCACCGAGACGGTCGACCTGACCGTCAAGGTCGGCATCCCCCTGGTCGGCGGCAAGCTCGAGGGACTGATCAGCGACCTGCTGGTCAAGGCACTGAGGGCCGAGAACGCCGTCGGCCGGAAGTGGCTCGCACGCTAGGAGCGGGTCTCCGTCCGACCCCCGGCACGCACCGCCAGCAGGCCGGGCCCCGTGCCACACTCGCGCAGTGCTCCGACCTGCCGGCATCGCGTTCGTGGTGCTCGGCGTGGTCTGGGGCAGCAACTTCATCTTCATGAAGTGGGCGTCCGAGAGCATCTCCGCCGGCCAGATCACGCTGCTCCGGGTCGTCTTCGGCTTCGTCCCGGTACTCGCCTACGCACTCCTCCGCAGGGCGTTCGCCTGGTGGCACCTGCGCCACCTCCACCACTTCGTCGTGATGTCCGTCCTGGCGACGTCCCTCTACTACTACGCCTTCGCAGCCGGGACGTCGGTGCTGCCGTCGGGGATCGCCGGGGCACTCAGCGGCGCCATCCCGCTGTTCACCTTCCTGGCCGCCGCCATCTTCCTGCGCAGCGAGCACGTGACTCCGCGACGCTTCCTGGGCGTGGTCGTCGGGTTCGGCGGCGTCCTGCTGATCGCACGGCCGTGGGAGGCAGCCGGCGTGGTCGACCCTCTCGGCGTGCTCTTCATGCTCCTGGGCTCCGCCAGCGTGGGGGCGTCCTTCGTCTATGCGAAGCGCTTCGTCTCCCCGTTGCGGATCGCTCCGGCTGCACTCACGACCTACCAGATCGGCCTGGCGCTGCCGACGCTGCTGGTGGCCACCGACCTGCAGGGGATCGCGGCCCTGTCGGAGGACCCTCGTGCGCTGCTCGGCGTGGTGGTGGGCCTGGGCCTGCTCGGCACGGGCGTCGCCTACATCCTCTACTACGTGATCGTGGACATCCTGGGTGCGGTGACGGCGTCGAGCTCCACCTACATCCCTCCCGTCGTCGCGTTGGCGATCGGCTGGTGGCTCGTCGGGGAGCCGCTGGGTCTCCTGGACGCGGGAGCCGTGGCGCTGATCCTCCTCGGCGTGGCCGTGCTCCGCTGGGGCCAACGAGCGTCGCGGTCCGGGTCTGCCACGGTGGCCGAGGCGACGGAACGCGGCACCCCGGCCTGACGCCAGCCCCAGCGAGACCTGGCGCAGCGGCCCGGCCGCGATGGGCCAACAGGTGTCCACAGGCGGGGCTTCGGTCACGCTCGTGCACACCCTCGGCGGCGGGCATGGCTCTCGATCACGTGTTCGAATAGCGTGGTTGGTATGTCACTGGTCGTCGAGCTCGCGCCTCCTCCACCCGGTCATCCGGCCGCGGTGGCCGCGGCGGTGCACGAGGCCCTTGACCACGTGGACGCCGACGGCGTGCCCGCCGACCAGCTCGCCGCGACGGTCGCGGAGTGGGAGCGGGCGCTGCACCGGATGGCGGCGATCAAGCTCCGGTTGCTCGCGGCCGCGGAGCGGTCCACCGTGGCCGAGGATGCACGGTGCGCCTCGACCGGTGCGTGGTTGTCCCGGCAGACCCGGACCGGCACCGCCGCGGCCGCCCGGGAGGTCTCGACTGAGCACGCCGCCGTGATCGCGCAGGCCGCCTCCCGCCTGCCCCGCCACCTCACCGGTGACCAGCGCGCCCGCGTGGAAGACCGTCTGGTCGAGCAGGCCCGCCGGGTCGACCCGACTCAGCTGCGCCGCCTGGCCCGCCGCGCGCTGGCCGCCGTCGAACCCGACCCCGCCACCGTGGACGCCCACGAGGACGCCCAGCTGGTCGAGGAGGAGTCCGCCGCGGTGGCGAAGACCCGGCTGACGCTGCACGACAACGGCGACGGCACCCTGTCCGGCCACTTCACCGTCCCCCTGCTCGCGGGGTCGATCCTGCGGAAGGTCCTCGACTCCCTCACCGCGCCACGCCGCGGGCGGCTCGGTGCCACCACCGCCCAAGCCGGCGACCAGACTCGTGACCGCGACTGGGCCCACGAGCGGGGACTGGCGTTCACGCAGCTGCTGGAGCACCTGCCCACCGACCGGCTCCACGGCAAGGTCGCCGCCACCGTCGTGGTCACCCTCGACGCGGACAGCCTCACCGACCGGCTCAAGGCCGCCGGCCTCGACACCGGCGACCTGGTCTCCGCCGGGCAGGCGCGCCGCTTGGCCTGCCAGGCCGGACTCGTGCCCGCAGTTCTGAACGGTGCGTCCCAGCCGCTCGACCTCGGCCGCAGCCAACGCCTCTTCACCGAAGCCCAACGCGTCGCCGGCGCCACCCGACACACCAGCTGCGCCGCCGATGGGTGCGACGTGCCCTACGCCTGGACCGAGCTCCACCACGCCACCCCGTGGAGCCGAGGCGGCCGCACCGACCTCGGCGACATGGTCCCGCTGTGCGGCTTCCACCACAGGCGGATCCACGACCCCGGCCACCTCCACCGCCGTCTGCCTGACGGATCGATCAGGTTCAACCGCCGGACGTAGGACGAGCTCGTCCCCGTGCCAGACTGGCCACTGCGAGGTCAGCGGTCGACGGGCTCCTCCGACGCGTGACTGACGTCGTCGGGCTGCCCGGACGCGTCCGACGCTTCCTCGCGCCGGCGGCGCCAGATCACGATCCCCAGCGCCACGAAGGGCCCGAACGCCAGCACCAGCGTCAGCGCCTGTTCGTAGGGGTGCAGGGCACCGAGGTGGAGCGGGGTCACCACTCCATCCTCGCACCGGCCGGACATCCCGAGGACGCGGCCGTTCGACAACGGAGAGCGGATCGAGACGGGCGGGCAGGTCTAGACAACCGGGGGACGGAGCGTGACCCACGCCACGTCGCCTCGTTCCACCGGGCAAGCGGGACGGTGGGTCCCGCCAGATCGAGAGGGTGCCCCGTCGATGCGCTTCGCCGAACCGGCCGCCTGAACCGGAACGGCAACAACCGGGCCGGCCGCCTGAACCGGCCCGGAGGTCAGTAGGTCCCCCCCAGCTGACCGGCGCAGAGACACCGCGACCCGCTCGGATCCCCTCGGTCCGAGCGGGTCGTGTCGAGAGACACTGCCGATCGACGGAGCGAGCCGCCCGGACCGCGAGGGGTCCGGGCGGCTCGTCGTCTCGGGGACTCAGTCCATGTACGGGTAGCGGTGGTCGGTCGGCGGCACGAAGTTCTCCTTGATGGCCCGGGTGCTGGTCCAGCGCATCAGGTTCTGCATGGCGCCGGCCTTGTCGTTGGTGCCGCTGGCCCGGGCGCCACCGAAGGGCTGCTGACCGACCACGGCGCCGGTCGGCTTGTCGTTGACGTAGAAGTTGCCGGCGGCATAGCGCAGCGTCTCGCTCGCCCAGGCGACCGCAGCGCGGTCCTGGGCGATGATCGCGCCGGTCAGGGCGTACGGCGCGAACGACTCCATCTGGTGCACGACCTTCTCGAAGCGGTCGTCGTCGTAGACGTAGACCGCCAGGATCGGTCCGAAGTACTCCTCGGAGAACATCTGGTCGGTCGGGTCGGTCGACTGGACGATGGTGGGCCGCACGAAGTAGCCGACCGAGTCGTCGAGCTGACCACCGGCGAGCACGGTGAGGTGCTTGTTGGCCCGCACCCGCCCCAGCGCCTTCTTGTGCTTGGCGAACGCACGGTCGTCGATCACGGCGCCCATGAAGTTGGACAGGTCGGTGACGTCGCCCATGCCGAGTCCGTCGGTGTCGGCGACGAGCTGGTCCTTCATCTTGTTCCACACCGACTTGGCGACGTAGGCCCGTGAGGCGGCCGAGCACTTCTGGCCCTGGAACTCGAAGGCGCCACGGATCATCGCCACCCGGGCGACGTCGGGGTCGGCACTCGGGTGGACGACGATGAAGTCCTTGCCACCGGTCTCCCCGACGATCCGCGGGTAGGAGCGGTAGCTGGTGAGGTTCTCGCCGACGGTGCGCCAGAGGTACTGGAAGGTGGGCGTCGAGCCGGTGAAGTGGATGCCGGCGAGGTCGGGGTGGTTGAGCGCGACGTTGGACACCTCGATGCCGTCGCCGGGCAGCATGTTGATGACGCCCGGGGGCATGCCGGCCTCCTCGAGCAGCTCCATCGTCAGCGAGGCGGCGTGCTGCTGGGTCGGCGAGGGCTTCCAGATCACGGTGTTGCCCATCAGCGCCGGGGCCGTCGGCAGGTTGCCGGCGATGGCGGTGAAGTTGAACGGCGTGATCGCGTAGACGAAGCCCTCGAGCGGACGGTGGTCCATCCGGTTCCACACGCCGGGGCTGTTGGCGATCGGCTGCTCGGCGTGGATCTGTTTGGCGTAGTGGACGTTGAACCGCCAGAAGTCGATCAGCTCGCAGGCCGCGTCGATCTCGGCCTGGAACGCCGTCTTGGACTGGCCGAGCATCGTCGCGGCGTTGAGGCGCTGTCGCCACGGGCCGGCGAGCAGGTCGGCAGCCTTGAGGATGATCGCGCACTTGTCGTCGAAGGGCAGGCGCTGCCAGTCCGGCGCGGCGTCACGAGCCGCCTTGATCGCCGCCTCGGCGTCCTTCGCCGTGGAGTTCTTCAGGGTGCCCAGCACGTGCTGGTGGTCGTGGGGCTGGACGACGGGGATCTCCACCCCGCCACCACTGCGCTTCCGACCGTTGATGACGGCGCGATAGGTGTGCTGACGGCGCTCCTGGCGGGCGAGCTCCTCCACGAGGGTCTCCCGCTCGGGCGTACCGGGTGCGTAGGTCAGGTTCGGCTCGTTCACCGGAGCCGGCGTCGTGGTGATGGCGTCCATGTTCCGACCCTAGCCGGGCCCGACGGAGGAGGGCACGGCGTGGGGCGAGAGGTTGAGCAAGCCCGCGGCCCGGAGCCTGCGAGTCTCAGATCAGGTCCGGGATCTCCTGGGTCGCGTACCAGCCGAGGTCCTGGTGCGGATCGGCGTCGCCGGACCGGTCCTCGGTGTCACAGTGCACGGCGACCACCTTGTCGAGGGGGACCTCGAGGAGCAGCTCACCGTGACCCACCTCGGCGACCACGACCACCCGGCGACCACCGTCCGGCTGCATGCCGGCCGAGGTCACGGCCGCCTCCATCAGCGCGTGGTACTCGATGTCCTCGTCCTCGCGGGACGCCACCACCCGGTCCGCGACGGCGGGCACCGCCCCGGCAGCGTGCCACTCCGCCAGCAGGGCGATCGTCGCGGGGACGTAGACCCGGGTCATCGCTTGCCCGGCTGCTTGCGCCTGCCCCTCGGCGCCCGGGACCGCGCCCCCGAGACGGTGTCGAGCAGCTCGTCGAGTGCCTCTGTCAGGCACTGACCCAGGAGGTCGGCGTCGGGCAGCAGGTCGCGGTCGGCGGTGATGCCATAGAAGACGGCCCCGTCGTAGGAGGTCACGCCCACCGCGAGCGCGTGCCCGGGCAGCAGCGGATGGACCGGGTAGGTCTCCACCATCCGCGCCCCCGCCGCGTGCAGCGGTGACTGCGGACCCGGCACGTTGGTCACGTTGAGCTGGAAGCCCCGGCGCAGCTCCTCGGCTGCGACGCGCGAGCCGATCGCGTGGAAGGTCGCCGGCGCGAACCCCGCGATCCCGGCCAGGCGGTTGGCCGCCACCCCGCGCCCCGTCTCGCGGTGGGTCTGGAAGGAGTAGGACACCTGGTGGAGGCGCATCACCGCGCTCGGCTCGCCCACGGGCAGCTCGACGAGGTGCGCGGCGATCTGGCTGCCGAGCGACGTGGCCTCGAGCTCGTCGTCGATGACCGAGACCGGAGCCACGGCTCGCACCTTCCGCATGCCCCCCAGCGACTCGGCACGGGTCATCAGCCAGCTGCGCAGGGCGCCGGCGACCGTGGCGAGGATGACGTCGTTGACGGTCCCGCCATGGGCGTCGCGGACCCGCCGGTGGTCGACGAGGTCGGTGCGGACGGTCACCACCCGGCGCTGCTGGCTGAGCTGGCCGGTGATCGGCGACTCCGGAGCCGGTCGTCGGTTGGCGAGCGCCTCCGCGACCCGGCCGGCGCGGTGGGCGACCTCGCCGACCGCCCGGACCAGGGACGCGCCGTTGCTGCGGGCGGTGTCGAGCACGAGGCCGGGTGTGGCGGTCGAGTCGCGCACGGCCTCCGCCATGAGCGACAGCGGGGACGGGCGGCCGCCGGGACGCCACTCGTCACCACCCAGCGACTTCGGCTGGTTGCTCACGTCGAGGAGGACCTGGCCGAGGTCGACCGTCACCACCCCGTCGACCAGCACCAGGTGCGACTTCGACAGCACCGCGACGCGGCCGTCCGCCAGACCCTCGACGAAGTAGACCTCCCACAGGGGCCGGGAGCGGTCGAGGGGCCGCGAGACGATCCGCGCCACCAGCTCGCGCAGCTGGTCCATCGAGCCGGGCCGCGGCAGCGCCGAGCGGCGTACGTGGAAGGCGAGGTCGAAGTCGGAGTCGTCGACCCAGGTGGGGTTGGCGAGCCGACCGGGGACCGCCTGGAGCCGCTTGCGGTAGCGGGGGACGAACGAGATCCGGTCGGCGATCAGCTCGAGCAGCCGGTCGTGGTCGAAGGCCGAGTCCCCGGGGTCGAAGATCTCGACCGTGGCGTTGTGCATGGGGCTGGTCGGGCTCTCCAGCGCCAGGAGCGCGAGGTCACGAGGGCGCAGCCGCTGGCTCATGCATGCTCCTCCTGTCCCGGGGCGGCCGGGGTTGTCGAACCCCGGATCGGTGCACGTGGGATTCTGGCAGAGCAGGCGACACCTCTGGTGTCCGGTCCGCGAACGTGAGAGGAATGCCGACGTGCGACGAGTGGCACTACTGGTGACGGTCCTGGCGACCCTGCTGGCGCTGTCCGGCTGCGGGTCGGACGAGCCCGCGGAGGGCTCGGGTGGCTCCGGCGACACCATCGAGCTCGACTTCCAGGGCGATGACGCACCACCGGTCGAGCGGGTGGAGATGAAGCCGGGCCAGGAGATCGAGCTCGTCATCACCTCCGACGAGCCCGGCGAGCTCCACGTGCACTCCGCGCCGGAGGAGCAGACCATCGACTACACCGCCGGCACCACCACGGTGACCCTCTCGATCGACCAGCCCGGCGTCGTCGACGTCGAGCGCCACGACCCTGAGCAGCTGGTGCTCCAGCTCGAAGTCGGCTGAGGTGACCGAGGAGCGGACGCTCGCCCACGGGCTGGGCGGGCAGCAGGACCTGCCCATCCCGGCGGAGCTGGCGATCGCGGGTGCCGTGGCGGCGCTCGTGGTGTCGTTCACGGTGCTGGCCGTGGCCTGGCGCAAGCCCCGCTACGACGCGACGACGAGCGGCCGACCGGCACCGGACTGGCTGGCGCGGCTCGTCGACCACCCGGCGTACGCCATCGCGCTGCGGGCAATCGGGGTGCTGTTCCTCGGCTGGTTCGGCCTCGCCGCCATCTTCGGACGTGACCTCCTCACCAACCCGGTCTTCGGGATGTTCTACGTGTGGTGGTGGGTCGGTCTGGTGCCGCTGTCGGTGCTCCTCGGCCCGGTGTGGAGGGCGATCAGCCCGGTCCGCACGATCAACGACGTCTTCGCCCGCCTCTCCGGCAGCGACCCTGCACGCGGCCTCTACCGCTACCCCACCTGGCTCGGCCACTGGCCGGCGGCCCTCGGGCTCTTCTCGTTCGTCTGGATGGAGCTGGTCTACCCCTTCGGCACCGAGCTGGGCCCGGTGCGGCTCTGGGTGGCCGTGTACGTCGCCGCGATGCTGGTGGGCGGCGCGCTGTTCGGCACCACCTTCTTCGAGCGAGCCGACCCCTTCGAGGTCTACTCGTCGCTCTGCGCCAAGCTCTCGCCGTGGGGACGCCGCGAGGGCCGGCTCGTGGTCCGGAGCCCGCTGGCCAACCTCGACACGCTCGAGCCGCAGCCCGGCATCGTCGCCGTGGTCGGCGTGCTGCTCGGCAGCACCGCTTTCGACTCGTTCCGCGACTCCCTGGCCTGGATCCGCTTCACCCAGGACACGTCGGTCTCGACGTACCTGCTCAACAACCTGGCGCTCCTGGCCTTCTGTGCCGCGGTGGCACTCATCATCGCGGGGGCCAGCGTCGCCACGCGGGTGGAGGCGGCAGGGCGGTGGGAGCTGCCCGGGTTGCTGGCGCACTCGGTGGTGCCGATCATCGTCGGCTACATCGTCGCCCACTACGTGAACTACCTGCTCGAGGTCGGCTGGGACACCCTCGTGCTGGCAAGCGACCCGCTCGGGACGGGCGCCGACTGGCTCGGCACGGCCGACCTCGACCGGATCACCTGGCTCTCCTACAACCCGACCCTGCTGGCCTCGATCAAGGTGCTGGCGGTGGTGGTCGGCCACGTCGTCGCCGTCGTGGCGGCGCACGACCGGTCCATCAAGGTGCTCCCGGAGAAGCACCAGCTCACCGGGCAGCTGCCGATGCTGTTCGCGATGATCTCCTTCACCGTCGGCGGGCTCTACCTGCTGTTCGCCGCCTGAGGTGCGAGGTCGGCCGCCAGCCGCGCGATCGCGCGCCCGAGAGCGGAGTCGCCGCCCTCGACCAGGGTGCGTCCGGCCACGAGGGCACGGTCGACCGCGACCCGGTCGTCAGGCAAGAAGCGGAGGTCGGCGGAGCCGACGACTCCGCGCAGCATGCCGGCGATGTCCTGCTCGGCCCAGCCCAGCGTGGGCCGCATCCGGTTGACGACCACGCGTACGCCGGCGGCGCCGGTCAGCTCGCGGAGGTCGGCGAGACCACGGGCCAGCCGCGACAGGCCCACCGGGTCGGCGCTGCCGACCACGACCACGTCGTCGGCCGCCTCCAGGGCCGCGAGCGTCATCGTGTTGCGGTCCGGTCGCGGGGCCTCGACGACGGCGTCGCGCTCGAGGCTGAAGCCGGTGTCGACGACGACCGAGC
The DNA here is from genome assembly GCF_019880385.1 of Nocardioides coralli. Lineage (NCBI taxonomy): Bacteria > Bacillati > Actinomycetota > Actinomycetes > Propionibacteriales > Nocardioidaceae > Nocardioides > Nocardioides coralli. The sequence continues at coordinate 2,751,635 of NZ_CP082273.1, forward strand.
CGTGGCCCGCGGCGACCTCGAGCAGCTGCTCCACCACACCGGGGCGCACCTCCACCCAGCGGTCGGGGCGTGGCAAGCCGGTCACGACGCTGAGCCGGTGGTCGAGGGAGCGCTGCACGGAGCCGAAGCGCTCCGGCAGCTTGCCGGCCCCGCTCGCGCGGGCGGCCGCGAGGATGCCCGCCACCTCGTCGACGATCCCGAGCTGCTGCGCCACCGCGCCGCCGTACGGATCGGCATCCACGAGCACCGTCCGCCGCTCACGGGCCAGCTCGGCAGCCAGCCCCACGGCGAGGGTGGTGCGGCCGGGCGCCCCGGCCGGGCCCCACACCACGACCACCCTGCCGGGCTGCCGCGGCGGGTCGGCAGCAGGCTCGTCGAGGGCGACGACGTCCTCGACCTCCTCCCCCGCGGCGACCACCTCGGCGAGCTGGTCGAGCTCGTCGTCGGCCACGACGGCCCGGATCCCGATCCGGGTCGCCCGTGTCGCGGCACCGTCACCGGCCGGCCCGGCGGGGCGTACCGCCACCACCCGGACCCCGTGGCCGCGCAGGTGGTCGACGGCACCGCGGTCCAGGCCCGGCGCGTCGACCGCCACGACCGCGACCTCGGCCTGCCCGGAGGCCGCCGTCGCCAGCAGCTCGGCAACGTCCATGCACCGCCTGAGCACGACCACGTCGGCACGGTCGGCCAGCCGCCCCAGCGCCGTGGACTCCCAGGCCGCGCCGGCGGCCAGCACCAGGGTGACGACCACCATCAGCCCCGGCTCGCGACGGTGACCACGGGGCTGTCCAGCCCGGAGATCAGGGCGAACCAGCGGTCTGCCTGACGCTCCTCGACGTTGACCACGAGCTGACGCGTCCCGGTGAGCTCGTCGCGTGCCGGCGCCGCCGCGACGGTCACGTCCGCCAGCGCGGGCCCGGCGCACCCCGAGCACCGGCCGGCAGCGCTGACGTAGACGTTGACCACGGCGCCCACCTCGACCCCGGGCGGCACCAGCGCGGGCTCGACCGCCAGCGGGAGGGCCAGCAGGCCGGTCTGTTGCACGGCGCCGATCGCGGTCCGGGGCACCAGCTCGCCGGCCCCGACCTCGCGGAGCAGGTGGGTGTCGGCTGGCAGCGCCTCGTCGGCCGGGAGGTAGCGGGCGAGGTCGTCGGCGGCCACGAACCGGACCCGACGCGAGGTCAGGTCGTCGCCGGTCAGCTCGTGGCCGGCGGCCAGGTCGTCGGCGGCTGCCCACACCGCGACCGAGTCGTCGGCGGCAGCGAGCAGCCGGGCACCCGCGACGACGGACACGGCCACCAGGGCGACACCGATCCAGAGCCGTGGGTCACGCCACCCCGGCCGGACGGCCCTGGTGGCAGGCGGAGGCGTGGCGAGATCCCCGAGAACACTCACGGGCTCATCATGACCCGCCACGGCCACGGCGGCCATCCCGTCCTCCACAGCAGGGCGAGGCGGCGTACCGCCCCCGGGGAGGCGGGTGCCACCATGGGCCCATGCCCGGCAACCCCCGCTTCCTGACCCTCGCCGACGTGGCCGAGGTGCTCAACACCTCCAGCGCCCAGGTCTACGCCCTGGTGCGGCGGGGCGAGCTGCCCGCCATCAAGATCGGCGGGCGCGGCCAGTGGCGGGTCGAGGCCGCCCGGCTGGAGGAGTTCATCGCGCAGATGTACGACCAGACCCGGGATTTCGTCGACCGGCACCCGTTCGTCGAGCCCGACGGCAAGCCCGCCGACGGACCTGGCGACGGGCCCGGTCGCTAGCCGACCTCGGCGTCGAGGGTGACCTCGATGACTTGGCGATCACCGTCGCGCACCAGCGTGAACTCGATGGTCTCCCCGGGCTGGTAGGACCGGATCGCCACGATCAGCGCGATGCCGTCCGTGACCCGCAGCCCGTTGACCTCGGTGATCACGTCGCCCTGGCGCAGCCCGGCCGACTCCGCCGGGGTGCCGGGCATGACCTCGTCGACCAGGGCTCCCGCCCCGTCGTCCTCACCGCCGGTCTCGACCCGGGCGCCGATGACGGGGTAGCGCGCCTCACCGGTCCGCAGGATCTGGTCGGCGGTGATCCGCACCTGCTCGATCGGGATCGCGAACCCGACCCCGATGTTGCCGCGGCTGCTCGCGAAGCCACCGGTGGTGGCGATGGCGCTGTTGACGCCGACGACCTGGCCGCGCAGGTTGACCAGCGGGCCACCCGAGTTGCCGGGGTTGATCGCCGCGTCGGTCTGCACCGCGTTGATGTAGGACGCCTCGTTCGTGGAGTCACCGGCGGTCACCGGCCGGTTGAGGGCGCTGACGATGCCCGAGGTGACGGTCGAGCTCAGGCCCAGCGGGGACCCGAAGGCGACGACGGGCTCGCCGACGCTCAGCCGCTGCGACGCTCCCAGGGCGGCCGGCGGGAGGCGGCGCACGCGGCCGGAGTAGAGCACGGCGAGGTCGTAGACGGGGCTGCGCCCCACGACCCTGGCGTTGTAGCGGTTGCCGGCGCGGTCGACCACCTTGATCGTGCCGTCGTCGGCGGCCGCAGCCACGACGTGGTTGTTGGTGATGATGTGCCCCTGCCGGTCCAGGACGAAGCCGGACCCGGTGGCGCTCCCGTCCTCGCCCCCGCTGTCGGCGAGGACCTGGACGGTGCTGGGCAGCATCTCGTCGGCCACCTTGACCACCGACCGGTTGTCGGCGCCCAGCGGCACCGACTCGTTGGTGTCGACGCCGTCCAGACCCTCGCGGACGAAGCCTGGTCCTTCCTGCAGCGGCCAGGCGCCCACGAGTGCCGCACCGATGGCGCCTCCGAGCAGTCCCACCAGCAGCGCGAGGCCGGCAACGCCCGGCCAGAGCCAGCGCGTGGGACGCGAACGGGCGGTCGGTGCCGGCCCCGGGGGCCACGGTGAGGGGGATGGTCCCCAGCCGGTGCCGGGGGGTTGCCAGGCCGAGGACCGGGACGGTTCGGACGGCGGCAACCACGACTGGCCGGTCGACGGCGCGTGGCCGGCGGGCGGGATCGGCTGTGTCGGCTCGCTCGACCCGGCCGCGTCGGGGCCCTCCTCGTGCTCGCTCACCGCACCATTCTCACCGACGGCCGGTGACGTGCCTAACGGCCGGGCTGCGCCGAGGACGGCCGGAGGACCGGTCCGGGCACGCTCGTCGGCAACTGACGCGACCCGTCGGCACCCCCGAGATTGGTCACCGGAGCCCGCCGGTCGGGGCCGGGCTGGTCGGGCTGACCGAGCCCCAGGGCGAGCACGCCGAGGACCGCCACACCCGCGGCGGAACCCCCCAGCGCGGCGATTCCGACCCGGCGCGGCCGGGCTGACGGAGCGGGCGCGGCGGGGAACGGCGTACTCCCGAGCAGGGAGCCCTTGAGCCGGTCGGGAGCGCCCACCGCGTCGCCGGACAGGTGGGAGAGGCGCGTCTTGACCCATCCCTCGCGCTCGACGGCGTCGCGGCACAGGTGACAGACGTGCACGTGGGCCCAGGCGCGCTCCGACTCGGCGGGCGAGAGCTGCCCGTCGAGCAGTGCGGAGACACGGGAGCCGAGGTGACCCATCACGGCCGGCCCTCCGTCCTCGTCTCCGGCCTGACCTCGGGCCCGGTTGCGCGCCCGGCCACGGGAACCACCACGGGGCCTGAGTAGCGCAGCCGGCCCGGCTCGGGGGCGCGGTGCGACAGCGCGCGGCGCAGCATCGCCCGGCCGCGGTGGATGCGCGAGCGCACGGTGCCGAGCTTGGCGCCCAGGATGTCGGCGATCTCCTCGTAGGACAGCCCCTCCACGTCGCAGAGGACCACCGCCGCCCGGAAGTCGGGAGGCAGGGTCGCCAGCGCCCCCTCGACGTCGTCGTCGAACATCCGGTCCGCCAGCGCGGTGTCGGGGGCCGGGGAGGCGCTGCGGAGCGTGCTGGCGCGCTCGTCGGTCAGGGCGTCGAAGCGGATCCGCTGCCGGCGCCGAGCCTGGTCGAGGAAGAGGTTGGTGGTGATCCGGTGCAGCCAGCCCTCGAAGGTGCCGGGCGTGTAGGTGTCGAGGCTCCGGAAGACCCGGACGAACACCTCCTGCGTCAGGTCCTCCGCGTCGTGACGGTTGCCGGTGAGCCGCCAGGCGAGACGGTAGACCCGGTCGGAGTGGCGCTCGACGATCTGGTCCCACGTCGGAACCGGGTCGGTGCTCATCGGGGACTCCTGGGGTGACGTCCGGCTGGACAGCGGCTGACCTCTCTCACGCTAGTGGACCCGGCTGAGAGGACCCTGTGAGTCGGTGCTCTGGTCCTCGACCTCCTCAACGAGCGTCGTCGGCCCCGTGTTCCCGGGGCCACGCGGTAGGGTCGTGACGCTCGCAGGCGCCCGGACGCCGTCCGGACCGGGCCGGACCCAGGAGGCCACCATCACCACCTCGCACGTCGGGCCGCTGAAGCCCGCCAGCTGGTCGTACGCCGAGACCTTCATCGCCGAGGACGATGTGCTCGCGGCGGCGCGGGCGCGTGCCGAGGAGGTCGGGGTCGCCCCGATCGGGTCCGGCGGCGGTACGGCGCTCCGGTTCCTGACCTCGGTGCTGGACGCCCGGGCCGTCGTCGAGATCGGCACCGGCACCGGCGTCTCCGGCCTGTGGCTGCTGCGCGGCATGCGCGCCGACGGCGTCCTCACCACCGTCGACATCGAGGCGGAGCACCAGCGGCTGGCCCGCGAGACCTTCACGGACGCCGGCATCCCTCCCCAGCGGGCCCGCACCATCTCGGGGTCGGCGCTCGACGTGCTGCCGCGCCTGACGGACGGCCACTACGACCTGGTGTTCTGCGACGCCGACAAGGCCGAGTACGACGCCTACCTGACCGAGGCGCTCAGGCTGCTGCGGCCCGGTGGCGTCGTGGCGTTCGACAACGCCCTGTGGCACGACCGGGTCGCCGACCCGGCCCAGCGCGACGAGGAGACGGTGGCGATCCGCGAGCTCGGCAAGCGGGTCGCGGCCGACGACGACCTCGTCTCGGTGCTGCTGCCGGTCGGTGACGGCCTGCTGGTCGCCAAGAAGGTGTGGAGCCCCGAGCCCGGCGAGTGAGCTGCACCCCGGAGCCTGGCGGTCAGTAGCGCGCCGCCGACTGGAAGCCGTCCTGCCCCTCGGCGATCGCGACGACGTCGCACTCCTCGATGAGCACCGGCGGGCTGCCGATGATCTGCGAGCCCGGAGCGTCGGCCGCGCCCTGGCTGAAGGTGCGCTGGAACTCCGCGCGGTCCTCGTCGGTCGCGAAGACGTAGCAGCCCTCGAACCACTGACCGCGGCGCATCCGCCAGGTCTTGAACCGCAGCCCCTTCATGCCGGTGAACCGGGCGTGCGAGCTCTCCTCGACGTACGTCGCCAGCTCCTCGGCCACGTCGTCGGGTGCGTCGACGAGCGACCACCGCACCGTGAGGCCGCGCATCAGGCGATCCCGGCGAGCGGGTCGTCGCTGGTCAGCCACTGCAGCAGCACCCGCGCCCCGAAACCGGTCGGCCCCGTCGTCCACTCGTGGTGCTCGTCGGGCGAGTCACCCACGGACGCGACGTCGAGGTGGGCCCACGGTGTGCCACCCACGAAGTGCTGCAGGAACAGGGCCGCGGAGATAGCCCCGGCCTTGCGGGGACCGTTGTCGGCGTCGGCGACCTCGGAGGCGATGTAGGCCTCGTAGTCGGCCACCAGCGGGAAGCGCCAGAGCTCCTCGTCGGAGGCCGAGCCCGCCTCGCGCAGCGTCCGGGCCAGCTGCTCGTGGTTGGCGAAGTAGCCGCCGGTGCGGATCCCGAGGGCGACCTTCATCGCCCCCGTGAGGGTGGCGATGTCGACGATGGCGGCGGGCTCGAGCTCGTCGACGGCGTAGGCGAGGGCGTCGGCCAGCACGAGCCGCCCCTCGGCGTCGGTGTTGGTGACCTCGGTGGTGCGACCGCCGTAGTGGCGGATCACGTCACCGGGGCGGAGCGCGTTGCCGCTGATCGCGTTCTCGGCGGCGGCCACCAGCCCGGTGACCCGCAGCGGGCAGCCGAGCTCCCGCAGCGCCGCCAGCACGGACATGACGACGGCACCACCGGTCATGTCGCGCTTCATCGTGGCCATCGACTCGCTGGGCTTGATCGAGAGGCCGCCGGTGTCGAAGGTGATGCCCTTCCCGACCAGCACCACGCGCGGCGCCTTGCGGCCGCCCTTCGGTACGTAGTCGAGCCGGACCATCCGGGGCGGGGTGGCCGAGGCCTGACCGACGCCGAGGATGCCGCCGAACCCCTCGGTGGCGAGCCGGTGCTCGTCCCACACCGTGCAGGTGAGGCCGGAGGCGGCGGCCAGCTCCTCGGCCTGCTCCGCCAGCCACGGCGGGTTCTTGATGTTGGAGGGAACCGTGGCGAGCATGCGGCTGCGCCAGCCGGCACCGCCGAGCACGATGCCGCGGTGGAGCGCCGCGGCGACCGCCTTGTCCTCCGCCGACGAGGCGAGGACCACCCGGCCCACGGGCGGGTGCTCGGGCCCGCCGGAACGGAAGGTGAAGCTGAACGACGCGAGGGTCAGGCCGACCACGTAGGCCTCGAGCCCACCGTCGTCGCTGATCGCGTGGACCGACGACGCCAGCGACGTACGGTCGCGCACCGCCCGGGCGACGGCGGCGCCGGCCCGGCGGAGGTCTCGCCGGGTGGCCCCACCGACCCCGACCAGCAGGAGCTGGCGCAGGGCCGGGTTGTCGGGGGTACCGGCGGGGACGGGCCAGCTGGTGATCTCGCCGGCACGGCCGGTGGCGCGCTGGGCGTCGAGCACGTCGAGGAGGTCCACCCCGAGGGCGGCACCGACCTCCTCGGCCCCGGGCCCGAGCAGCACGGACCCGTCGCCGATCCCCGTCAGCACGGGGATCGCGACGACCTCGACACCGCTGACGGCATGGGGGGGCAGTGCGCTGAGCGCGAACTCGGGGGGTGAGACCTGGGCAGGAAGTGTGTCGGTTGCGAAGGCCACGACGTCAGCTGGTGACGCCCTCGAGCGCCTGCCGCAGCTCGGTCGCCTCGTCGGCGTTGAGCTCCACGACCAGCCGTCCGCCACCCTCGAGCGGCACGCGCATGACCAGCCCGCGTCCCTCCTTGGTGACCTCCAGCGGACCGTCGCCCGTCCGGGGCTTCATCGCCGCCATCCGCGCACCTCTTCCTTGTGAGACTGACATGGCAGATCCCGCCACGATGGGGGGAGTCGTACCGGATGCTTCCCCATTATCCCCTATGTCGGGGTGACCCCGACCACAGGCCCGACAAGTGCTGGCACACTCCCCCTCATGCATGCCCGGTCCGCGCTCTTCGACGTCTACGGGGACCACCTCCGATCCCGCCGCAGCCAGGCTCCGGTCGCGGGCCTGGTCGAGCTGTTGGAGGCGGTCGGCATCCAGGGACCCGCGGTCCGCACCGCCATCTCGCGCATGGTGGCCGAGGGGGCGCTCGAGCCCGTGCGGCTCGACGCGGGGCGGGGCTACCGCGCGACGGAGCGCACCATCCGCTGGCTCGACGACGTCTCCGCGCGCGTCTACCGCCGGGTCGACCGGGACTGGGACGGCAACTGGTACCTCGCGCTGGTGCATCCGCCCGCGGAGCGGGCCGACCGCGCACGGCTGCGTGCCGACCTCGCGTTCATCGGCTACGCGGAGCTCACGCCCCACACGTGGGTCAGTCCCTTCCCCCGCAGCGAGCTGACCGAGGTGCTCCAGCGCGTCCGGACGACGGCACGGCTCGCGCGGGCCGACCGGATCGAGCCGGAACCGACCGACGCCTGGGACCTGGCGGAGCTCTCGGCGGCGTACCACCGCTTCGTGCGGGACGCGGACGCGATGCTCACAGCGGCGTCCGAGCCGGTGAGCGACCGTGACGCCTTCGCGACCCGGTTCCGGCTCGTCCACGAGTGGCGGAAGTTCCTCTTCACCGACCCCGGGCTGCCTGACCGGCTGCTGCCTGAGGACTGGCCCGGTCGCGAGGCGGAGCAGCTCTTTACCGCGGAGGCCGAGCGCCTGAAGCCCGCCTCTGACCGGTTCGTGGCCCACTGCCTCGACTGAGCGGTCCGTCGGGTGCGGCAGACTGCCCGCCATGACCTCTCCCGTGCTGCTCGACCTGACCGACGGCGTCGCGACGATCACGCTGAACCGGCCCGACGCCATGAACAGCCTCGACGTGGCGACGAAGGAGGCCCTGCGCGACGTCGCGGAGCAGGTGGCCGAGGACCCGGCGGCCCGGTGCGTGGTGCTGACGGGCACCGGGCGCGCCTTCTGCGTCGGCCAGGACCTCAAGGAGCACGTCGAGATCCTCCGCAGCGACGCCCGGGACGAGCTGTTCCGCACGGTCGACGAGCACTACAACCCGATCGTCACGGCCGTCGCCACGATGCCCAAGCCGGTCGTGGCCGCGGTCAACGGCGTGGCGGCCGGCGCCGGGGCCAGCCTCGCGATGGCGTGCGACCTGCGGATCCTGTCGGAGAGCGCCGGGTTCAACCTCGCGTTCGCCGGGGTGGCGCTGTCCTGCGACACCGGGGCGAGCTACCACCTGCAGCGGCTGGTGGGTCGGGCGCGGGCGATCGAGCTGCTCTACTTCCCTCGCACCGTGTCGGCGCAGGAGTCGCTCGAGCTCGGGCTGGCCACCCGCGTCGTCGCCGACGACGACCTCGTGCCGACCGTCCAGGAGACGGCCGCCCGGCTCGCCGCCGGTCCCACCGTGGCCTACGGCGCGATGCGACGGTCGGTGGCCTACGCCGCCGGCCACTCGCTGGAGACGGCGCTGGCCTTCGAGTCGCGGATGATGAAGGAGACCGGGGCCACCGCCGACCACGCGACGGCGGTGGACGCCTTCCTGGCCAAGGAGAAGCCGGTGTTCGAGGGACGCTGACGCGCCCGCTCAGACGATCTCGGACTCGAGCTTGCGCCACCGGGCGCCGAAGACGTCGAGGACCCGGCGCGGCGCGGTGCGGCGCATCATCCGACGACTGGGGCGCGAGCCGTACTCGACGGTGAGGGCGGCACCGCGGAAGTGGTGGTTGTACCAGCTGGTCATGGTGCCGTGGCACACGCCGCCGCAGTCGAAGGTCTTGGTCGGCAGCTTCAGCCTGCGGGCCACCTTGCGCGCGAATTTCTTGTTCTTGGTGTCGGTGTCGACGCCGTAGAGGGGCTGGTGGAAGCTGAGGATCCGCACCGGGCGGATGTCACGCAGGAACCGCATCATGGCCCGGGTCTCGGGTTCCGACGCCGGCCTCGGACCGGACTCGTAGCTGCCGTCCAGGTCGGCCCAGTTGTGGGGGTAGTTGCGGTTGAGGTCGACGCCGCGGGCGTTCTTGCGGGTGCCCGCCGCGAGCCCGTCGGGGTTGTAGGTGGGGACCACCCACAGGTCCACGCCGGCGATCGGCCGGCCGTCGCGGAGCGCGGTCAGGATCTGCCTGGTGTGCGGCTCGTCGCCGTGCATGGTCGAGATGAGGACGACGTCACGCTTGGACCGCTCGCCCAGCCGGTAGGCCATGATCGGGCGCCCGCGGACGGACTCGCCGATCTTGCGCTTCCCGATGACCGCGTCGGCGGAGGCAGGGCCCGAGGGCAGCAGCAGGAGGGTCCCGAGAAGGGCGAGCAGCGCGACCCGGATCGCGGCCGAGGTCATCAGACGCTGCCCACCGCGTAGGCGAAGGTGAACACGACGACCCCCACGAGCATGCCCACGTGTGCCAGCACCGACAGCCCGGGGCCCTCCGACCAGCTGTCCTGCACCGCACTGGTGGCGTGGCGTCCCTTGCTCGGCAACCACCGCACCAGGATCAGCAGCCCCGCGATGGTGACCAGCCACCACAGGGCGATCGCGACGATGCCGGCGATCTCGCCGCCGAACGGGGTGTCCTCGGCGGCGAGGAGGTAGACGATCCAGACGATCAGGGCCAGGCCGCCCGCGCCCGTGTGGATGTTGAGCAGGCTGCTGCCGACGCTCACCCGGCCGGCGCCGCCGCCCTCCTTACTCAGACGGAGTCGGGTCAGCACCACCACGACCGCCGCCAGCGCGGTGAGGATGTAGACGACGACCTCGATCGGCATCCTCGCAGTCTGCCCTAGCGCGACTCGCCGTCGCCACGACCCGCCGGTGGCGGCGGGTCGCCGGCGTCTGCCTCCAGCTGGTCGGCGAGTCGGTCGAGGAGCGCGTCGACCTCGGACATGCGGTAGCCGCGGAAGGCCAGCGAGAACCGCACCCGGCGCAGGTCGTGGCCGCCCAGCGCACCGGTGGCGGGGACGACGGCGTCGGGTCGGTCGTCGTAGACCTCGCGCATCGGCGTACCCCGACCGGCGGCGACGACGGCGATCGCGCCGAGCGCGAGGACGATGAGGACGGCGAAGATCCAGGTCACGGGCTGCTCACTCCGGTCGGTGGGCGGGCGGCTCGGCGAGCCGGTCGTCGCGAGCCGCGACCATCAGCCGCACGGCCTCGTCGACGTCGTCGGTCACCACCAGCAGCTCGAGGTCGGACTCGGCGATCTTCCCCTCGGCCAGCACGGTGTCGCGCAGCCAGCCGAGGAGGCCCGACCAGTAGTCGACACCCATCAGCACCACCGGGAAGGAGGTGACCTTGCGGGTCTGGACGAGGGTCAGCGCCTCGAACAGCTCGTCGAGGGTGCCGAGGCCGCCCGGCAGCACCACGAAGCCCTGGGAGTACTTGACGAACATGGTCTTGCGGGCGAAGAAGTAGCGGAAGTTGACGCCGAGGTCGACGTACTCGTTGAGCCCGGTCTCGAAGGGCAGCTCGATCCCGAGCCCGACCGAGGTGCCTCCCGCCTCGATGGCGCCCTTGTTGGCGGCCTCCATCGCGCCGGGTCCACCGCCGGTGATCACCGCGAAGCCGGCCTCCACGAGGTCACGGCCGAGGCGCTCGGCCAACCCCCAGAACGGGTGGTCGGGCGCCGTCCGCGCCGAGCCGAAGACGGCGATCGCCGGACCCAGCTCGGCCAGCGCCCCGAACCCCTCCACGAACTCGGCCTGGATCCGGAGCACGCGCCAGGGATCGGTGTGGACCCAGTCGCTGGGCCCCCGCGAGTCGAGCAGCCGCTGGTCGGTGGTGCCCTCGTCGACGGCACTGCGGCGTAGGGTCACCGGGCCCTTCGACTTGCTCGTCATGACGCGCTCCGTCCGTGGTCGGCCTCCCAGAGGGAGTCGGCCACCGTGCTGACGACCTGTTCCTGCTCCGCCGTCGGCCGTACGGCGAGGACGGCGTCACGGTCGTCGTCGGTGATCTCCCGCAGCGTGATCGGCACGTGGCCACGCTAGTCGAGGGTCGTGGTCCTCGTGGTCAGGGAGCGCCCAACCACGCCCGCAGCTGCCGCTCGCACCGCTCGATGTGCTCGATCGGCACGTGCTCGTCCTGCTTGTGGGCGAGCATCGGGTCGCCCGGGCCGAAGTTGACGGCCGGCACGCCGAGGGCGCTGAACCGCGAGACGTCGGTCCAGCCGAACTTGGGACCCACCTCGCCACCGACGGCCTCGACGAAGGCCTTGGCGGCCGGACGGTCGAGGCCCGGCAGTGCCCCCGGGGCGGAGTCGGTGAGCCGGACGTCGAAGCCGGCGAACACCTCACGCACGTGCTGCTCGGCCTGCTCCACCGAGCGGTCCGGGGCGAAGCGGTAGTTGACGGCCACGACGCACTCGTCGGGGATCACGTTGCCCGCGACCCCGCCGGAGATCCAGACGGCGTTGAGGCCCTCGTGGTACTCCAGCCCGTCGATGACCGGCTTGCGCGGCTCCCAGGCGTTGAGCCGGTCGAGGATCTCGGCGGCACCGTGGATGGCGTTCACCCCGCGCCAGCTGCGGGCGGAGTGGGCGCGCTCGCCGGTGGTCCGGACGTCGACCCGCAGCGTGCCCTGGCAGCCGGCCTCGACCGAGGCGTTGGAGGGTTCCATGAGGATCGCGAAGTCGGCCTCGAGCAGCTCGGGGTGGCTCTCGGCGAGCTTGCGGAGGCCGTTGAACTCGTCGTCGATCTCCTCCGCGTCGTACAGCACGAACGTCAGGTCGCGGTTGGGCTCGGGCACCGTGGCGGCGAGCCGCAGGATGACCGCGTCACCGGACTTCATGTCGCAGGTGCCGAGCCCGTGGAGCAGGCCGCCCTCGCGCCGGACCGGCAGGTTGCCGTTGACCGGCACCGTGTCGAGGTGACCGGCCAGCACGACCCGTTCGCCACGGCCGAGGTCGGTCCGCGCCACCACGGTGTGGCCGTGGCGGCTGACGGTGAGGTGGGGCAGCGTCCGCAGCGCGCTCTCGACCGCGTCGGCGATCGCCTGCTCGTTCTGGCTCACCGACTCGATGTCGACCAGCTGCTCGGTGAGCGACACCGCGTCGGCGGTCAGGTCCAGCGTCGTCATGGGCTCCATCCAATCAGCGGCGGCGACTCAGGCCCGGGCGACCCGGACGTCGACCTCGGCGGCGTCCTCGAACGCCACGGAGGTCGCGAGCGTCTCCTCGGCGATCAGCTGCTCGTGGGCGCGGGCGGCCTCGAGCACCTCGACGGGCCCGGCGATCGTCAGCGCGATCCGGTCCGCCACGTCGAGGTCGGCGTCACGCCGGGCCTGCTGCACCGCGCGGACCAGGTCGCGCGCCGTGCCCTCGGCCTCCAGCTCCGGCGTCGTGGCGGTGTCGAGCACCACGAAGCCGCCGCGCGGCAGCACCGCGGTGGCCGTGCCGCTCGCGGCGTCACCGGCCACGGTCTCGAGGGTGAACTCGCTGTCGGCGAGCTCGACGTCACCGCAGACCACGGTCCCGTCGTCGCGCACCGACCAGTCCCCCGACTTCGAGGCCTTGATGACCTGCTGCACGTCGCGTCCCAGCCGCGGCCCGGCGGCGCGGGCGTTGACCGTGAGCCGCTGCTCGACGGCGTACGCCGCCGCCTCCTCGGACCCGGCCTGCACCAGCCGCACCTGCTTGACGTTGAGCTCGTCGGCCAGCAGCGACTCGAACCCGGCCAGCGCCGAGGCGTCGTCGAGCACGGCGGTGAGCGACGCCAGCGGCAGCCGGGTCCGCAGGCCGTGGGCCTTGCGCAGCGCGAGCCCGGCCGAGGCCGCGTCGCGGACCTCGTCCATGGCGGCGACCAGCCCCGCGTCGTCGGGGAGCACGGCCGGGTCGGGGTAGTCGGCGAGGTGCACCGACCGCTCCCCCGTCAGCCCGCGCCAGACCTCCTCGGTCGTGAGCGGCAGCAGCGGGGCGGCGGCCCGGCACACGGCCTCGAGCACCGTGTAGAGCGTGTCGAAGGCGTCGACGTCCTCGCTCCAGAACCGGTCGCGGGACCGGCGGATGTACCAGTTGGTCAGCACCTCGAGGAAGCCACGCGTGGAGTCGCACGCGTTGGCGACCTCGAAGGCGTCGAGCTGCCGGGTCATCGCGTCGACGTACTCCCGCAGCTTGGCGAGGATGTACCGGTCCATGACGTGCCCCGAGTCGGTCCGGAGCGTGGCGTCGTGGCCCGCACCGCCGTTCGCGGCGTTGGCGTAGAGCGCGAAGAAGTACCAGCTGTTCCACAACGGGATCAGCACCTGCCGGACGGACTCACGGATGCCGCGCTCGGTCACGACGAGGTTGCCGCCGCGCAGGATCGGACTGGACATGAGGAACCAGCGCATGGCGTCGGCGCCGTCGCGGTCGAAGACCTCGTAGACGTTGGGGTAGTTGCGCAGGCTCTTCGACATCTTGTTGCCGTCGGAGCCGAGCACGATGCCGTGGCTGACGCAGGTCTCGAACGCCGGCTTGTCGAAGAGCGCGGCCGCCAGCACGTGCATCGTGTAGAACCAGCCGCGGGTCTGGCCGATGTACTCGACGATGAAGTCCCCCGGGTAGTGGTCCTCGAACCAGTCGGCGTTCTCGAACGGGTAGTGCACCTGGGCGAACGGCATCGACCCCGACTCGAACCAGCAGTCGAAGACGTCGGTGACGCGACGCATGGTCGACTTCCCGGTGGGGTCGTCCGGGTTGGGCCGGGTCAGCTCGTCGACGAAGGGCCGGTGCAGGTCGTCCGGGCGGACGCCGAAGTCGCGCTCGATCTCGTCGAGCGAGCCGTAGACGTCGACCCGGGGGTGGGCGGGGTCGTCCGAGCGCCACACCGGGATCGGGCTGCCCCAGAACCGGTTGCGCGAGATCGACCACGGGCGGGTGTTCTCGAGCCACTTGCCGAACTGCCCGTCGCGCACGTGGTCGGGCACCCACCGGATCTCCTGGTTGAGCTCCAGCATCCGGTCGCGGATCTTGCGGGTGTCGACGAACCACGACGACACCGACATGTAGATCAGCGGCTGCCGGCAGCGCCAGCAGTGCGGGTAGGAGTGCTCGTAGCTCTCCCGGCGCAGGAGCACCGTGCCCGGGACGACGGAGCCGGTGTCGCCCGCGCCCTTCGTGGCGTTCTTGAGGTGCTCGATGATCGGCAGGTTGGCGTCGAAGACGTGCAGCCCGTCGTAGTCGGTGATCGGGAAGGTGAAGCGGCCGTCCTTGGCCACGGCGACGGTGAGCTCGATGCCCTCCCGGTCGGTGATCACCTTGTCGTCCTCACCGTAGGCGCCGGCGCTGTGGACCAGCCCGGTGCCGTCGGCGGTCGTCACGAAGTCGGCGGCGACCACGCGGTGGGCGTTGGCGGTGCCCTCGAAGTAGGTGAACGGCGGCGCGTAGGCGCGACCCACGAGGTCGCGCCCCGAGAGCCGCTCCACGACCTTCGGCTCCTCGCCGAGCTCACGGGCGTACGCCGCGAGCCGCTCGGCGCCGAGCAGGTAGCGCTCCGTGCTGCCGGTCGGCTGGTCGGACTCCACCACGACGTACTCGATGTCTTCGCCGACCATGATCAGCAGGTTGGACGGGAGGGTCCACGGCGTGGTCGTCCAGACGAGCGCGATCTCGCCGGTCTCCAGCCGCATGCCGACCGTGACCGCGGGGTCCTGGCGGTTCTGGTAGACGTCCTCGTCCATGCGCAGCTCGTGGTTGGACAGCGGCGTCTCGTCGTTCCAGCAGTAGGGCAGCACCCGGAAGTCCTCGTAGACGAGGCCCTTGTCGTAGAGCTGCTTGAAGGCCCAGAGCACCGACTCCATGAAGTCGAGGTCGAGGGTCTTGTAGTCGTTGTCGAAGTCGACCCAGCGCGCCTGCCGGGTGACGTAGTCGCGCCACTCCTCGGTGTAGGCGAGGACCGAGCTGCGGCAGGCCTTGTTGAAGCCCTCGATGCCGAGGTCGACGATCTCCTGGGTGGTCTTCATGCCGAGCTGGCTCATCGCCTCGAGCTCGGCGGGCAGGCCGTGGGTGTCCCAGCCGAAGCGGCGCTCGACGCGCTGGCCGCGCATGGTGCGGTAGCGCGGGATCAGGTCCTTGACGTAGCCGGTGAGCAGGTGGCCGTAGTGCGGCAACCCGTTGGCGAACGGCGGGCCGTCGTAGAAGACGAACTCGTTCGCGCCGTCGTCGCCGGGCTCGCGCTGCTCGACGCTGGCCTCGAAGGTGCCGTCGGCCTTCCAGTAGGCCAGCACCCGCTCCTCGATCGCCGGGAAGTTGGGCGTGCCGGGCACGTGGCCCCGGCCGTAGTCGTGCTCCCCGGACTGACCGGTGGCGACCTTCGGATAGGTCATCGGCGGCTCTCCTGCGGTACGTCGTGCTCTCGGTCCTGGCTGCCGAGGACGACCCCGTCGCCGGGACCGCGGTACCACCTCGCTTGCCCCGCTCGCGCGGGACCGCTCGTCGACGGCTGTGACGGGCCTACCCGTCCGGGTCTAGTGAGTCCCTGGCGGGACCGTTCTTCCGGAGGCTCGCCGCTGATGACGGCTCGGACGCCTGTGGCGCCCAGCGTACGGCGCCGCTCGGCGTCTCCGCCAATCCGTTGGGTGGTGGGGGCGCGGGATAGTCCCTCACGAAACGGTGGCTGATCGGGAGGTTCGGGAGCCGTTTCGTGAGGGACTACCGTCCTCGGCGTGACGGAGAGCGGCCAGTGACCGAGCTCGTCCAGCTGTACGACGCCGACGGCGACCCGGCCGGGACGGCCGACCGCGCGCGGGTTCGGGCGGAGAACCTGACCCACGCCGCGACGGCCGTGGTGGTCCGGGACCCGTGGGGGCGGGTCCACGTCCACCGGCGTACGGACACCAAGGACGTCTACCCCGGGCGCCACGACTTCGCCGCCGGTGGCGTCGTGGCCGCCGGCGAGGAACCCCGGGCGGCCGCCGCCCGCGAGCTGGCCGAGGAGCTCGGCATCACCGGGGTGACGCTCGAGCCGGTCGGCGTCGCCCACTACGGCGACGACCACACCGACTACTGGGGCCACTGCTTCACCACGACCTGGGGCGGCGAGGTGACGCTGCAGCCCGAGGAGGTCGCATGGGGTGACTGGTGGCCGCTCGACCGGCTGGTGGCCGCGATCGACGACGACCCCGAAGCGTGGACGCCGGACACCGCAGCGCTGCTGGGTGGCTGGCTGCGCGCCCGGGTGGCCGAGCGTCAGGACGTCGAGGAGCAGGGCTGGGACAGCCACACCGAGCTGGTCGAGGGCCGCTGGATCGACCGGACGCCGCGGCGCCCCGAGGTGGTCCCCGCCCTGACTGCCGAGGCCGCGCTGCTCCCCCGCCTCGCCCCTCGGCTGCCGCTCGCGGTCCCCGTGCCGCTCGCGCTCGGCGGCACGCCACCCCGGTTCCGCCACGAGCGGGTCCCGGGCCGCCCCGTCCGGCCCGACCGGCTCACGGCGGACGACGGCCGGCGGCTCGGTCACTTCCTCCGCGTGCTCCACGACACCCCGGCCGAGCTCTGGGCCAGCACCGGGCTGGGCCGGGACACGGCGCTCCTCCCCGAGCTCGACGCCATGGTCGACCAGGTCGTCCCGCTGCTGCCCGCCGACCTCCGCGACGCCGGGTCCGCTCTCCTCGCCCGGCTGCGGGAGGCGGCCCACCGCAGCGTGCTCCGGCACGGCGACGTCGGCCCCTCCCACCTGCTGACGACGGACGGGCGCCTCACGGGTGTCATCGACTGGACCGACGCGGCCCTCGGCGACCCCGCCCTCGACCTGGCCTGGGCGGTGCACGGCACGCCGCAGCGGTTCGCCGATGCACTCGTGTCGACGTACGGCGCGACCCCGGCGGAGCTGGCCCGCGGCCGCGACTGGCACCTGCTCGGCCCCTGGTGGGAGGTCCAGCACGGCCTGGCCCACGACTCCCCGGACCACGTCGACTCCGGCCTGGCCGGGGCCGTCGAGCGGCTGCGGGCGACTCCGTAGGCTTGCCCCGTGACCGACGCACCGACCTCCGCCTGGGGCCACGGCCTCACCACCCTCGACGCCGACGGGACCGTCCTCGACGTCTGGTTCCCCTCCCCCGCGCTGGGCGACCCCGCCGACGGCGACGCCCCCGCTGAGCTGACCGCTCTCGAGGGCAAGGACGAGCTCCGCGCCGTGGTCCGTGAGGTACGCCGGGTCGTCGTGACCGACCTGCAGTCCGCGCCGGCCACGACCGAGGACGCCTGGCTGCGGCTGCACCTGCTGTCGACCCGCCTGGTGCGTCCCCACGACATCTCGGTCGAGGGGATCTTCGGCCAGCTCACGAACGTGGTGTGGACCAGCGCCGGCCCCTGTGCCGTGAAGGACTTCGAGACGACCCGCGCCCGGCTGCGGGCGGCCGGCCAGCAGGTCAGCGTCTTCGGCGTCGACAAGTTCCCCCGGCTGACCGACTACGTGATCCCCACCGGCGTCCGCATCGCCGACGCCGACCGGGTCCGGCTCGGTGCCCACCTCGCTGAGGGCACGACGGTCATGCACGAGGGCTTCGTCAACTTCAACGCCGGCACGCTGGGCGCCTCGATGGTGGAGGGCCGCATCTCGGCCGGGGTCCTCGTGGGCGACGGGTCCGACGTCGGGGGCGGTGCCTCGATCATGGGGACCCTGTCGGGGGGCGGCAAGGAGGTCATCTCGGTCGGCGAGCGGTGCCTGATCGGGGCGAACGCCGGCATCGGCATCTCGCTCGGCGACGACTGCGTGGTCGAGGCAGGCTGCTACGTGACGGCAGGCACCAAGGTCACCGTCACCGACATGGACAACAAGCCGAAGGTGGTCAAGGCGGCCACGCTCTCGGGCGCCAGCAACGTCCTGTTCCGGCGCAACTCGGTGACCGGCGCCATCGAGGCCGTGCCGTGGCAGGGCGAGGGCATCGCGCTCAACGCCGCGCTGCACGCCAATTGAGGAGGCTCTGGGCCATCGGCGCCGTGGTGGCGCTGGTGGCCGTCGGCGTCGTGGTCTGGCGGGTGCTGCCCGAGGGCGCGAACCCGTTCCGGGCCGACAGCTGCACCGCCACGGTCCAGGGCCGCAGCGTCTCCCTGGAGCCCGAGCAGGCGGCCAACGCCGCGTTCATAGCCGCGGTGTCCGTGCGCCGGGGGCTGCCGGCCCGCGCCGCGACGATCGCGATCGCCACCGCGATCCAGGAGTCGAAGCTGGTCAACATCGACTACGGCGACCGTGACTCACTGGGTCTGTTCCAGCAGCGACCCTCGCAGGGCTGGGGCACGCGCCGGCAGGTTCTCGACCCGGAGTACTCCGTCAACGCCTTCTACGACGAGCTCACGAAGGTCGACGGCTACGAGTCGATGGAGGTCACGGACGCCGCCCAGGAGGTGCAGCGCTCCGCCTACCCCGAGGCGTACGCCGACCACGAGGCCGACGCCCGCGTGCTCGCCAGCGCGCTGACCGGCCAGTCACCTCGCGCCTTCCACTGCACCGTCACGGACCGGCCCGAGCCGGGGCCGACCAGGCTCGACGAGGCCGGTCTCACCCGCCGGGCCGCCGCCGTGCGCCGCGACCTCGAGCAGGCCTTCGGCCCCCAGTCGCTGGGCGGGTTCGCCCCTGGTGGGGTCCGCGACGGCCACATGGAGGGGTCGGCCCACTACGAGGGCCGGGCCGTCGACATCTTCTACCGGCCCGTGACCGACACCAGCAGGGCGCGGGGCTGGGCGATGGCCCACTACCTCGTCGCGCAGGCGACCCGTCTGGACATCCGGACCGTCATCTTCGACAACCGGATCTGGACCGCCGGGTGGCGATCCGACGACGGCTGGCGTCGCTACGACCCCGACACCGACGGCCGGGACGCCGCCACGGCGGCGGTGCTGGAGCACCGGGACCACGTCCACGTCGACGTACACCAATGAGGGGATAGCGAGGTTTTACCGTGTCGCCGCGTGTCACGGCCCGGTCCGCGTGGGACATTGGCTGCTTGGAGTGGGCATCGTCCTGGGGGGGAACATGCTGGATTCGACCGTACTGACCATCGGTACCGCGCTGCGTCGTGCGCAGGACGCCGGGCTTCCCGTCGAGGTGCTGATCCACGGTGAGTGGATCGGCGGGATGGTGCTCGGTCTCGACGGCCACGGCGCGATCCTCGACGGCGACCACGGCGAGAGCGCCGTGATCAGGCTGCAGGACGCCTGCGCCGTCAAGGTGCACCCGGCCGAGGAGGCGCGCGGAGCCGCCGCCCCGCGCACCGGTGACTGGGACCACCGGGTCCACGTCCACCAGAGCGCCGAGCCGCTGCGCGCCCTGGGCTGAGCGTCCCGCTGGGCGTCCCTCAGCCGAGCTCCGCGAGCCGGCCGACGGCTGCGCCGACCCGCTCGTCGGTCGCCGTGAAGGCCACGCGCACGTGCTGCGCGCCCGCGCGCCCGTAGAAGGAGCCGGGCGCCACCAGGATCCCGGCCTCGGCCAGCCGGCCCACCGTCTCCCAGCAGTCCTCGCCGCGGGTCGCCCAGAGGTAGAGCGACCCCTCCGAGTGGTCGATCGTGAAACCCGCCTGCAGCAGCGCCTCCTGCAGGAGCGCGCGCCGGGCGGCGTACGTCGCGTGCTGGGCGCGGACGTGGTCGTCGTCGGCCAGGGCGGCGGCCATGGCCCGCTGCTGGGGGGCCGGCATCATCAGGCCGAGGTTCTTGCGCACCGCCAGCAGCTCGGCCACCACGGCGGGGTCGCCGGCCACGAAGCCGCAGCGGTAGCCCGCGAGGTTCGAGCGCTTCGACAGCGAGTGGACCGCGAGCAGCCCCTCGTGGGAGCCGCCGCAGATGTCGGGATGGAGCACCGAGGACGGCGTCTCCTCCCACGCCATCTCGAGATAGCACTCGTCGGACACCAGCAAGGTCCCTCGGTCGCGGCACCAGTCCACGACCTTGCGGAGGTGGTCGGGGGGCAGCACCCGCCCGGTGGGGTTGGACGGCGAGTTGAGCCACAGCAGCGCCGGCACCTCGGGGCCGAACGCGGTCAGGCTGTCGGTGGCACGTGCGCGGGCGCCGCACAGGGCAGCACCCACCTCGTAGGTCGGGTAGGCCAGCTCGGGGTAGCCGATCAGGTCGCCCTCCCCCAACCCGAGGTGGAGCGGCAGCGCTGCGATCAGCTCCTTGGTGCCGATCGCCGGGAGCACCCCGTCGACGTCGAGCCCGGTGACCCCGTGACGCCGGGCGAGCCAGTCGACCGCGGCCTGGCGGGTCTCGGGCAGCCCCACGGTCGTGGGGTAGCCGGGTGCGTCACCGGCAGCCGCCAGGGCGTCGCGCACCACCGCGGGGGTGGGGTCGACCGGAGTGCCGACCGAGAGGTCGACCAGGCCGTCGGGGTGGGCGCGCGCCGTCGCGGCGTACGCCGTGAGCTTGTCCCAGGGGAAGTCGGGCAGCCGGGCTGAGACCGGCCCGCGGGTCACTCGTCGTGTTCCTGCGGGGGGAGCTCGGCGACCAGCTGGTGGTCGTGGTCGATGACACCCATCTTGGCCGCGCCACCCGGCGAGCCGAGGTCGTCGAAGAAGTGGACGTTGGCGTCGTAGTAGTCCTTCCACTCCTCGGGCGTGTCGTCCTCGTAGAAGATCGCCTCGACCGGGCAGACCGGCTCGCAGGCGCCGCAGTCGACGCACTCGTCAGGGTGGATGTAGAGCATCCGCTTGCCTTCGTAGATGCAGTCGACGGGGCACTCGTCGACGCACGCGCGGTCCTTGAGGTCGACGCACGGCTGGGCGATGACGTAGGTCACCAGGTCCTCCTCGAACACACAGCGGATGGTGTTTCTGCTCTGGGGGCCAGCCTAGTATCCCGGCGTGACCGAAGCCCCGGGAGCCCACGGCTTGGGCCCGCATGTCGTGGGGACGCGCGTGGTCGTGCGCCGGCTGGTGCCGGGCGAGGAGGGGCCCTCGGGCGGCCCGGCGATGACCGACGTGCTCGGCACCTGCCTGCGCTGGGGCGACGGGGAGTGCGTCGTGCAGCCGGAGGACGGGCCGGCGGTGACCATCCCGGTCGCGCTGATCGTGGCGGGCAAGCCCGTCCCGCCCCGCGCCTCGGTGCGCCGCCGGACCAGCGCCCGCGAGATCGAGCAGCACGGCTTCGCGCTGTGGCCCGGCCTGGAGACCGAGACGCTCGGCCAGTGGGTGCTGCGGGCCGCGCCGCCACCGGCCGACGGGCGCCGTCGGCGGCGCGCCAACTCGGTGCTGGCCCTCGGCGACCCGGGGCTCGAGCCGGCCGAGGCGCTGCGCCGCGTCGTGGCCTTCTACGAGGCCCGCGACCAGCCCGCGCTGGCGATGGTCGTCGCCGGATCGGCGGAGGAGACCACCCTGGCCTCCCAGGGCTGGAGCGGGGAGGGACTGCCCACCGCCCACGCCATGGTGGCGCCGCTGGCGCGGGCAGCCCGGGCCGCGCACGACGCGACGCCGGAGCACGAGTCCGAGCCCGGGGTGGTCGCCGACGACGGTGTCCGCGTCGAGCTGCGCCTCGGCGACCGGGCCCGCGGCCGCGCCGCGCTCGACGGCGACTGGCTCGGCCTCCACGACGTCGAGGTCGACCCGGGCCGGCGCCGGGGCGGCCTGGGCACCGCCGTCGTCGCGGGACTCCTCGGCTGGGGTGCGGAGCGGGGCGCCACCAGCGCCTGGCTCCACGTCGAGACCGACAACCGGGGCGCGATCGCGCTCTACGAGGGCCTCGGGTTCGAGGTCCACCACACCTACCGCTACCTGGCGCCAACCTGACCATCCGCGCCCGAGAACGGGTGCAGGACCCGGTCGGAGAGCACCAGCACCCGCTTCCACAGCAGGCGCTGGAGCAGGATCACGGCGATCCCCGAGACCACCATGCCCAGGACGTTGACCCCGAGCTGCTGCGCCGAGCCGACCATCTCCGGGACGTCCCAGAGCGCCAGCGCGAGCGAGAAGTTCCCGGCCGCGGGCACCGTCGTGACGGAGATGAACACGCCGACCATGGCGTTGTCGCGGTCGGTCGTCATCGCGAGGACACCCGCCGCGCCGGCCACCAGGGCCACCACGAAGGACCACACGTCGGGGCGCCAGATGAAGTTGGTCTGGGGTCGGGGCCGGGACAGCATCTCGGCGTCGACCAGCCCGGACAGGGCCGCGAGCAGCGCGAGCACGGTGACGGCCAGGATCGCGACGACGAAGCCCCCGGCCAGCAGCAGCGCGCCACGGCCCGCCACTGCCCACTTGCCGAGCACCACCCCGACCGAGATCGCGGCGACCGTCCCGAACTCGGGACCCACCACCATCGCGCCGACCACCAGGATCGGCGAGTCGGTGATCACCGCGACCGCGGCGATGGTCACCGCGAGGATGCTGAAGGCGAGGTAGCCGACGGTCGGCCGGCCCGCCCCCTCCGCGCGCTCGACCACCTCCGGCCAGATGACGGCGTCCTCCGGGTCACCCGGGGCGATCGCCGCGATCCGCTCCGCCTCGGCGAAGGGGGTGTTGTCGGGCGACAGCACCACGATGCCGCCCCGCTCCGAGAGACCGACGTCGTGGAGGTCGTCGAGCAGCTCGGTGGCCACCTCGCGGGCGACGTCGCACTCGACGAGGTCGCCCTCGGGCACGAGGCTCACGCCCTCGAACCGCACCAGGTTGGTCACGCACGGGTTGTCGACGAGCAGGTCGAGGACGTCGTCGACCAGGGCGGGCGGCACGGTGAGCCGCAGGTGCTCCAGCATGCGCCGAACAGTACGGCGGCAGCAGCCCCGCCCCGGCTCAGGAGTCCGTGGCGTTGGGGTTGGTGCAGATCACCGTGTCGCTCGGCGTGTAGGTGGTGCTGAACTTCTCGGTCCGCACCACTTCGTCGGAACCCGGCTTGGAGAAGTAGCGCCAGACATCGACGTCGAAGCCGCCGTAGCCCTCGTTGGGGTGGCAGCGCACCGTGTCGACGCGCCGGGTCTCCGGCTCGGTCTGGTTGTAGCGGCCCGAGGTCCGGGTCGTGATGTCCCAGTGCTTGGTCGACCACATGTCGACGGTGACCACACCCGAGGAGGACGGGGTGCTGGGGGTGACCCGCGACTGGATGAAGACGCCGTGGGGAGTGGTGTTCTTGAAACGCAGGTCGACGGCACCCCACGCCACGGTGGCCTCCCGACCGACGGGGTACCGGTCGATGTAGAACGAGTGCGGCTTGTGCTCGACGTCCTCGAGGCCGGCGAAGAACATCGCGTTGAAGAGCGTCGTGGCCAGCTGGGAGACCCCGCCGCCGAGGTCCCTGACGAGGATGCCGTCGGAGATGATGAAGCCCTCGGTGAAGCCGTTCTCGGCGGTGCGCTCGCCGACGGTGCCGTTGAGCGAGAAGACCTCGCCCGGCTCGAGGATCGTGCCGTCGACGATCTCGGCGGCCCGCCCGATGTTGACGTTGCGGTATTCCGCGTGGGGGTAGTAGGTCGTGAAGCTGGAGACCTTCTCGGTGATGTCGAGGTCGCGCAGCTCGGCCGTGGTGAGGTCGGGCCGCGCGGTACGGGCCTTGACCGCCTGCACCCGCTTGCCCTCGGGGCGGGTGACCAGGTCGAGGAAGGTGTCGGCCACGTCGGCCTGGCGGTAACGCACCCCCGGCTTGGCGGGGACGACCCGCGGGCTGCCGCCGACGATGCGGATGGTGGCGTCGACGGGCGCGCCGTCGGTGCCGACCCGGTTGCCGACGACCTTCTTGAGGGCCTTCCGGTCCACGTCGGGGACGAGCTCGCCGTCCTCGGGCCGCAGCCGCAGCGCCTTGCCGAACTCGCGGGGCAGAAGCCGCACGTCGGCGTCGCCGAACCGCAACGTCACCGGTCCCGAGAGCGCCGGGTTGGCGAACTCCTCCACGGCGCGGCGTACTTCGGCGGCGTCGATCTCGGGCTCCACGGTGGTGAGCTGGAGGCCCGCCACGGCGGCGTCGCTCTCGGCGAGGTAGGACTGCTCGATGGCGGCGCGGGCCTGCTCGCGGTCGATGGTCTCGCCGTCGCGTGGGTCGGTGACCGCGATGCGGGTGCCGCGGATCTTGACGGCGCCGTCACGCGGCGGGGTGCCCAGCTCCTCCTCGAGCCGGTCGAGCAGGGCGTCCATCCGGGTCTCGTCGACGTCGAGCACGGCGTCCATCTCGTCGCCGTCGGTGTAGTAGTCCCACAGCCGGGCGGGGTCCCAGGACCGGCCGCCCCCGGCCGCCGCCACCGAGCCGGCGTAGTCGACCTCCAGCCCGGCCTCCTCGGGGGTGAAGGTCACCTCGTCGCCGGCCACGCTGGCCTGCTGCTGGGCGTCGACGCGGTCGGCGAGGCCCTCCTCGAGGGTCACCTCTGCCTGGCCGGGCGTCTGCCCGCCGATGTCGACGCCCGCCACGGTCGTGCCGCGGGGCACCTTGTCACCGGCCGCGGCGTACGCCGCTCCATAGCCACCGGCCAGCAGCACCACCAGCCCCAGCAGCAGGAGCAGGACGACGCGGCCGCCTGCTGTCTCGCGTCCGGGATCACTCACGCGGGCATCCTAGGTCGGAGGCCCGACGCGCCCCGATTCGTCGCCGCCACCCGGACGGGGCAGCGTGACCACCGCGACGGCCGCCACGGCGAGCGCCACCAGCAGCAGCGACCAGCCCGGGGCGTCGGCGCTCACGGCGACGTCGCCCTCCGCCCGCGGGACCACCGCCACCCCGACGGCGGCAGCGAAACCGAGCGCGAAGGGGAGCCGCGTGAGCCATCCGGGCCCGACCGCCGCCAGTGCCGCCACGAGACCGACCAGGACCAGCGGCAGCCCCCACCAGGTCGCGTGCACGGCCACGGCGGCGACGCCGGTGACCGCCCCCACCAGCAGCAGCGCCGGTGCGGCGACCACCCGCAGCGCCGTCACAGGCCGGCGAAGAGGTCCGTCTCGTGGCCGTCCGGCCCCGGGACCGGCGTCCCCTTGGCGATGCGGTAGTTCTCGATCGCCCACAGTGCGTGCCCGCTCTCGCCCCCGCGGAAGAACGGGCCGTCGGGTGCCACCTGCGTGCGATGGCTTGCCAGGGCCGTCATCTTCTGCTCCACGTGGGCGGTGCCGTCGACGGCGCACGAGATGAGGTGGTCCGGCGTGACGAACGGCGGCATCGGGCCATCGGGGTCCATCCCCTCGAAGGTCTCGGTGTCCCCGGACTCACGCAGCTGCCGCAGGCTCTCCCGCATCCGGCTCTCCGACAGCGCACACCAGTAGATCTTGGCGATCTCCCAGGGCTCGCCCAGGTCCAGGCGATACGACGCCACGCCGGCCAGGCTCGCGGCGTAGGTCGCGACGCGGTGGGCCTGGATGTGGTCGGGGTGGCCGTAGCCGCCGAACTGGTCGTAGGTGACCAGCACCTGGGGCCGCACCTCGCGGATGACACCGACCAGGTGGTCGGCGGCCTGGGTGAGGTCGGCGTTCCAGAAGGCGTCGGGGTGGACCTCCTCGCCCGCCACGGCGTGCCCGTCCTCGTGCCAGGCCATGCCCGAGTCGCGGTAGGTGCCGAAGCCGCCGAGGAACCGGTGGTCGGTCACGCCCAGGACCTTCATCGCCTCGGCCAGCTCACCCTGGCGGTGCTCGCCGAGCCCGTCGTCGCGGTGGGCCGCGAGGTGCTCGAGGTCGGGGACGAGGATCTCGCCGAGCTCCCCCGCCGTGCAGGTCACCAGGGTGACGTGGCGGCCCTCGGCGACGTAGCGCGCCATGGTGGCGCCGTTGTTGATGGTCTCGTCGTCGGGGTGGGCGTGGACGAGCAGCAGGCGGTGTTCAGGCACCGGCCCAGCCTACGGCTCGAGGTGGTGGCGGCGCGGCGCGGTCGGCAGGTCGAGCGGCGGCGCCGGGGGCACCTCGCCCCCGGTGTCCAGCCAGCCGTCGTGCTCCTCGACGAGGAGGTCGAGCAGCACCTCGGGCGCGTCGGTGAGCACCGCCCAGGGGTGGTCCTCGTCGTCGTCCTCGCCGGCCAGCCGCTCGCGCTCGACCGATGCCGCGTAGCCGTCGACGCGCAGCCGGGCGGCCACGGCGCGTGCGTCGTCCTCGTCGAAGAAGATGCCCCTCACGGTCCCATCATCCGCCGCCGCAGCTCGGGCAGGAACGGACGGTCCGGCTCCAGCCAGTCGACCTCGTCGAGCTGCCCGGGCCGGAGCCACCGCAGTGCGTCGTGCTCGACCGGGTCGGGGTCACCGGACAGGATCCGGGCCGTCGCGACCGCGAGCTCGTGGCCCCGGCCGACGGGCGCGGTCCCCGCCAGCCAGCCGGTCACCTCGATCGCGCAGCCGAGCTCCTCGGCGATCTCGCGCACCAGCGCGTCAGCCGGGTCCTCCCCCGGCTCGACCTTGCCGCCCGGCAGCTCCCAGCGGCCGGCTGCCTCACGCGGCGCGGTCCGTCGGGCGGCGAGGAGCCGGTCTTCGCGCAGGATCGCGGCGCCGACGACGAGCTGGCGGCCGGGCATGCGGCACATCGAACCACGGTCGGTGACGGGCTACGGTCGGGCCCATGACCGGCACGGGAGCCGACGTCACCGGCATCCACCTGACCCGGACGACGGAGAACGCCGAGGAGATCGACGCGCTGGCCGCCGTGCTGGGCGGCCGGGTCGGGCTGCGCGGCGTGATCACCGACCTCGACCGGCAGGCGCGTCCTTCCCGGCTCGGCCGGTTGCTGGGCCGGGCCGTCGACACGGCGTACGCCTGGCAGCGGGACGACCAGCGCGACCCGCGCTGGTGGCCCCAGGGCATCTCCTCCTCGGCGGAGGCCGGCGGCGTCGACGACGCCGTCCACGGCCGCCGGGTGCTGGTGACGACCTGGTACGCCAAGGACCTCGGCGAGGGCTCGCACGGCTGCCGCGTGACGTTCCTCGACCTCGACACGCTGCGCTACCGGCACGTGCTGCTCGTGACGCCGACCCTGACCGCCGGAGGTCCCGGTCTGGACCCGCTGCGGATCCACGCCGGCGGGGTCGTGTGGCGGGGCCCGTGGTTGCACGTCGCGGCGACGCGCCGCGGCTTCGTCACCTTCCACCTCGACGACGTCCTGCGAGCGGGCGGGGACGCGCTCGCGGCGTTCGGCCACACGTACGTGCTGCCCGCGCGCGCCGCCTACCGGGCCAGGACCGCCGAGGGACACCGCCCGCTGCGCTTCTCCTTCCTGTCGCTGGACCGGGACACCAGCCCGCCGTGCCTCCTGGCCGGGGAGTACGCCGCCGGCACGGGTGAGGCGACCCGGCTGGCGCGCTTCGGCCTGGCCGCGGACGACTGGCCCCTGCTCGTCGGCGAGGACGGTCGGTCCCGGCCGGTCGTGCTGGAGGACGGCGGGGTGCTGCGGATGCAGGGCGCCGCGACGGCCCGCGGCCGGCTGCACGTGACGTCCTCGCACGGCCCGTGGCGGCCCGGGACCGTCCACACGGGTCACCCGGGCGCCCTGCGGCCCCATCGGTTCGCGGTGCCGATGGGACCCGAGGACCTGACCTACTGGCCGGCGACCGACCGGCTGTGGACGCTCACCGAGCACCCCGGGCGACGCTGGGTCGTGTCGATGCGTCGCGACTGGTTCGACTAGCGGGGAACCCGCGCCAGCTGCCGGCTCTGGGCGACCAGCCGGCCGGAGGAGTCCCACACCTCGCAGTCCTCCTCGAACATCCCGCCGGCGACGTTGCGGGTCGCGTGGCGGACCTGGAGCCAGCCGGGCGCCGGGCAGGCGCGCACGTGCGCGGTCAGCTCGAGCGTCGGCGCCCACCCGGCCATCCCCAGGTCGTAGGTGACCGGCGGCAGGGCATCGACCACCATCAGCAGCGACATCGGGTCCGGCTCGCGGTCCTCGACCAGGCGGAACCACGCCTGCATCTCGCCGTTGCCACTCGGCTGGCCGACCACCCAGCCGACGTGCCGGGGGTCGAAGCGCATGTCGAAGCGCTCCATCAGGGGCGCGACGCTGCGGACCTCCTCCGGTGCGTGGCGGTTGGACACGCACTCCTCCACCGGGGGCAGGTCCGGCGGGGTCGCGGTGGTGCGGACGTCGTCGGGCAGGCCGGCGAGGTCGCCGTACGTCGCCAGCACGCTGAGCCGGGCCTGGTCTCCCTGCCGCAGGTCCGCGGCGAGGGTGGCCACGCTGCCGCCCTCGCGCAGGACGCGAGCATCGACGGTTGCAGGCCCGTGGGTGGCGGCCGAGAGGAAGTAGGCGCTGATCGCGAGGGGGTCGGGACGGCCGGGGACGACCTTGCTCAGGGCCGTCCCGACGACAGCCAGCTGGTAGCCGCCGTTGATCCCACCGCCGACCCGCCAGCCGTCGGTCAGCTCGGCGGCGTAGCTGCCCGCTCCGAGCCTCGTCACCGCGACGTGCTGGTCCCACTCGGCTCCCATGCCGGCGAGCCTAGGTGTGGCGGAGGGTCCGCGGGCCGTGAGGTGCGTCTCAGCAGCAACGTCAAACGGCTGGTCACACGCGGGTAAAGAAACGGTCAAATGCGCATGTGACAGGCGGGTTCGGCGCAGACTGGCACCACCCCCCGGGGACCCTCTAGGAGCGCTGATGTCGACCGCCCCCTCCGCGGCACTGCCTCCGGCCCTCACACGCCGGGCGCTGTGGCCTGCGCTCGTCGGCCTCGCCTGGCTGGTCGCCGTGGTCGTCCACGTGGTGCGGCCGAGCGACACTGTCGTCGGGGTCACCTTCGTCGCGGTCCTGGGCGGTGCGGCTGCGGCCGCCTGGGTGGGGAGCGCCCGGGCCTCTCGTGAACGACGCCTGCCGGCCGCGCTCATCGCAGCAGGCCTCACGAGCAACGCGCTCGGCGAGGTTGTCTGGTACACCTTCGTGCGCAACCAGCCGGCCACGGACGCGTCGCTGGCCGACGTGGGCTGGCTGGTCTCCTACCTCTGCTTCGCCGCGGCGCTGTCGATCGTGCTGGTGCGTGCGCGCACGGGCGAGAAGATCGACACCGACTCGGTCATCGACGCCCTGACCATCGTGGCCATCAGCGTGATGCTGCTGTGGAACCTGTCGGTCGCGAGCATCGCGGGCGACCCGTCGTTGACGCCGCTGGTCAAGGTCATCTGGTCGACCTACCCCATCGCCGACGCGGTCCTCCTGGCGCTGGCGATCCGGATCCTCACCGACCGGCGCGCGCGCCGGTGGATCGACCCGTGGTTCGGCGTGGGCGTCGGCGCCTGGCTAGTTGCCGACATCGGGTTCCTCACCCTTCCGCTCACCGACGCCCACGAGAACTGGCAGAACGCCGGCTGGATGCTCGGCGCCGTCCTGATGGCACGGTTCCACCGCGGCGGTGCGGCCGCTCAGCAGGAGGACTCCCCCGGCGCCACCAACCGCGTGAAGCTCGCCATCGCGCTCGGCCCGCTCGTCGCCCCGCCCGCGCTGGTGGTCCTCGACCTGTCGACCGGGCGACCCGTGCAGCTGGCACCGCTCATGGTCGGCACGGTCGTCCTCGTCGCCCTCACCTACACCCGGACGGCACGTCTGCTCCGCGCCCACGAGCGGGCCCAGTCGGAGCTGCAGGAGGCGCGGGACGCTGCCCTGAAGGCGTCACGCGCCAAGTCCGACTTCCTCGCCACCATGAGCCACGAGATCCGCACGCCCATGAACGGTGTGATCGGCCTCTCCGAGCTGCTGCTGCGCACCGACCTCGACGACCGCCAGCGGCAGTACGCCGAGGGCGTCCACGGGGCGGGCGGGGTCTTGCTCAACCTCATCAACGAGATCCTCGACTTCTCCCGCGTCGAGGCGGGGCGTCTCGAGCTCGAGGTGCAGGACGTCGACGTCGTGTCCGTCGCCGAGGAGACCGCAGACCTGATTGCCCACGACGCCCGCAGCAAGGGCCTCGAGCTCGTCGTCGACTGCGACCACGCCCTGTCCCGGGTGCCGCTCCGCGCCGACCCGGCGCGGCTGCGCCAGGTCCTGCTCAACCTGGCCGAGAACGCCGTGAAGTTCACCGAGTCCGGCGAGGTCGTCGTCCGGGTCTGCCAGGAGAGTGGTGACGACACGGTCAGCGTGGTCCGGTTCGAGGTGAGCGACACCGGCATCGGCATCCCCGGCAACGTCCGCGACACCCTGTTCGACGTCTTCGCCCAGGCCGACTCGTCCGCGACGACGCGCTACGGCGGCACCGGGCTCGGCCTGGCCATCTGTCACCAGCTGGTCGAGCTCATGGGCGGGGTGATCGGCGTCGAGACCGCGCCGGGTGACGGCAGCACGTTCTGGTTCACCGTGCCCCTGGAGCGGGCGACCGCGGCCGCGGAGGTCACTCCCGGACCCGCCCTCGACGGGGTCCGGGTGCTGGCCGTCGACGACAACCCCACGAGTCTCGCGGTGATCGCGAGCATGCTCCGCTCCTGGGGCGCGGAGGTCGACACCGCCGAGGGCGGCGTGGAGGCCATGACCGCCCTGTCCGCCCGACGGGGCGGGACGGCGTACGACTTCGTGGTGACCGACCTGGTGATGCCCGGGCTCGACGGCCTCGGCCTCTCGCAGCGCATCGTCGAGCTCGGCGGGGACCACCCGCTGCCCGTGCTGCTCACGTCGGACCCCGAGGTCGGGCAGGCCCAGGCCCGGACCTCGGGGGTGGCGGCCTGCGTGGCCAAGCCTGTGCACGGCAGCCAGCTGCGCAACGTGCTGGTCGACCTGAGCGCCACCCGCCAGCTCGTCCGCGACCGAGAGTCCGCGAAGGGCCGGGTGCTGGTGGTCGACGAGAGCCAGACCAACCAGCTCATCACCTCGGGCATGGTCGAGTACCTCGGCTACGGGGTGACCGTCGCGGGCGACGAGGTGGAGGCGCTGGTGGCCCTCGCCCAGGGGGCGGTCGACGCGGTGCTCCTCGACTGCCGGGTCACCGCCGACGGCACCTACCAGATCGCCGAGGCCATCCGCAGCGTCGACGGCGCCCAGCGGGTGCCGATCATCGCCATGGCGGCCACCGAGGAGCCCGACCTCGTCGAGCAGCTGCGCGAGGCCGGGGTCGACGACCACCTCGCCCGTCCGATCGCCCTCGCGCCGCTGGCCCAGACGCTGCAGCGCTGGATCCGCGAGCCCGCAGCCTCCTAGGCCCGACCGGGATCACCCGGCGAGGGCCTGCACCGCGCTCGCCAGGTCCTCGACGCCGCGGTCGAGCTCGTCGGGACGGTCCGTCGTCAGGTCGAGGTGGAAGCCGTAGAGGGCCGAGTCGACCAACGTGGCGATGCGTGCCACCCGACGTACGGGCGCCCCGCTGCGGACGAGGTAGTCGCGCAGCGCCTCCGCCCAGACCGCGTTGCTGGCCCGCGCCACGGACCGGTAGGGCTCCTGGCCGATCAACCCGGTCGCCGCGGCCTGGCAGTACGTCGTCAGGCAGGCGTTGAGCGCCGGCTGCTGGTAGGCCCGCCAGAGCCGGGTGACGGCCGACCTCACCGAGGGCGCGGCGGGCAGCGCGGCCACCGTGGCCACCGCCCGCTCGGTGGCCCTCGCGACCACGGCGGAGACCAGCGCGTCCCGACTGCCGAAGTGGTAGACGAGCATCCGGTCGCTGGTCCCGAGCGCGGCGGCGAGCGGCCGCAGGGTCAACCCGATCAACCCGTGCTCCAGCACGTGGTCGGTCGCCGCGTCCAGCAGCTCCTCCTGTCGGCTCACGGGGCCAGTGTAGCGAGTGCTACATTGGAGATGTAGCGACTGCTACAGAAGGGACCCGATCATGCTCGTCGCCGTGCTCCTCCTCCTCGCCGCCATCGCCGTGGAGGTGATGTCGACCGCGCTCCTCCCCCGGGCCGAGGGATTCACCAACCCGACCTGGACCGCCGTGGTGCTCGGCGGCTACGCGGTGTCCATCTGGCTGCTGGCGCTCGTCGTCCGCACGCTCCCGGTGTCCGTCGCCTATGCGGTCTGGTCAGGGCTCGGCACGGCCCTGGTGGCAGTGATCGGCTACCTGTTCCTCGGCGAGCAGCTCGGCTGGGTCAAGGCGCTCTCCCTGGCCCTCATCGTCGTGGGCGTGGTCGGCCTCAACATCGCCGGCGCCCACTGACGGGCCGAAGCGAGCACCGGGGGGTTGCAGGTCCGAGCGACGCGTGCTCGGCTGGAAGGCGTGAACATCGAGCGAGTCGCGCCCGTCCTCACCACCGACGACCTCCCCACCGCCGTGCGTCAGCACCGTGCCGTGCTGGGCCTCGACCTCGTGATGGACCTGGGGTGGGTCGCCTTCCTCGCCGACTCCGAGGGGCACCAGCTCGGCCTGATGACCCGGGACGCGACGGCGCCGGTGAACCCCGACGTCTCCGTCTTCGTCGACGACGTGGAGGCCGCCCACGCTGCAGCGCTCGACGCCGGCGTCGAGGTCGTGCATCCCCTGACGAGCGAGCCGTGGGGCGTCACCCGCTTCTTCTACCGCGACGCGAGCGGCCGCGTCGTCAACGTGGGGACGCACACCTGAGCCGCCGCGGTCAGGCGTGGGGTCGCGCGGTCCGCACCCCCGGGGGCGCCTCAGGGGCTCTCCCCTGCTGACGCCTCGACACCGAGCAGCAGCGTCAGGTAGGTGCGCAGCTGGCGCAGCTGGTCGCGCAGCCGGATCTGGTCGCCGACGGCCCGGCCGAGGATGAACCCGCCCTCGAACACCGCCCACACGTGGTCGGCCAGCGACTCGAGGTCGACATCGACCGCCGGCGGCCGCACGGCGACGGCCTGCTCGAGCTTCTCGAGGATCCGTCCCCGCCACAGCGCGATGGCAGCCAGGATCACCCGGTCCGACTCCGCCTCCTCCGGGATCCGCTCGTAGAGGTAGGAGGCAAACAGGCAGCCGGGCTGCGTGATCAGCCCGGCCTCGATGTCGGCCTCGAAGCCGCGGAGGAACTCGAGCAGCTGCTCGGCGGGGTCGTCGGTCAGCTCCTCGGCGCGCGTCATGTACTGGTCGAGCACCGCGGCGTCGAGCTCGGCGTACCGCTCGATCAGCGCCTTCCCGAGCGCCCCCTTGGTCGGGAAGTGGTGGAAGAACGCGCCCTTGGACGTCCCCGTCGCGGCGAGGATCGCGTCGACGGTCGTCCCGGTGAAGCCCACCTCGAACACCAGGTCGTGGGCGGCCTCGAGGATCTTGTCGCGGGCGGTGGGGGTGGCCATGAGGCCACTCTACCTCTTGACAGACCAACTAGTCGGTCTCTATCTTCGTCTCTTCAGACCAACTAGTCGGTCTGTCCACGAGAGGCACGACGATGACCGCACCGACCACCACCAGCACCTCCCCCGCCACCGATGTGTGGCTCGCCGACCTGCGGGTCCACCCGGACCTGGAGCTCTTCACCCCCGACGACGCCGGCTACGACACCTGGCGCACGACCTGGAACCTCGCGGTCGAGCACCACCCGGTCGCCGTGGCCGTGCCGACGTCGACCGGCGGCGTGGTGGCCGTCGTCGAGGCCGCCCGGCGCCACGGCGTCTCCCTCGCGATCCAGTCGGCCGGGCACGGGCCCGCGCGGGCGGCGTGCGACGCGATCCTGCTGAACCTCGCCCGCCTGGCGGACGTCCGCGTCGATCCGGAGCGCCGGACCGCGCGGATCGCCGGCGGCGCCAAGTGGCAGGCCGTGCTCGACGTGGTCACCCCGCACGGCCTCGCACCTCTGCTCGGGTCGACCCCCGACGTCTCCGCTGTCGGCTACACCCTCGGCGGCGGGCTCGGGTGGCTGGCGCGCAAGTACGGCACCTCGGCCGACAGCGTCCTCGCCTTCGAGCTCGTGACCGCCGAGGGTGAGCTCCTGCGCGTCACCCCCGACGAGAACGCCGAGCTCTTCTGGGCACTGCGCGGGGCGGGGGCCGGCCACCTCGGCGTCGTCACCGCGATGGAGATCCGGCTCTACCCGGTCGCGGAGGTCTACGGCGGCAGCCTCTACTACCCGGCGACGATGGCCCACGAGGTCATGCAGCGCTGGCGTGACTGGATCCCCACCGTCCCCGAGGACCTCACCTCCGCGGTGACGCTCGTGAACTTCCCGGACCTCGAGGACGTCCCCGAGGAGCTGCGTGGAGCGGCGTACGTCCTCGTGCGGGGCGCCTTCAAGGGCCCGACCGAGGACGGCGAACGCCTGCTGGCGCACTGGCGTGAGTGGCGCCAGCCGGACGTCGACGAGTGGGGGCCGCTCCCCTTCGACCGGATCGCCGAGATCAGCCAGGACCCGCTCGAGCCGGTCCCCTACGAGGGCACCGGCCTGTGGTTGGGGTCGCTCGGTGACGACACGATCGACGCGCTCGTCTCGGGGACGTTCCCGCCGGACCGGCCACCGCTGCTCGTGCAGACCGAGCTGCGCCACGCCGGTGGTGCCCTCGCCCGGGGCACGTCACAGCCGGCGGCCTTCGGCAACCGGGACGCCGCGATCCTTCTCGAGCTCGTCGGCGTCACGGAGACGGCGTCGGACGTGGCCGCGGTGCGTTCCCTGATCCACGACCTCACCGCGCGGATCGCGCCCGACCTCACCGGTGGGCACTACCTCAACTACGTCGAGGGCGGGGACCGCCGCCACGGCGTCGCCCGCGGGACCGTCCCCGGCGCCTACGAGCGGCTGGCGGCACTCAAGGCACTCCTCGACCCCGACGACCTGTTCAACCACGGCCTCGACGTCACGGGCCACCCATCACGAGAGGACTGACCGACATGCACCGCAACGCCGTCAACCCCTGGACCTGGCAGGACGAGCTCGGCTACGTCCAGGCCAACGAGGTCGTCGGAAGCCACCGGACCCTCCACGTCTCGGGCATCGCCTCCATGGACGCCGAGGGCCGCCCGGTGCACGCCGGCGACATGAAGGCCCAGATCGAGCAGACGCTGGACAACCTGGAGACCGTGCTGCACGCGGCGGGCTACGAGCTGGCCGACGTCGTGCGGCTGAACTACTACACCACCGACATCGAGACCTACTGGGAGGCGGACGAGGCCGTCGACGTGGTCGGCCGGCTCGCGCGGGCCGGCTGCCGGCCGGCCAGCACCCTGCTGGGCGTGGCCACCCTGGCCTGGCCCGAGCTGCTCGTCGAGATGGACGCGACCGCCGTCAAGGCGTGACGCGCACGCTTGCTCCCGCGTCCACGCAGCTCGGGCCCGGCACCTAGCCTGTGGTCCGTGAAGAGCGTGGTGGCCGGTGAGCGGGTGCTGCTCGACGGGATGCTGGACGCCCAGCGAGACGAGATCGCCCGCCTCCTCGACCAGGTCGACGACACCGCAGCCCGCGCCCGGCTGGTCCCCTCGCTGACGACCCCGCTGGGACTGGTCAAGCACG
This sequence comes from Nocardioides coralli, assembly GCF_019880385.1. Classification (NCBI taxonomy): domain Bacteria; kingdom Bacillati; phylum Actinomycetota; class Actinomycetes; order Propionibacteriales; family Nocardioidaceae; genus Nocardioides; species Nocardioides coralli. The sequence continues at coordinate 2,787,042 of NZ_CP082273.1, forward strand.
CCACGTTCGTGGAGCAGGTGTGGTTCCACTCCCGCGTGGCGGGCGTGCCGCGTGCCGAGCTGGGCCTGCCGGCCACCGTCGACGACAGCTTCGTACTGGGGAGCGAGGACACGGTGGACGCCGTGCGGACCGCGTTCCTCACCGCCTGCGCGCACTCGCGGGTGGTGGCCGAGGCGCACGATCTCGACGAGCGGTTCCCCTGGCACGAGGGGCCGGTCAGCCTGCGGTACGTCTACCTGCACGTGATCGCCGAGCTCGCCCGACACGCCGGCCACGGCGACATCCTGGTCGAGCAGCTGGCCGCCGGCGGCCCGGACGGCCCACTCACACGTTGAAGCGGAACTCCACCACGTCGCCGTCCTGCATGACGTAGTCCTTGCCCTCCATCCGGACCTTGCCGGCCTCCTTGGCCTTCAGCATGGAGCCCGCGGCGACGAGGTCGTCGAAGGAGATGACCTCGGCCTTGATGAAGCCCTTCTGGAAGTCGGTGTGGATCACGCCGGCGGCCTCGGGGGCGGTCGCGCCCTTGCGGATCGTCCAGGCGCGCGACTCCTTGGGGCCGGCAGTGAGGTAGGTCTGCAGCCCGAGGGTGTCGAAGCCGACGCGCGCCAGCTGGTCGAGGCCGGGCTCGTCGACGCCCATCTCGGCAAGCATCTCGCGGGCCTCCTCGTCGTCGTCGAGCTCGACCAGCTCGGCCTCGAACTTGGCGTCGAGGAAGATCGCCTCGGCCGGGGCCACCAGCTCGCGCATCCGCTGCTTGAGGTCCTCGTCGGCCAGCTCGTCGGCGTCGCAGTTGAAGACGTAGAGGTAGGGCTTGGCGGTGAGCAGCGAGAGCTCGCGCAGCAGCGCCCGGTCGATGTCGGTCGCGATCACCGGCGTACCCGCCTCGAGTGCCTCCTGGGCCTCCTTGGCGGCGGCCACCATCGGCAGCAGGTCCTTCTTGCCCTTGGCCTCCTTCTCCAGCCGGGGGATCGCCTTCTCGACCGTCTGGAGGTCGGCGAGGATCATCTCGGTCTGGATCGTGGAGATGTCGCTGGCCGGGTCGACCTTGCCGTCGACGTGGGTGACGTCCTCGTCGCGGAACACCCGCGTCACCTGGCAGATGGCGGCCGACTCGCGGATGTGGGAGAGGAACTTGTTGCCCAGGCCCTCCCCCTGCGAGGCGCCGGCAACGATCCCGGCGATGTCGACGAACTCCACCGTGGCGGGCAGCACCCGGGCGCTCTCGAAGAGCTCGGCCAGGCGGGGCAGCCGCTCGTCGGGCACCCCGACCACCCCGACGTTGGGCTCGATGGTGGCGAACGGGTAGTTCGCCGCGAGCACGTCGTTCTTGGTCAGGGCGTTGAAGAGGGTCGACTTCCCGGCATTGGGGAGTCCGACGATGCCGATCGTGAGAGCCACGGGCGGGCAGTCTACGGGCGGTCGCGACCCGTCATGGAATCGCCAGAGGGGCCGCGGGCGAGGTCTCCGGGATCGGTGTTGCCACCACAGACCACCACGCCGATCCGGTCCCCCTCGACCTGCCCGGTGACCACGGCCGCGAGCGCCGTGGCACCCGCCGGCTCGGCCACCACCCGCAGCTCTGACCACAGGCGGCGCCGGGCCCCGAGGATCGCCTCGTCCGGGACCAGCACCGACTGCACCTGCGCTGCCCGGCACGCCGCGAACCCGCGCTCGCCCACCTGGGACGCACCGAGCGCGTCGGCGGCCACACCACCCACCGGCGCGCGGAGCGGTCGCCCGGCGGCGAGGGCGTCGTGCATCGACGGGCAGCCCTCCGGCTCGACAGCCACGACGCGGACACCGCTGCCGGCGTACCACGCGGCGATGCCGCCGATCAGCCCCCCGCCCCCGACCGCGACCACCACGGTGTCCAGGTCCGGTGCCTGCTGCTCGAGCTCCAGCGCGACGGTGCCCTGCCCCGGCAGCGTGAACGGGCCGTCGTAGGCGTGGATCGCCAGCACCCCGGGCTCGGCTGCCGCGTCACGGCTCGCCTCGAGCGCGGCGGCGTAGTCGGCACCCTGCTGGTGGACCGTGGCGCCCCGCTCGCGGATCGCCGCCACCTTCACCGGGGAGGCGATGTCGGGCACGAAGACGTCGGTGGGGATGCCCAGGGTGGCGCCGACGTGCGCGACCGCCAGGCCGTGGTTGCCGCCGCTGGCGGCCACCAGCCGAGCGGGCTGCTCCGGCTCGGCCAGCACCGTGGCGAACGCGCCGCGCGGCTTGAAGGATCCCGCGTGCTGGAGCAGCTCGAGCTTGAGCGTCACCCCGAGCGCCTCCACCACCGGCGTCCGTCGCACGCGACTCCCGATGAGCTCGTGGGCCCGGAGGATGTCGGCACGGTCGGGGACGCTCACCCGGCCAGCCTAGGGACCCCCCGCCGGTGGGACGACCGCGACATGGCCCGTCATTTCCACCGTGGCGGTCGCTCCGTGCGATTCTTCGACCACCATGTCGACCAGCACCGCCACCCCGCCCCCCGGCGTCGCCACCGAGCCCCGTCCGCGACGCCTCGGCCTCGACCCCCTCGTCCCCCTGTGGCTGCTGGCCCCCGTCGTGACCTGGATCGGCCACGGTTTCACCAACGGGGTCACGCGCGACGTCGCGCTCTACATCCAGGCGGGCCAGGCGGTGGCCGACGGCGAGCCGCCGTACGTCGCCGTCTGGAACCGTGCCGGACCTCTGGCGCACCTGCTGCCCGGGCTGGGCGTCTCCCTCGGCCGGTGGGTCGGCGCCGAGGACGTCACCGGAGCCCGGGTGCTCTACTTCGCGCTGGCCGCCCTGACCCCGGTGCTGGTCTACGTCACGGTCCGGACCGTGTTCGGGTCCCGCCTGGGCGGGAGTGTCGGCGCCGCGGCGATGGTCAGCTTCCCCCTGTGGGCGCACTTCTCGACCTCCGGCCCCGACAGCAAGCAGCCGATGGTCGTGTTCATGGCCCTGGCGCTGATGCTGGTCGTGCAACGCCGGATGCTCCTCGCCGGTGTCGCCACGGCACTGGCGACGCTGACGTGGCAACCGGTGCTGTTCGCGCTCGCCCTGGCCGCCCTCGTCATGGGCCTGACCGCCGACGGCGGGTGGCGCGGCCGCGTCCTCGCCCTGGGCCGCTTCGCCCTGGGCGGCCTCGCGACCCTGACGGCGACCGTCCTCTACTTCGTGGCGGCGGGGGCGCTCTCGGACTTCCTCGACGGCTTCTGGCGCGCCAACGCGGGCTACACCAGCCAGCCACCGCTGCTGCGCCACCTCCCGGCCGTCTCGGCCGGGATGCAGCACTGGTTCGGCTGGACCCTGTGGCTGCTCCTGGGCGGGCTGGTGCTCTCCGTCGTCGTGGCGCTGGTGGTGCTGGTGCTCCGGCCGGTCGCCGGCACCCCCCTCGCCGACGCACGGGCCGGGGCCGTGGCCACCGGCGCCGCCACCGTAGGCGCGGTGGCGTGGAGCTTCTACGCCTTCAACGCCGCGCCGGACTCCCTGCTGGTCCTGACGGTCGCCGCGGTCGGCCTCGGCAACGGCGCGGCCCTGCTGGCCCACGCGGTGTCCGGGTGGAAGGTCCCACGCACCGCGCTGGCCGTCGGGGTGGCGGGCTTCGTGCTCGCGGCTCTCGTCACGACCGCGCTCGAGATGGTCGGGACCGCCAAGAGCACGATCCTCGGTGGCCGCAACCAGGCCGAGAAGGTCCTCTCACCCCTCCCCGAGGCGAGCGTGATGACGGTGGGGGTCCCCCAGCCGCTCGCCCTGACCGGCCGCCGCAGCATCAGCCCCTATCAGCTCTTCAGCCCCGCCATCCAGCGGTGGATCGACGACACCTGGCCCGGTGGTCTGACGGCGTACGTCTCCTGGGTGCGCGAGCAGGAGGCCGAGGTGCTCTTCACCGTCCCCGGCCCCATGCCGCAGCTCTTCAAGCCCCTCGAGCCCGACTACGTCCCGGTCGGACGGTTCCACTCGTGGCGGGCCTGGCTCCACGTCGACGTGGACAAGTCCACCCGGCGGCAGGTGGACGAGGCACTGAGCGCCAAGCGCCGCACACGCGCTCAGTAGGGTCGCCGCGTGCGGCTCGCCACCTGGAACGTCAACTCCCTCCGCTCGCGCATCGACCGGGTCGAGGCCCTGCTGCAACGCCACGACATCGACGTCCTCGCGCTGCAGGAGACCAAGGCACGCGAGGAGCAGCTCCCGCTGATGGGGCTGCAGTCGCTGGGCTACGAGGTGGCGGCGGTCGGCCACGACCAGTGGAACGGCGTCGCGGTCATCAGCCGGGTCGGCCTGGACGACGTCACCGCGGGCTTCCCGGGGATGCCGGGCTGGGGCGAGCCGCCCGCTGCCGAGGCCCGGGCGCTGGCCGCGACGTGCGGAGGCCTGCGGGTGTGGTCGCTCTACGTGCCCAACGGCCGCAAGGTCGACGACCCCCACTACGTCTACAAGCTCGACTGGCTCTCCCGGCTGCGCGAGGCGGCGACCGCCTGGCTGGGCACGCCCACCGCACTGGTCGGCGACTGGAACATCGCCCCGCAGGACGACGACGTCTACGACATGGCCGCCTTCGCCAGGGACACCCACGTCACGCCGCCGGAGCGCTCGGCCTTCCAGGCGTTCCTCGACGCAGGCTGGGTGGACGTGGCTCGGCCCCACACCCCGGGTCCGGGCGTCTACACCTACTGGGACTACTACCGGCAGCGGTTCGAGCGGAACCGGGGGATGCGCATCGACTTCGTCCTCGGCTCGCCCGCGGTGGCCGCCGCGACGACGGGTGCCTTCGTCGACCGCGACGAGCGCGCCGGGACCGGGGCCTCCGACCACGCCCCCGTCGTCGTCGACCTCGACCTGGGATGAGGTCGTCGCGCGTTCACCACGGAGCCCTAGGCTGAGGGTCATGCACCAGCAACGCTCCGGGGCTGTGCGCGGTCTCGGCAGCCGGCTGCGCATCGACCCGTGGGGACCCCTGCTCGCCGCCGCCGGCGTGGTGATCTTCCTGCTGCACGGCTTCGGCGGCGTCCTCACCCGCGACCTGGCCCTGTACTCCTACAGCGCGCAGCAGTTCGCCGAGGGCGTCCCGCCCTACGTCAGCGTCCTCAACCGCGCCGGGCCGCTGGCCCACATGGTGCCGGGTGCCGGCGTGGCGTTCGCCCGGCTGGTCGGCACCGACGACCTGCTGACGATGCGGGTGCTGATGCTCGTGCTCTCGGCGATCGCGGTGTGGCTGATCTACCTGCTGGGCCGCGACGCCTTCGCCTCCCGGCTGGCGGGCGCGGCCACCGCCGCGAGCCTGCTCTCCTTCCAGGGTTTCGTGACGTACGCCGGCGGCGGACCGCGCGAGAAGACGACGATGCTGCTGCTGGTGGTCTGCGCGCTGCTCGCGACCACCCACCGCCGCTGGGCTCTCGCCGGTGCCGCGACCGCCCTCGCCACCCTGACCTGGCAGCCGTCGTTCTTCGTGGGGACCGCCGCGGTCGTCGTCGCGGTCCTCGGGCTGACGTGGCGGCAGGCCCCGGCCGCGCTGGTGCGCTTCGCGGTCGGCGGGCTGATCCCGACAGCCGTGATCACGTCCTACTTCTGGGGAGCCGGCGCACTGCGGCAGTTCCTCGACGGCTTCTACTTCATCAACGCCGGCTGGACCGACCAGACCGGTCTCGCCGAGTTCGTCACGGGACGCCCGGAGGAGATGGTCGAGGGGTTCGGGCAGTCGCTGTGGCTGGTGATCGCGGGCCTGGTCGCCATGCTCGTCCTCGGGGTCGTGCAGCTGCTCCGTCGGGAGCGCTCCGACCCGCGCTGGTGGGCCGTGCTCTCGCTCTCCGGTGCCACCGTGGCGATCCTCCTGTGGTCGGTCCGCGTGTTCAACGGCTGGGCGGACGCGGTGGTCATGCTGCCGCTGGCCGCGCTCGGACTCGGCGGCCTGCTCCACCGCCTGGTGCGCTCGCGGCCGCGGTGGCTCGCGACCACGGTCGTGGCGACGTACACCCTGGTGCTGCTGGTCTCATCCGGCGTGTCGAGCTGGGTGACCCGACCCGCGGAGCTCGGTCCGATGCGGGCCGAGATCGACGCCGCGCTGGCCGCCGCCGGCCCCGACGTGACGGTGCTGTCGATCGGGGCGCCGCAGCCGCTGGTGTTCGGCCAGCTCCGCAACCCGATCCGGCACCAGATGTTCATCGACGGGCTCAACGAGTACCTCGACGACGACCTCCCCCGCGGCCTCCAGGGGCTGGCGGAGCGGATCGCCGTCGAACGGCCGACCTTCGTCACGATGGACGAGCCCACCTGGTACGACTGGGCGCGGCCGGTCATCCGGGAGCACTACGTCTACGTCGGGCAGACCTACGACATGGTGTGGTACGTCGACAACCGGATCGGGCCGGAGCGCATCGCCCGCCTGGAGCGCGTGATCGGTGGCGCTGCGTAACGACCGTGGTGGGGGTTGTGACACGATCCGGTGCCATGACGGCCCAGCTCGACCGTGGGAGCTTCACCTATTCCATCGTGATCCCGGTCTACAACAGCGCCGGGATCGTCGGCGAGACCGTCGACCGTGTCGTCAGCGTGTTCCGCGAGGCGGGGCTGCGCTTCGAGGTGATCCTGGTCAACGACGGCAGCCCCGACGACAGCTGGTCGGTGATCTCGGAGCGCGCGGCGCAGCACCCCGAGGTGGTCGCCCTCGACCTCATGCGCAACTACGGGCAGCACTACGCCAACATGGCCGGCCTGACCGAGGCCAGCGGCGACTACGTGATCACGATGGACGACGACCTGCAGAACCCGCCCGACCAGGCGCTGGTGCTCATCGACGCCGCGATGGCCGGCCACGACGTGGTCTTCGGCAAGTTCGACCAGAAGAAGGCCGCCGGCTTCCGCCGGATCGGCAGCAAGCTCATCGGCATGATCAACCGACGGATCTTCGGCCAGCCCGCCGACCTCGTGGTCAGCAACTTCCGGATCCTGCGGCGCGACGTCGTCGACCGCATCGTCGCCTCGCGCACGGCCTACCCCTACATCACCGGGCAGGCCCTCATGTACTCCGGCGCCCGCGCCAACGCGCTGGTGCGCCACGAGCCGCGGCCGGTCGGCAAGAGCAACTACAACCTCGTCCGGATCCTGCGGCTGGTCGTGACCATCCTGTTCAGCTACAGCTCCTGGCCGCTGCGCGCCGCCGCGGTCCTCGGCTTCACGATCTCCGGCCTCAGCTTCCTGCTGGGCGGGTTCCTCGTGGTGCGGGGCCTGGCCACCGACTCCGTCGTGCCCGGCTGGACGTCGCTGATGGTGCTGCTCTCGCTGTTCGCCGGCTTCATCATCGCGCTGCTGTCGATGATCGGCGAGTACGTCGTGCGCACCCTCAACACCGTCAGCACCGACGAGTGGTTCCACGTCGTGCAGCGGGTGGGCCGGTGACGCGTCACTTCCTGGTCGCCGGGGCGCAGCGCTGCGGCACCACCTGGCTCCACGAGCTGCTGGCCGGTCACCCCGAGATCGCGATGGCCCGGCCGGCGAGGCCCGAGCCGAAGGTGTTCCTGCGGGAGGACCCGCCGGGCGCCGACGCCTATCGCGCGGAGTTCTTCGGTCACGTCGACGGCGAGTCGCTGCTCGGGGAGAAGAGCACCTCCTACCTCGAGTCCCCGGAGGCGCCCGACCGGGTCGCCGCCACCCTGGGGAGTCCCCAGATCGTCGTGCAGCTCCGCGACCCCGTGGCCCGGGCGGTGTCCAACTGGAGCTTCAGTCGCGACCACGGCGTGGAGACCCGGCCGCTCGCGGAGGCGCTCCGGGCCGACATGGCCGGCCAGCAGGAGTGGGACCGGGCCGCGTCCTCGGTCTCGCCGTTCGCCTACGTCACCCGGGGTCGCTACGTGGCCGACCTGGCGCGGTGGACCGAGCGCTTCGACGTCCACGTCCAGTTCCTCGAGGAGCTGGTCGACGACACCGACCGGGTGGTGGGCGACCTCTTCACGTGGCTCGGCGTCGATGCCGGCGTACGGCCGGACACCGGAGGCGGTCCGGTCAACGCGAGCAGCACCGCCGAACCCCTCGACCGCGCGCTCGAGGCCGAGCTGCGCGACCACTACCGCGACAGCGACGACGCGCTCGCCGACCTGCTCGGTCGGGAGCTCCCCTGGCGCACCCGGAAGGACACATGAGCGAGATCCCCTTCAACAAGCCCCAGCTCGTCGGCCGCGAGCTCGACTACGTGGCCGAGGCCATGCGCAGCGGCCACACCTCCTCCGGTGGGCCCTTCTCGAAGCGGGCCGGGGAGCTGCTGCAGCAGGCCACCGGGGCCGAGGAGGTGCTGCTGACCACGTCGTGCACGTCGGCCCTCGAGCTCAGCGCGATGCTGCTCGACCTCGGGCCCGAGGACACGGTGGTCGTGCCCTCCTTCACCTTCACCAGCAGCGCGCTCGCCTTCGCCCGCCAGGGTGCGCGGATCCTGTTCGCCGACATCGAGCCGGAGACGCTCGGCATCGACCCCGCCCACCTCGCCGAGCTGCTCGACGACAGCGTCCGGGCCGTGGTGGTCGTCCACTACGCCGGCGTCGCGTGCGACATGACCGGCATCCGCAAGGTGCTGGCCGACCGGCCCGACGTGGTGGTCGTCGAGGACGCCGCCCACGGCCTCTTCGGCTCCCACCACGACGAGCCGCTGGGCGGGATGGGCAGGTTCGCCAGCCTCTCCTTCCACGAGACCAAGAACTTCGTCTGTGGCGAGGGCGGCGCACTGCTGCTCAACGACCGGGCCGACGTCAACCGGGCGCGGGTCCTCTACGACAAGGGCACCGACCGGCAGGCCTTCTTCCTCGGCCAGGTCGACAAGTACTCCTGGCGCGACAACGGCTCGTCCTTCGGCATCTCCGACGTGCTGGCGGGCTACCTGTGCGGCCAGCTCGAGGAGGCCGAGACGATCCAGTCCCGACGTCGGGCGGTCTTCGAGGGCTACCTCGCCGCCCTGGCCGGGCCGGCGGCCGAGCTCGGCATCCGCTTGCCGATCGTGCCGGAAGGCTTCCAGCCCGCCTACCACCTCTTCTACGCGCTCCTGCCCGACGCCGGCATGCGGCCCCAGGTGATGGGCGCGATGCGCGAGGACGGGATCGCGACCACCTTCCACTACGTGACGCTCCACGACTCCGACGGTGGCCGGATGTTCGCGGCCAGGTCGACGGACTGCCCGGTGTCGAAGGACGTCAGCACCCGTCTGGTGCGGCTCCCGTTCCACAACGGGCTGACCCCCGCCGAGGTGGAGCGGGTGGCGGACTCGTTCGTCGCGGCCGTGAAGGCCGCGGGCTGAACCTCCGCCCTCACCCCTGCCGGCCGGCGACCTGCCGGTCGGACCGCTCCTCGAGCACCACGAAGCCCAGCCAGGCGACCGCCTCGACCGCGAGGAACGTCCAGCAGGTGGCCACCAGCGGCTCACCGGCCAGCAGGTAGGCCACGACCCCGGCGGGCGCCGCGACCAGCCAGGTCCGGGCGACCCAGGCGCTGCGGCCTCGCGCCAGCAGGCCGACGGTCAGCACCAGGTTGGCGAGGGCGAACGCCGACCCCACGGCCACCACGGCCGCCTCGGCCGGCTCGAGCCGCACCCCGGTGCCGAAGACCAGCTCCATCACCGGCGGGCCGAGCCACGCGCCGCCCAGGCCGGCCAGGAGTGCGGCCGCGAGCGTGCCGCCGGTGAGACCGCGACGGATCCGGCGCAGCCGTGACCAGTCGCGCGCCTCGACCAGCGACGTCAACCGACCCGTCAGTGCCGCCACCAGCCCGAGCGCCAGCGTGTAGGGAGCCCGGAACAGGGCGAGCCCGGCGAAGAGCGCCGTCACCTGCGGCGGGGCTCCCCCGACCGCCGCCAGCAGGACGGGACCGCCGGTGAGCGTCGCCTGCGCGAGCAGCTGCCCGGCCGAGGCGCCGCTGACGAAGGCGAGCGGGGCGTCGGCCTCGCCGCTGCCGGTCGCGCGGGGCACGAGGGCTGCCGGCCACAGCACCGCGGCGGCGTACCCCGCCACGAGGGCGAGGCCGAACGCGGTCGGTGAGCTGACGCCGGCCCACCAGAGCGCCGCGGCGGCCAGGCAGCGCAGGCCGTTCTCGAGGGCCAGGGCCGCCGCCACCGAGCCGAACGCGCGCCGACCCGACAGGGTGCCGCGGACCACGCCGAGCATGCCCGAGCCGAGGCCGACGGCGACCACGAGCAGCGGGAACCACTCCCCCTCGGCGCCGAAGAGCCGGTCGACGGCGAGCCAGGCGACCAGACCCGCGGCGACCGAGGCGCCGGCCACGGCCGCGGCCACGTGCGGCAGCCCCCGGCGTACGGCGGCCTCGCCCCCGGGCAGCGCAGCGGAACGGGCGATCCAGTGCTGGACCGGGAAGGTGAGCGCGGCACCGGCGAAACCCCACCAGGCCCACAGGACGGCCACCGGCGCCGCCGGGCCGGCACCGAGGGAGCGGGTGACCAGCGCGAAGAAGACGTAGGCCAGCACGCCGTTCAGCAGGGACCCGACGGCGAGGAAGGTCGCGTCGCTGCGGCCCCGGGGGGCGGACTGCGGCGGGGCTGGCTGGCTCATCAGGCGGTGATTCTGCCGGAGGCGGGGCGCGCGCGGTCAGGACGCCCCGCCGCGGCGCTCCCCGGGGTTGTCGGTGGCCTCCGGCATCCTCGGGAGCATGGAGACGCTGGTGGTGCTCGGAGTGCTCGCGGTGGGGATCGTCCTCGGGTGTGTCCTGGGTCTGCTCTGGGCCAGGTCGCGGCCGGGGGTGGCCGTCGGGATGGTCGACCAGGCCGAGGTCATGCAGGGCCTCGATCGGCTGAGCGACCAGATGATCGAGATCGACCGCCACCGATCCACCTGGCAGGGAGAGCTGCGCCGTCATGTCACCGACCTGCAGCAGGAGACCCGGCTGCTGTCGACGGCCCTGCGCAAGCCCCAGGTGCGTGGGCAGTGGGGCGAGCTCCACCTGCGCCGGGCGGTGGAGCTGGCCGGCCTCGTCGACCGGTGCGACTTCCACGAGCAGGTGCGGCTCGACGACGGGACCCGCCGGCCCGACCTCGTCGTCCACCTGGCCGGCGGCCGACAGGTCGTGGTCGACGCCAAGGTCCCCCTCGACGCCTACCTCGACGCCACCGCGGCGACCGACGACACCGCCCGCGAGGCGGCGGTGGCACGCCACGCACGCCAGCTGCGCACCCACGTCGACGGGCTGTCGGCGAAGTCCTACTGGCGCTCCCTGCCCGAAACCCCCGAGTTCGTGGTGCTCTTCGTGCCCGCCGAGTCCTGCCTGGCCGTGGCCCTCGACCACGACCGCGACCTGATCGACTACGCCGCGCACCGGCAGGTGGTGCTCGCCTCCCCGACCACGCTCATCGCGCTCCTGCGCACGGTCGCCCACGGCTGGCGCCACGCGGCGCTGGCCGACCAGGCCCGCGACGTGCACCGGCTCGGCCGCGACCTCCACGAGCGGCTGGGTACCTTCGCCGGCCACCTCGACCAGGTGGGACGGTCCTTGCGGGCCGCGGTCGGTCACTACAACCAGGCTGTGGGCAGCCTCGAGTCGAGGGTGCTGGTCTCGGCGCGCCGGTTCAGCGACCTCGCCGTCACCGACGCCGAGCTGGGCGCGCCCCGCCGCCTCGACCTCGGCGTCCGGTCCCTGCCGGCGTCCGAGCCCGACCTGGCCGACACCGGCGCGCCGCCCGCCGCAGGCGACGACGTGCTCCTACCGTGGCAGCGTGCCCAGTAGCGGCAGCACGTCCGTGAGCCAGCAGTCGGGGCCGCGCACCCTGTGGGAGCAGGGGCACGAGCCCGGCCGCCAGATGGTCGCGCTCGGCGCTGCCGTCACCCTCAGCGTCGTCGCGCTCGACCTCGCCGTCGGTGAGGGGCTCGGGCTCCTCTTCGACCTGGGGTTCGTCGTGACCTGCATCGCGATCGCGCTGCTGGTGCGTCCCCGCGACTTCTTCGCGGTCGGGGTCCTGCCTCCGCTGCTGATGCTCGGCGTCCTCGTCCTGGTGGAGATCGCCCGGCCCGGTCTGCTCGGCACCCACCCCGACGACGGCGCGATCCAGTCGGTCGTCACCGGCCTCGCCCACCACAGCGGCGCCCTCGTGACCGGCTACCTGGTGTGCCTGGCCGTGCTGGCCGTGCGCCACCGCTTCGTGGCTCAGGCCACGAAGCGGCCGGGGTCGCCCGAGCCGACGCGCACCACGTCCGGGTAGCCCTCCGACCAGTCCACCACCGTCGTCGGTTCGGCGATGGTCTCGCCAGCCTCGACCACGACGTCGACCTCGTGCTCGAGCTCCTCCATCAGCTCCCACCCCAGGGTGCGGGGCTCCTCCTCGCCCGGGAGGATCAGGGTGCTCGTCAGCAGCGGCTCGCCGAGCTCCTCGAGGAGCGCGGACACCACGGCGTGCTGGGGGATCCGGACCCCGACGGTCCGCTTCTTCGGGTGCATCAGCCGGCGGGGCACCTCGCCGGTCGCGGGCAGGATGAACGTGTAGGCCCCCGGCGTGGCCGCCTTGATCGCCCGGAACGCGGCGTTGTCGATGTGGACCAGCTGGCCGAGCTGGGCGAAGTCGCGGCACATCAGGGTGAAGTGGTGCCGGTCGTCGAGCTGCCGGATCCGCAGGATCCGGTCGCGCCCGTCGCGGTTGCCGAGCTGGCAGCCCAGCGCATAGCCGGAGTCGGTCGGGTAGGCGATCAGCGCGTCCTCACGCAGTGCCTGTACGACCTGGGCGACCCGACGCGGCTGCGGGTCGACCGGGTGCAGGTCCACGAAGCGCGCCACGACCGGCCCTAGGACGAGATGGCGGCCTGCTGCGCCGCCTTCAGGTCGCGTCGCAGCTCCTTGGGGAGGGCGAAGATCAGCGACTCCTCGGCGGAGTGGACCGCCTGCGCATCGGGGTAGCCCCGCTCGGCGAGGAAGGCCAGCACGCCCTGCACGAGCTCCTCGGGAACGCTCGCCCCCGAGGTGACGCTCACGGTGGAGACGCCCTCGAGCCAGGCCTCGTCGATCTCGGTGGCGTCGTCGACGCGGTGGGCCGACCGGGCCCCGGCCTCGAGGGCGACCTCGACCAGCCGGACCGAGTTGGAGGAGTTCCCGGACCCGACGACGATGACCAGGTCGGCGTCGCGGGCGATCTCCTTGATCGCCAGCTGGCGGTTCTGGGTGGCGTAGCAGATGTCGTCGCTCGGGGGGTCCAGCAGCGCCGGGAACCGCTCGCGGATCGCGGCCACCGTCTCGAGGGTCTCGTCGACGCTCAGCGTGGTCTGGGACAGCCAGGCCACCTTCTCGGGGTCACGGACGACGATCCCCGCGACGTCCTCGGGACCCTGGACGAGCTGGATGTGGTCGGGCGCCTCGCCCGCGGTGCCCTCGACCTCCTCGTGACCCTCGTGGCCGATGAGGAGGATGTCGTAGTCCTCGCCGGCGAACCGCTTCGCCTCGTGGTGGACCTTGGTGACCAGCGGGCAGGTGGCGTCGATCGTCTTGAGCTCGCGCTGCTGGGCCTGTCGGTGGACCTCCGGCGAGACCCCGTGGGCGGAGAACACCACCGTCGCGCCGGCCGGGACCTCGTCGAGCTCCTCGACGAAGATCGCGCCGCGCGACTCGAGGTCGGACACCACGTGCTTGTTGTGGACGATCTGCTTCCTGACGTAGACAGGCGCGCCGTAGAGGTCGAGCGCCTTCTCCACCGTCACGACCGCCCGGTCGACGCCGGCGCAGTAGCCGCGCGGCGCCGCGAGCAGCACGGCGCGCTCGGCCTCCTCGGGGCTGAGCACGGGAGGGGTTCCCAGGTCCGTCGTCATGGGCCCGAGTCTAGGGACTCCGGCCACGCCCAGCCGAGTCGGCGCGGGGCGTCGGCGGCTGCCCGTAGGCTCGCGGTCGTGCCATCGCTGCGTGAGACCACCGCCGACGCGCCCGCCCCGGTGCGCGCGGTCTCCAACGCGCTGTCGCAGTGGATCGGGCAGCTCGGCGCGCTGTGGGTCGAGGGCCAGGTGACCCAGTTCACCCGCCGCCCCGGCATGGGCACCGTCTTCCTGACGCTGCGCGACCCCGTGGCCGAGGTGTCGGTGACCGTGACCTGCGCCCGCACCCTCTTCGACTCGCTCGACCCCCCGGTGGTCGAGGGCGGCAGCATCGTGGTCCATGCCCGGCCGACGTTCTACGCCGGCAACGGCAGCCTGTCGCTCGCCGCCAGCGACATCCGGATGGTCGGGCTGGGCGAGCTGCTGGCGCGCCTGGAGCGCCGCCGCAGGTTGCTGGCCGCCGAGGGGCTCTTCGAGCCGGCCCTCAAGCGGCGCCTGCCCTTCCTCCCCCGGGCTGTCGGCCTGGTCACCGCTGCGGGGTCGGCCGCCGAGCGCGACGTCCTCGACAACGCGCGACGGCGCTGGCCAGGTGTGCGGTTCGAGGTGGTCCACGCGCCCATGCAGGGCCAGCGCTGTGCCCTCGAGGTGATGGAGGCCGTCGAGCGTCTCGACCGTCGTCCCGAGGTCGAGGTGATCGTGGTCGCGCGGGGCGGCGGCTCGGTCGAGGACCTGCTGCCCTTCTCCGACGAGGGGCTGGTGCGCGCGGTCCACCGGGTGCGGACCCCGGTCGTCTCCGCCATCGGCCACGAGCCCGACAACCCCCTGCTGGACCTCGTCGCCGACGTCCGCGCCTCGACCCCCACCGACGCCGCCAAGCTGGTGGTGCCCGATGTCGCCGAGGAGCAGCGCCAGCTGCTCACCACGCGCGACCGTGCCCGCGCCGCAGTCCGCCAGCTGATCGGGCGCGAACAGGCGACGCTGGAGTCGCTGCGCTCCCGACCCGCCCTGGCCGACCCCCGTACCCTCGTCGACGAGCGGAGCAGCGAGGTCGCGGCACTGCGCGACCGCTCGCGGCGGACCCTGCGCCACGCGCTCGACCGCGCCACCGACGACATCGAGCACCACCGGGCGCGTGCCCGCGCGCTGTCGCCGCTCGCCACCCTGCAACGCGGCTACGCCGTGCTGCAGGACGAGGCCGGCCACGTGGTCTCGTCGGTCGACGGCGTGACGGCCGGCCACGCCATCTCGGTGCGGGTCACCGACGGGCGGGTGCTCGCCACCACCACCGGCACCGAGCGCGAGGAGGACGCGTGAGCGAGACGACGAGCAACGACATCCCCTACGAGCAGGCCCGCGAGGAGCTGATCGAGGTGGTCCGCCGCCTCGAGGCCGGGGGCACGACCCTCGAGGAGTCGCTCACGCTGTGGGAGCGGGGCGAGAAGCTCGCCACGATCTGCCAGAGCTGGCTCGACGGGGCCCGGGAGCGCCTCGACCAGGCTGTCGAGCAGGACGAGTAGTCAGCTCCTGAGCTGGAGGCTCTGGCCCAGGTGGGCCGTCGAGGGCAACACGCTCGCCGGAGCACGCACTACCCCGGCCGTCCGCGCCACGGATCGTCCCCAGCCCGGGTCCACTGAGAGTTCTTCACAGGGGTGGCATGGATGGTCGTTGGGTGTCCGGGGGCGGGCCTAGCGTCGGGGGTATGAGCCAGTCAGCTGTTCCGTTGCCGCACCCGTTGGTGGGGTGTGTGGCGGCGGTGGCGGCTGCGGTGGACGGGGTGGTGGGTGCGAACCCGGTGTTCTTGTCGACGGCTGCGAAGGCCTCGGTGCTGGTGGGGTTGTCGGAGCAGGTCGCGCGGTTGGAGGGGCTGCGGCTGGCGGTGCTCGCGGCCGCCGGCGATGTCGCGGAGGAGCACGGGGCCCGGACGGCCGGGGTGTGGTTGGCGCACCAGGCCCGGTTGGAGCGGCCCGAGGGCCGGAGGCTGCAGCAGCTGGCCGAGGCGTTGGACCAGCGGTGGCACCGGGTGGCGTCGGCGTTGTTGGCCGGGGAGGTCAGTCGGGCGCAGGCGGAGGCGATCGTCGCCGCCCTCGAGGCGTTGCCCGGTGACCTCGACCGCGAGGTGCGGGCCCGGGCGGAGGCGCATCTGGTGGGGTTGGCCGGAGAGTTCGGGCCGGCACAGCTGCGCCGGCTGGGGCAGCGGATCCTGGACGTGGTGGCCCCCGCGGTGGCCGAGGAGCACGAGCGTCGTGCCCTCGAACGTGCCGAGCGGGCGGCCCGGGTCCGGATGCGGGTCCGCCGGCAGGACCTGGGCGCGGGGCTGGTGCGGATCACCGCCGACCTGCCGGTGCTGCACGCCGACCTGCTCTACACCCAGCTCCACGCCCACGCCTCACCACGACGCGACCACCTCGAGCAGCTGGCGCACGTGGACCGGCGCGACCCCGAGTCCGGAGAACGGGTCCCCTACCCCACGTTGCTGGCCCAGGGGTTCTGCAGCCTGCTCGAACGGCTCCCCCAGCAGGCGGCGCCCCGGCACGGTGGGGATGCGGCGTCGCTGGTGGTGACCATCGACCACGACCGGCTCGCCGAGCAGGTCGGGGTGGCCCGGTTGGGCACCGGGCACGCGATCAGCGTCGGGGAGGCCCGCCGGCTGGCCTGCAACGTCGGGATCCTCCCGATGGTCCTCGACGGCGCCTCCCAACCCCTCGACGTCGGCCGGACCAAACGCCTCCACACCCCCGCGATGCGCAAGGCCCTCGCCGTGCGCGACCGCGAGTGCCGCGCCGAGGGCTGCGACATCCCCGCCGCCTGGACCGAAGCCCACCACCAGGCCCCCTGGTCACACGGCGGACCCACCACCGTCAACGACGCCGTGCTGCTCTGCTCCTGGCACCACCACCGCGCCCACGACCGCCGCTACGACACCCGACGCCTGCCCAACGGCGACCTCCGCTTCCACCGACGAACGTAGGGCCTCCTTGGCGGGCCCGCAGACCTGTCGTCATTCCACGGGGTCGGTCGTCAGCGCTTCGGCGAGCGTGGTCAGGTCGCCACGACCGGCCGAGCCGTAGACGACCACCCACTCCTCGCCGACCTCGGCGACGTAGGCCAGGTCGCCGCCCTCGTCGGTGTAGGCGCCCCATCGGTCGGCCACGGCCGAGTCGATGCGCACCGGGTCGAGCTCCTCGGTGTCCTCGTCGACGTAGATCTCCAGGATGTCGGGCAGCGAGCGGCCCGACTGGTGCACACCGGCGAAACCGTCGGGTGTGAGGAAGCCGATGCCCCACGTCCGCTCGTTCGGCGACTCGACGCTGGTGGCCTGCCACCCGGCGGGCAGCGACCGTGGGTAGACGACGTCCCGTCCAGCGTCCTGCGCGAAGCCGACGGCGTCGAGGTAGTCGACGCTGTCGGGCTCGACCACCAGCTCGTCGCGGTTCAGAGCCCGGAAGGTGAGGTAGGCCGTGATGACGAGGAGCAGCACCGCCAGGGCGCCGACAAGGCCGGAGACGGAACGCTGGTAGCGGCCGGGCTGCTCACTCACGGCCCCATCCTCACAGAGCCCACCCAGCGGTCGACCGTCCGGTGCACGGATCCGCAGATGCGGATCGACTCTTGCGCAACGTCACCGCATGCGCGGACACTGGCCGGTGTGACGACGTACCGGATCGCGGAGGCAGCCGCCCTGCTGGGCGTCAGCGACGACACCGTACGCCGCTGGGTGGACGCCGGCCGGCTCCCGGCCTCCACCGGCCGCGGCCGCGCGGTTGTCGAGGGCGCCGATCTCGCCGCCCTCGCGGAGGAGCTGGCGGACCACCCCGACCGCGAAGCATCGCGAGCCAGCGCCGTCAGCGCGCGGAACCGGCTCGACGGCATCGTCGTCCGCGTGGTCCGCGACACCGTGATGGCGCAGGTCGACCTGATCTGCGGCCCCTACCGGCTGGTCTCGCTCATGAGCACCGAGGCCGCCGACGAGCTCGGGCTCGAGCGAGGCGTCCGCGCCACCGCATCGGTCAAGGCGACCAACGTCGTCGTGGAGCGCCCGTGAAGCGGTGCTGGCCGGCAGTGGTGCTGCTGCTGCTCCCACTGGCGGCGTGCGGCACCGACGACGACCCGGAGCTGACCGTGCTCGCGGCGGCGTCGCTGACCGACGCCTACGAGCGGCTGGCCGACGACTTCGAGGAGCAGACCGGGGCCCGGGTGAGGTTCTCGTTCGGCTCGAGCACCGACCTCGCCCAGCAGGCCGCCGACGGGGCACCGGGCGACGTGCTCGCCACGGCCGACGACACGTCGATGCAGGTGGCCGTGGCCGCCGGCTCGACCCGGGACGTCGTCCGCTTCGCCGGCAACGTCCTGGTGATCGTCACGCCACCCGACAACCCGGCCGGGGTGGACTCGCTCGCCGACCTCGCGGGGGCGACGTGGGTGCGGTGTGCCGACGAGGTCCCGTGCGGTCGGGTCGCCCTGGCGGTGCTCGATGACGCCGGCGTAGGGGCGGAGCCGGTCAGCCTCGAGGAGGACGTGCGGGCCACGCTCGACAAGGTGACCTCCGGTGAGGTCGACGCCGCGCTGGTCTACGCGACCGACGCCGTCGCGGCCGGATCCGCAGTGGAGACGGTGCAGCTCCCTGGCGCCGAGGACCATGCGACGGCGTACCTGACCGCCACGCTCACCCAGGCTGAGGAACCCGAGCTGGCCCGTGAATGGGTGGAGCTCATGACGTCGCAGTCGGGGCGCGCGGTGCTGGCCGAGGCGGGGTTCCGGCTGCCGTGAGAGATCCCCTGGGCCGCCCCCCGGCCGTGCTGATGGTGCCGGCCGCCGTGGCCACGCTGCTGCTGGTGGTGCCGGTCGGCGCGATGGTCGTCGCGACCGACTGGGCCGCACTCCCCGCCGAGCTGGGCTCGGAAGTGGCCCGTCAGGCGCTCTGGCTCTCGGTGACGACCGCCACCGCGTCCGCGGCCATCTGCCTGGTGCTCGGGCTCCCCCTCGCGTGGCTGCTCGCGCGCATCTCGTTCCGCGGAAGGGGGCTGCTCCGGGCGCTCGTGTCGTTGCCGCTCGTGCTGCCCCCCGTCGTGGCGGGCGTGGCGCTGCGCAGCGCCTTCGGCCGCTCCGGCGTCCTCGGCGAACCGATCCTCGAGCTGACCGGCTTCGCGTTCCCCTTCACCACCTGGGGGGTGGTGCTCTCGCACGTCTTCGTCTCGCTCCCCTTCGTGGTGATCGCCGTCGAGGGTGCCTTCCGTTCCGCCGACCCGGCCTACGACGCCGCGGCCGCCACCCTCGGCGCGGGGCGCTGGACCACGTTCCGACGCGTCACCGCCCCGCTCGCGCTCCCCGGCATCGTCGCCGGGCTCGTGCTGGGCTGGGCCCGCGCGCTGGGCGAGTTCGGCGCCACCATCACCTTCAACGGCAACTACCCCGGGACGACGCAGGTGCTGCCGAACCTGATCTACGTGACCCGCCAGTCCGACCAGGACGCGGCGCTGGCGCTGAGCCTGCTGATGCTGCTGGTCTCCGTCGCCGTGCTGCTCGCGCTCCGCGACCGTTGGCTGGGGACCACATGACCCTCACGCTGGACCTCCGCGTCCCGGGCCGGGTCGATGTCTCGTGCGAGGTTGACCGCGGCGAGGTGCTCGCGGTGATCGGGCCCAACGGAGCCGGCAAGACCAGCCTGGTGCACGCGCTCGCCGGGCTGGTCGTCGCCGAGGGCTCGGCGCTGCTCGACGGCACCGACCTCCTGACGGTCCCGGCCACCGAGCGGGGGGTCGGGATGGTCTTCCAGAACCAGCTGCTCTTCCCCCACCTGACCGCGCTCGCCAACGTCGCGTTCGGCCCGCGGTCACGCGGCGCGACTCGCGCGGCGGCCGAGGACGCATCGCGGACCTGGCTCAGCCGGCTCGGCGTCGGCGACCTCGCACACCGGCGGCCCGGCCAGCTGTCCGGCGGGCAGGCGCAACGCGTCGCCATCGCTCGCGCGCTCGCCACGGAGCCCCGGCTGCTGCTGCTGGACGAGCCGCTGACGGGCCTCGACGTCACGGTCGCGATGGCGCTGCGCATCGAGCTCGGCCGCCATCTCGCCGACTACGGCGGGATCACCCTCCTCGTCACGCACGACGCGATCGACGCGTTCACGATCGCGGACCGGGTCCTCGTCCTCGACGACGGGCGCGTCGCCCAGATCGGTACGCCGGCAGAGGTCGCTCAGCGGCCCCGCACCGAGCACGTGGCGCGGCTGGTCGGGCTCAACGTGGTCCGCGACGCTCATCGCATCACGGCGTTCACCCCCGAGGCGGTCGCGGTGTCGCTGGGCGAGCCGGTCGGCTCGCCGCGGCTGCGCTGGCACGGTCGGGTCGCCGACGTGGCACCGCACGGCGACGCGGTCCGCGTGCTGGTCCGCGCGGACCCCGACCTGATCGCCGACGTGACGCCCGCCGCGGCGACCGAGCTCGGCCTGGCACCGGGCCGCGAGGTCTGGCTCTCGGTCAAGGCGACCGCCGTGACGACGTACGAGCTCGACGGCGACTGACCGGTATCCTCCCGGCCATGAGCGTGAGCCACCCGGACCCCAACTCCAGCACGGTCGACCGCAACCTCGCCATGGAGCTGGTCCGCGTGACCGAGGCCGCTGCCATGGCCGCCGGCCGATGGGTCGGTCGGGGTGACAAGAACGGCGCCGATCAGGTGGCCGTCAACGCCATGCGCGTGATGATCTCGACGATCGGCATGAACGGCACGGTGGTCATCGGCGAGGGCGAGAAGGACGAGGCGCCGATGCTCTACAACGGGGAGCGGGTCGGTGACGGCACGGGCGCCGAGTGCGACGTCGCCGTCGACCCCATCGACGGCACCACGCTCACCGCCAAGGGCATGAACAACGCGATCGCGGTGCTGGCCGTGGCCCCACGCGGCGCGATGTACGACCCCTCCGCGGTGTTCTACATGAAGAAGCTGGTCACCGGCCCCGAGGCCGCCGCCGTCGTCGACATCCGGTACCCCGTGGCCGAGAACATCCACCAGGTCGCGAAGGCGAAGGGCTCCCGGCCCGAGGACGTGACCGTGGTGCTGCTCGACCGGCCGCGCCACCAGGAGCTGGTCGAGGAGATCCGACGCACGGGAGCCCGCATCAAGTTCATCGCCGACGGTGACGTCGCCGGCGCCATCATGGCCGCGCGACCCAACACCGGCATCGACCTGCTGCTGGGAGTCGGCGGCACGCCGGAGGGCATCATCGCGGCCTGCGCGATGAAGTGCACCGGCGGTGTGATCCAGGGGCAGCTCTGGCCGCGTGACGACGACGAGCGGCAGAAGGCGCTCGACGCCGGGCACAACCTCGACGACGACTTCGTGCTGGCCACCGACGACCTGGTCTCGGGAGAGGAGGCCTACTTCGTGGCCACCGGCATCACCGACGGCGAGCTGATGCGCGGCGTGCGCTACCGCGCCGGTGGCTGCACGACCGACTCACTGGTGATGCGCGCGCGCAGCGGCACCATCCGGTCGATCACCTCCGAGCACCAGCTCCACAAGCTGCGCACGTTCGCGGCCATCGACTTCGAGCACTGACAGACCCCGACGGTCGGGAGGGACCACGTGGGCGGAGAGTGGCTGCGCGACGCCGTCATCTACGAGATCTACCCCCAGTCGTTCGCGGACTCCGACGGCGACGGCATCGGCGACCTGCGGGGCGTCATCGACCACCTCGACCACGTGGCCTCGCTGGGCGTGGACGCGATCTGGTTCAACCCCTGCTTCGCCTCTCCGTTCGTCGACGCCGGGTACGACGTCTCGGACTACCTGCAGATCGCACCGCGCTACGGCACCAACGACGACCTCGCCGAGCTGGTCGACCGGGCGCGGGAGCGCGGGCTGCGGGTGATCCTCGACCTGGTGGCCGGGCACACCTCCATCGAGCACGAGTGGTTCCAGGCCGAGCTCGCCGCCGCCGGGCCGGACCCGCGTGGCGACCGCTACATCTGGTGCGAGCAGCCGCCCGCCGAGGGGTGGGAGCTGGACATGCCCGGGACCCCGGCCTGGGTCCGCTCCCCCGGGCCGCGACCGGGGTACTACCTTAAGAACTTCTACGACGAGCAGCCCGCCCTCAACTTCGGGTGGACGACGACCTCGCCGGACGAGCCGTGGCGCGACGCCATGGACGCCCCCGGCCCGCGCCGCAACCGGCAGGCGTTGCGCGACATCCTCGACTTCTGGCTCTCCCGCGGCGTCTCGGGCTTCCGGGTCGACATGGCCTTCTCCCTCGTCAAGGACTACGGCGTCGAGAAGGGCCTGGAGGCGTCGGTCGAGGTCTGGCGCGAGATCCGGGAGTGGCTGGACCAGGCCCACCCGGACGCGGTGCTGATCCCGGAGGGAACCGAGCCGCGCACCGGGCGTCCGCTGGTCTTCGACGCCGACTTCGCCCTCGTCATCCATGGTGCCCACGCCAGCCTCTTCGACAACCACGCCGCCGGGACGCTGCCGTTCCAGCCACCCCGGGAGCCCTTCTTCGACGCCGACGGTCGCGGCAGCACCGCGCCGTTCCTCGAGGCCTGGGCAGCGGCCCGCCGTGGGGACCCGCACCGTCCGGTCGTGCTGGCCACGGCCGACCACGACTTCAACCGGCTGCGTTGCGGCGGGCGGACGCCGGAGCAGCTCGGCGCAGCCTTCACCTTCCTGTTCACGTGGGGCTCGGTGCCCTCGCTCTACTACGGCGACGAGATCGGCATGCGCTACCTCCCCGGCATGCCCGACGTGGAGGGGGCGATCTGCAACCCGGGCTACAACCGCGCCGGGTGCCGCACCCCCATGCAGTGGGACGACACGCCCAACGCCGGGTTCTCCATGGCCCCGGCGGACCGGCTCTACCTGCCCGTCGACCCAGACCCGAACCGGCCGACGGTGCAGGCCCAGGAGCAGGACCCCGGCTCGACGCTCACCCTGGTCCGGGAGCTGCTCGCCCTCCGGCGGGCCACCCCCGCCCTGCAGGGCCACGCCGAGACGCGCGTGCTCCACGACCACTACCCGCTCGCCTACACCCGGGGCGGCACCCACCTCGTGGTCGTCAACCCCCGCCGGGAGCCGGCCCACCTCGAGGCCCCGGAGGCCTCCGGCTCCTCGTTGCTCTGGGGGCGGGGCGTCGAGGTCGAGCCCGGGGGCGTGCAGGTGGCCGGCTTCGGCTACGGGGTGCTCGAGCTGGGACCGGGTTCCTAGCCCGCCGCACTGGCGTCCGGCGACAGCGGGGCGACGGCAGCCCCGCTCAGGGCGTGCCGGGCGAGGGCGGAGGCCACGGCCTCGATCGAGCGGGGATCGATCGACATCCCGATGTGGGACGCGCTCACCTCGACCGCCACCGCCTCCGGGTCGACGCAGGCCCGCCAGTCGACGATGCCGTCCCGTCGCGAGTAGATGGCGGTGAAGGACATCCCCGGTGGCAACGGAGCCCGGCTCTCCTCGAAGCTCAGCCGTGCGCAGTCACCGGCGACGCAGTCCCCCGACATCAGGCCCGGCACGCCCGCCCGACTCAGCCGGACCAGCACGTCGACGCTCCGGCTGAGCGAGGCATGGTGCGCGGCCGGTGCCAGCATCGGGCTGCCCATCGTCACGATGCCGGAGATCAGGTCGGGACGACGGACGGCGAGGGCCCGCGCGAGCATCCCGCCGAGGGAGTGTCCCACCACCTGGACCCGGGAGCCGCGGCGCAGCGCCACCGACTCGAGCCTGGCCTCCAGCTGGGTCGCCGCTGCCCGGGTGCAACCGACGTTCGCGTGGATCAGCGACCGGTAGGTGCGGTGGCCGCGCCGTCGGAGGGCACGGGCCATCAGCGAAAGACTGGCATCGCCTGCGAGGAAGCCGGGCACCAGCACCACCGGTTCTCCGCGGACGAGGTCGCGGACGACGTACGGCGTGGTCCGGCGGGCGCGCCGCTCCCCCGCGGCCCACGCCAGGTGGCGGCCCGCCTCCCCCACGATGCTGCCTTCCCGGAGCGCAGCCGCCAGCCGCGGCCGGTCGAAGCCCTCCGGCTGCAGAAACGTCCCGAGCGTCGGCGCCATCTCGCGAGCGTAGGGCCGAACCCCCGCAGACTGGGGGATTTGGCGCCCCCATACCCAGTTCTCGACCAGCCGTGCTGTTCACTGGGACCCATGAGCGCCGCCCCCTCCTCCGACCGCGACGTCTCCGTCTCCGAGGAGCTGTTCGCGCCGGTCAACGCCGAGGTGGAGCTGTGCTACCAGACCTTCGGCGACCCCAGCGGCGAGCCGGTGCTGCTGGTGATGGGGCTGGGCGGGCCGATGACGTGGTGGGACCCCGAGTTCTGCGCGATGCTCGCGCGGCGCGGCCGCTACGTCATCCGGTTCGACAACCGCGACGTCGGCCGCTCCAGCCGCGGGACCGGGCGGGTGACCCGCCCGGCCCTGATCCGGGCGTTCACCGGCCGCAGCGTGCGCCCGCCCTACACCCTCAGCGACCTCGGCGCGGACGCCTTCGGCCTGCTCGACCACCTCGGCCTGGCGTCGGCCCACGTCGTCGGCATCTCGATGGGCGGCATGATCGCGCAGGTCATGGCGATCGACGCCCCGCAGCGGGTGCGGTCGCTCACGAGCATCATGTCGACCACGGGCAAGCGGACCGTCGGGTGGCAGCACCCGCGACTGCTGCCCCTGATGCTCGGGTCACGGGGTACCGACCGCGAGACCTACGCGCTCCAGTCCGCCAAGGCCTGGCAGGTCATCGGGTCGCCGGCCTTCCCGCAGGCCATGGACGACACGCTGACCCGCGCCCGCGACACCTTCGACCGCGGTGTCTCCGCCAGCGGGGTGCTCCGACAGATGCTGGCGATCCTCGCCGAACCCGACCGTGGCCCCCGGCTGCGGGGGCTCCGGATCCCGGCGCTGGTCGTGCACGGCGACGCCGACCGGATGGTCCACGTCTCCGGCGGGCGTGCCACGGCCCGGTCCATCCCCGACGCCGAGCTGCTGGTCATCGAGGGGATGGGCCACGACCTGCCCCGCGAGCTCTACGACACCGTGGTCGAGGCCATCGGTCGGACGATCGAGCGAGCCTGAGGCCCGACACGGCCAGACGTCGAGACGGGTGTGCCCCGGCCGCAGCCGGGGCACACGCAGAAGTGATCGTTCGCGGACCGACCTACTCGGAGAGCCGCTCGCCGGTCTCGGTGTCGAACACGTGGACGTGCTCGGGGTCGGTCGTCACGTAGACCGTGTCGCCCTTGTGGACGGTGTCGCGTGCCGACACCCGGACGATGATGTTGCCGGGCGCACCCTCGACCTCGCTGGTGCCGTAGACGAACGCGTCGGCGCCCAGCTCCTCCACGACGGTCACCCGGACGGGGAGGCCGCCCTCCTCGGCCGACACCACCCGCCAGGCCTCCGGGCGGACACCGACCGTCACGTTGTTGTGCTGCGGACCCATCTTGGTGCTGGCTGTCGGGTCCACCGGGACCAGGTAGTCGCCGATCTGGGCCTTGCCGTCCTTGGCGTGGGCCTGCAGCAGGTTCATCTGCGGGCTGCCGATGAAGCCGGCGACGAACAGGTTGATCGGCTTGTCGTAGAGCTTCAGCGGCGTGTCGACCTGCTGGAGGTAGCCGTCCTTCATCACGGCCACACGGTCACCCATCGTCATGGCCTCCACCTGGTCGTGGGTGACGTAGACGGTCGTGACCCCGAGGTCGGCCTGCAGCTTCGCGATGTCCGTGCGGGTCTGGACGCGCATCTTGGCGTCGAGGTTGGACAGCGGCTCGTCCATGCAGAAGACCTGCGGTGAGCGCACGATCGCGCGGCCCATGGCGACTCGCTGCCGCTGGCCGCCGGACAGCGCCTTCGGCCGGCGCTCGAGGTACTCGGTGAGGCCGAGCAGCCGCGCCGCCTCCTCCACCCGCTGGCGCCGCTCGTCGTCGGGCACCTTCGCCATCTTGAGCGCGAAGCCCATGTTGTCGGCCACCGACATGTGGGGGTAGAGCGCGTAGTTCTGGAAGACCATGGCGATGTCGCGGTCCTTGGGCGGGAGGTTGGTGACCTCCTTGTCGCCGATGAAGATCTTGCCGTCGTTCACCTCCTCGAGGCCCGCCAGCATGCGCAGCGTCGTGGACTTGCCGCAGCCTGACGGCCCGACGAGCACCATGAACTCGCCGTCCTTGATCTCGAGGTCGATGCCGGGCACTGCCGGCTTGTCCGCGCCGGGGTACCAGCGCTGGGCCTTCTCGAACCTGACGTTCGGCATGATCTTCTCCTTCACCGGCAGGTACGTGCCGGACGATCCGTAGTGAGGATTTGACCGCCGCGACCGGGTGTGAAGCCGGTCACAGCACCCCCAGCCTAACCACAGGGACCGATGGCGACGAATGGCGCGATCGTGACCGGATCGAGATCCCGGATGTGCGGACCGGCCCTTGACGCCGGTTTGCGCAAACGTTTACATCGGTGTGAGGACCATCACAGCCCAGGGAGAGGGAGCACTGATGAGATCACGTCGAACCCGACTCGGCGTCGCCACCGTCGCCGTCGCCGGCCTCGTGCTGGCCGGCTGCGCGGCGGAGGAGAGCGGAGAGCCGCAGACTGCCGGGGGCGAGGCTCCCGGAGCGGGACAGCCCGAGTGTGAGCAGCTCGAGCAGTTCGGCGACCTGAGCGGTCGCTCGGTCAGCGTCTACACATCGATCATCGAGCCCGAGTCGGACGCCCACAAGGCGTCCTACGAGGTGTTCGAGGAGTGCACCGGAGCCACGGTGGAGTACGAGGGCTCCTCGGAGTTCGAGGCCCAGCTCGTCGTCCGCGTGCAGGGCGGCAACGCCCCCGACATCGCCTACATCCCGCAGCCCGGCCTATTGGCCACGCTGGTCCGCGACACCGGCGAGATCGTCGCGGCGCCCGACCCGGTCTCCGACAACGTCGACGAGTTCTTCGGCGAGGACTGGCGCCTCTACGGCACGGTCGACGACACCCTCTACGCCGCGCCCCTCGGCGCCAACGTGAAGTCGTTCGTCTGGTACTCCCCCAAGAAGTTCCAGCAGGAGGGCTGGGAGGTCCCGGAGACGTGGGACGACATGATCGCCCTGTCCGACCAGATCGCCCAGAGCGGCATGAAGCCCTGGTGCGCCGGCATCGAGTCGGGTGACGCCACCGGCTGGCCGACCACCGACTGGCTCGAGGACGTCATGCTCCGCACCGCCGGCGCGGACACCTACGACCAGTGGGTCAACCACGAGATCCCGTTCGACGACCCGGCCGTGGTCGAGGCGCTCGACCAGGTCGGTGAGATCCTCAAGAACCCCGACTACGTCAACGGCGGCATCGGGGACGTGAAGTCGATCGCGACCACGGCCTTCCAGGAGGGTGGCCTGCCGATCCTCGACAACGAGTGCGCCCTGCACCGCCAGGCGAGCTTCTACGCGGCGCAGTGGCCGGAGGGCACCGAGGTGGCGGAGAACGGTGACGTCTTCGCCTTCTACCTGCCGCCCATCGGCGAGGAGTTCGGCAACCCGGTCCTCGGTGGTGGCGAGTTCGTGGCCGCCTTCTCCGACGAGCCCGAGGTGCAGGCCTTCCAGACCTACCTCTCGAGCGACATCTGGGCCAACGAGAAGGCCAAGGCCACGCCCGGTAGTGGCTGGGTCAGCGCCAACACCGCGCTGGAGATCTCCAACCTCAACAGCCCGATCGACCAGCTGTCGGCGGAGATCCTGCAAGACCCCGAGGCGGTCTTCCGCTTCGACGGCTCCGACCTCATGCCCGCTGCCGTGGGCTCGGGTTCGATGTGGACCGAGATGACCAAGTGGATCACTGGTCAGGACACGGAGACCACGCTCGCGAACCTCGAGAGCTCCTGGCCGAGCTGACGCACCACGCGTGACGGGGGATGTCCGGGCCCCGCCCGGGCATCCCCCCTACGCGCACCACTATCGGGAGGGACCGCATGAGCACGTCAGACAAGCTCATCCAGATGGTGATCGCGGTGGTGCTCTTCTTCGCCGTGATGACCGTCATCCTGCTCGTGACTCAGCGCCTGCGGTCACGGAGCGGGGAGCGCATCCAGGCCGCGGCCTTCGTCGCCCCGGCCCTGATCCTCATCACCATCGGGCTGCTGTACCCGGCAATCCGCACGATCTACCAGTCGTTCTTCGGCAACGCCTACGAACCGATCGTGGGCATGAACCCCAACAACTTCGACGGCTTCGACAACTACGTCCAGATCTTCACCGACTCGGGGCTCCTCAAGGTGCTCCGCAACACCGCGATCTGGGTGATCCTCACCCCGATCCTGGCCACCGGCATCGGCCTCGTCTACGCCGTCCTGGTCGACCGGTCCCGCTTCGAGAAGTTCGCCAAGGCCCTGATCTTCCTGCCGATGGCGATCTCCCTGGTCGGGGCCTCGATCATCTGGAAGTTCGTCTACGACTACAAGGCCACCGAGCAGGACCAGCTGGGCGTCCTCAACGCCCTGCTCAAGCTCGTCGGCGTCGATACCTACCGGTTCCTGCTGACGGAGCCGTGGAACACGTTCTTCCTCATCGTCATCATGGTCTGGGTCCAGGCCGGTTTCGCCATGACGGTGCTCTCCGCGGCCATCAAGGCCATCCCCGACGACATCATCGAGGCCGCCCGTCTCGACGGCGTCGGCGGTCTGCGGATGTTCCGCTACATCACGGTGCCGAGCATCAGACCGTCGCTGATCGTGGTCCTCACGACCATCAGCATCACGACCCTGAAGGTCTTCGACATCGTCCGGACCGCGACCGGCGGCCAGTTCGGCACGAGCGTGCTGGCCAACGAGTTCTACGTGCAGAGCTTCCGGTCCTTCGACTTCGCGCTCGGCGCGGCGCTCGCGGTCCTGATCTTCATCCTGGTGACACCGATCGTCATCTACAACGTCCGGCAGATGCGTCGGCTGGAGGCACGATGAGCACCACGACACCCCCGCCGGCCGTACCCCAGGCCGACGTCGACACCCCGACCGAACCCAAGCAGCGCTCGGCCGCGTCGGTCGCCCGCGACGCGCTCTCGAGCCGGGCGGCCTCGGGCGCCGCCATCGTGATCGCGATCCTGTGGACGCTGCCCACCTTCGGCCTGTTCGTCTCCTCCTTCCGCCCCGAGGGCGAGGTCAAGACCAACGGCTGGTGGAACGTCATCACGGATCCGCAGTTCACGCTCGACAGCTACCAGTCGGTGATCAGCGGGTCCAACAACATCAACCTGGCGAGCTACTTCATCAACTCGATCGTCATCACGATCCCGTCGGTGCTCATCCCGATCTCGCTGGCGGTGATGGCGTCCTACGCGTTCGCGTGGATCGAGTGGAAGGGCCGCGACATCCTGTTCGTGGCCGTCTTCGCCCTGCAGATCGTCCCCATCCAGGTGACGATGATCCCGCTGCTCCGCCTCTACGTGGAGCCGCCGTTCAACCTGATGCCGCTCGCCGGCAACGACGCCCCTGGCGGCGGGTTCTACACCGTGTGGCTCTCCCACACGATCTTCGCGCTGCCGTTGGCGATCTTCCTGATCCACAACTTCATGCGGGAGATCCCCGGAGAGCTGGTGGAGTCGGCCCGCGTCGACGGCGCCGGGCACGTGCAGATCTTCAGCCGGATCATGCTGCCGCTGATGACACCCGCGATCGCGGCGTTCGGCATCTTCCAGTTCCTGTGGGTCTGGAACGACCTGCTGGTCGCCCTGGTGTTCGCCGGCGGCTCGCCAGACGTGTCACCCCTGACCGTCCGGCTCGCCGCACTGGCCGGGCAGCGGGGCGAGGACTGGCACCTGCTCTCGGCGGGCGCGTTCGTCTCGCTCGTGGTGCCGCTGATCGTGTTCCTCTCGCTGCAGCGGTACTTCGTCCGCGGCCTGCTGGCCGGAAGCGTCAAGGGATGAGCGTCACGAGGTGACGGGGAGGCGGGCCCCGCGCTGCAACGCGGCGGCCTGCCTCTGCACCCATCCGAACGACGACTTGCGAGTCCTCGGGAGGTCCTGATGCGTCCGATCCACGTGCACGAGCCCGAAGGTCTTCGTGTAGCCCTCGGCCCACTCGAAGTTGTCGAGCAGGGTCCACACGAAGTAGCCCCGCACGTCCGCACCCGCGTCTCGCGCCCGCTCGGTGGCGGCGACGTGGTCGTGGAGGTAGGCGATCCGGTCGGGGTCGTCGACCACGCCGTCCACGAGCTGGTCGGCGTAGGCCGCGCCGTTCTCCGTCACGACCAACGGCACGCCCACGCGCTCGTACGTCGTGCGCAGCAGCTCCTCGAGCCCCGTGGCCTCGACCTCCCAGCCGATGTCGGTGCGGGGCTCGCGGACCACGAGGTCCAGGTCCCCCACTCCGGGATAGGCATGGCGTTCCGGGTGCGGCGGAGCGTCCCGACCGGGCAGGGCCGGACGCATCGGGGTGTAGTAGTTGATGCCGAGCCAGTCGACGCTGCCACGCATCGCCCCGAGGTCGCCGTCGCGGACCACGTCGTCGGAGCGCAGCTCGGGGGCGACCTCCAGCACCGCGTCGCTGTAGGCACCGTCGACGAGCGGGTCCAGCCAGATCCGGTTGCGGATGGCGTCGAGACCTCGCGCCACGTCGCGTGCGGCGTCGTCCTCCGGCCACACCGGGACCAGGTTGAGGACGATGCCCACCGATGCGTCCGCGGGGAGCACCTGCCGGGCCCAGGCGTGGCCGAGCGTCAGGTGGTGGGCAGCGACGTGCGCCTGCCCGCCCTCACGACGTCCCGGGGCGTGGACGCCTGCCGCGTAGCCGAGGTAGGCCGCACACCACGGCTCGTTGTGCGTCGACCAGAGCTGCACCCGGTCACCCAGCCGCTCGTGGACGACCGCGGCGTAGTCGGCGAAGGCCCGTGCCGTGTCGCGCGAGAGCCAGCCACCCGCCTCCTCCAGCCGCTGCGGCAGGTCCCAGTGGTAGAGCGTGGCCGCAGGACGACAGCCCTGTGCGAGCAGCCCGTCGACCAGCCGGTCGTAGTAGTCCAGCCCGCGCGGCTCGACCCGGCCGGTTCCGTCGGGCACCACCCGCGGCCACGCGATCGAGAACCGGTACCACTCCACGCCCAGGTCCTCGATGAGGGCGAGGTCGTCGTCGAGCCGGTGGTAGGAGTCGCACGCCCGCGAGCCATCACCACCGTCGCGGACCGTGCCCGGGCGCGAGGTGAACTCGTCCCAGATCGACGGGCTCCTGCCGTCCTCGTCGACGGCTCCCTCGATCTGGTACGACGCGGTCGCGACCCCCAGCGCGAGTCGGTCGGGTGCCAGCGGATGAGTCATGTGTCCAATGTAGAGGGCAGGAGGTCGGCGTGAACCCGCGCTCGGCAGCCGCTCCGGGACCCACCAACATGAGCGACGTCGCCCGCGAGGCGGGGGTGTCCATCGCCACGGTGTCGCGGGCGCTGCGGGGCCTCCCCGGTGTCAGCGACCCCACCCGGGACCGGATCTTCCGCGTCGCCGAGGAGCTCTCCTACGTCGTCTCGCCGGAGGCCTCGACCCTGTCCGGGGGGCGCACGGGACGCGTCGCCGTGGTCGTGCCCAGCCTCGAGAGCTGGTTCGCCTCGACCATGATGGCCACCATCGAGTCGACCGTGCGCGGGGCCAACCGCGACGTCCTGCTCTACCAGGTGGACGGCGAGGCGCAGCGCAGCCGGTTCTTCCGCGAGCTGCCCACGCGTCGCAAGGTCGACGCGGTCGTCCTGGTGTCGTTGCCGATCCTGCCGGAGGAGGAGCAGCGCCTGGACCTCATGGGTGTGCAGGTCGTCGTGGCAGGATCCCGCCTGCGCGACTTCCCCTTCGTCGAGGTCGACGACGTGGCCATCGCGGTCAAGGCGACCGAGCACCTCGTGGAGCTGGGTCACACACGCATCGGCATGATCCGCACCAGCGACACCGAGGGCGCCCGCTGGACCAGCGACCTGCACCGCTCCGAGGGCTACCTCCAGACGCTCCACGCGCACGGCCTCGGCGACCCGGGACCGCTCCACGTCACCGAGCACTACGGCGTACGCGCCGGGGAGCGAGCCATGCACCGGCTCCTGGACCTCGACGACCCCCCGACGGCGGTGCTCTGCTACTCCGACGAGATGGCGATCAGCGCGCTCCAGGCCGCCACGTCGCGCGGACTGCGCGTGCCGGACGACCTGAGCCTCGTGGGCATCGACGGCCACCCCCTCGCCGCCCTCTTCGGCATCACCACCGTCGACCAGCACGTCCGCGACCAGGCCCGGCTCGCCGGCGAGATGGCGCTGCGGCTGCTGGGGGGCGAGCCTCTCGAGGATCCGGCGATCATCGTGGAGTCCGAGCTCGTGGTCCGCTCCTCCACGGCGCCTCCGCCGGCCGGCTGACCGGCCGGGGCCCGCCGTGACCGGCCGTGGCCCGCTGGACAGCCTTCTTGCCAAACACCCTCCGACCCGACTAGACCGGTCCCGGGCACAGCGACAGGAGGGTGCATGAGCAGATCCGGGACCTCATCCGTTCGACACGGGGGCCGAAGGCGACGGGCGGGTGTGGCCGGGGCGCTGCTCCTCGTCTCGGGGCTCCTCGCCGCGTGCTCCGGCGACGACTCCGGCACGCCGACCCTGATCTGGTACACCAACCCCGACACCGGCGGGCAGGCCGCCGTCGCCGAGGAGTGCTCCACCGACCGCTACGAGATCACCACCGAGGTCCTCCCGCAGGACGCCAACCAGCAGCGGATCCAGCTCGCCCGCCGACTGGCGGCCAAGGACCCCGACATCGACCTGATGAGCATCGACCCGCCGTTCACGGCCGAGTTCGCCGACGCGGGCTACCTCGCCGAGATCCCGCAGCAGATGCAGCAGACCTTCCGTGAGCAGGCATTCCAGAGCGCGGCAGAGGCGGCCACGTGGGACGACCAGCTGGTGGTGGCGCCGTTCTGGTCCAACACGCAGGTGCTCTGGTACCGCAAGTCCTTCGTCGACAAGGCCGGGATCGACATGAGCCAGCCCGTCACGTGGCAGCAGGTCATCGAGGCCGCCGGCAAGAACGACGGCCGGATCGCCGTCCAGGCCAACAAGTACGAGGGCTACTCCGTGTGGGTCAACGCGCTCATCGAGGGAGCGGGTGGACAGATCGCCACCAACACCGACGCGGGCGTCGACGCCGAGATCCAGATCGACTCCGAGGCCGGGCGGGAGGCCGCCGACGTCATCTCCGCCCTGGCGTCCTCGGACGCCTCGCCCGCCGACCTGTCGGTGTCCAACGAGGGCACGGCCGCCGCGACGTTCAGCAGCGACGCGGGGGCGTTCATGGTCAACTGGACGTTCATCTGGGGCAACTATGGCGAGGACCGGCTCGGCGACGACATCGGTTTCGCCCGCTACCCGCGGACCGTCGAGGGTGAGGAGTCGACCCCGCCCTACGGCGGCATCGGGATCGGCGCCAGCGCCTTCTCCGACCACCGCGACCTGGCCGTCGAGGCGCTCGAGTGCCTGACCAGCCCCGAGAACCAGGCGATCAACGCCGAGCTGACCGGCAACATGCCCTCCAGCGCCGCCGGGTACGAGCAGCCGCAGGTGCAGAAGCTCTTCCCCGCCGACCTGATCCAGCTCTTCCAGGAGAGCCTGCAGGACGCCGCACCGCGCACGCTGACGCCGTACTGGAGCGACATCTCCGGCGCGATCCAGAGCACGTGGCACCCACCCAGCACCGTGGACGAGCAGACCCCCGAGGAGTCGGCCGAGTTCATCCGTGACGTCCTCGACGGAAGGAGCCTGCTGTGAGCACCGTGACCGCACCGCGGCGTGAGGACGTCCGGCAGGCGCAGGCGGCCGAGAGCGACCGGACCAAGTCCGAGAACCGGCTGGGCCTGCGCCTGGTCGCGCCAGCTGTCGTCTTCATGCTGCTGGTGACGGCCTGGCCGATGCTGCAGGCCCTCTACCTCTCGCTGTTCCGCTACCGCCTGACCGCGCCCGACGACCGTGAGTTCGTCGGGATCGCCAACTACACGACCGTCCTCACCGACCGGCTGTTCTGGCTCGACACCTGGAACACCGTGCTGATCATGGTCGTGACGGTAGCCGTCGAGCTGGTAATCGGCTTCGCCTTCGCCATGGTGATGCACCGGATCGTGTTCGCTCGCGGTGTCATCCGTACCTCGATCCTCATCCCCTACGGCATCATCACGGTGGTCTCGGCGTTCGCCTGGCAGTTCGCCTTCAGCCTCAACAACGGTTTCGTCAACAACTGGCTGCCGTTCGTGGACGAGAACTTCAACTGGTTCGGCGACCACTGGCCGGCGATGTTCGCGATCATGGTCTCGGAGATCTGGAAGACCACGCCGTTCATGGCGCTGCTGCTGCTGGCCGGCCTCTCGCAGGTCTCCGAGGACATGCTCGAGGCGGCCAAGGTCGACGGCGCCACCTGGTGGCAACGGTTGTGGAAGGTCATCCTCCCCAACATGCGCGCGGCGATCATGGTCGCGGTCCTGTTCCGGGCCCTCGACGCCTACCGCATCTTCGACAACATCTTCGTGATGACCAAGGGGGCCCAGGAGACCGAGTCGGCGTCGTTCCTGACCTATCGACAGGTCATCGAGCAGGTGCAGCTCGGCCTGGGATCGGCACTGTCGGTGCTGCTGTTCCTGAGCGTCCTGCTGATCGCGTGGCTCATCGTCAAGCTGTTCAAGGTCGACCTGGCGCAAGCAAGGGGTGAGGGCTGATGAACCAGAAGACCAGCGTCGGCACCTGGATCGGCTTCGTGCTGATCCTGGGGTGGTGCCTGCTGCCGGTGGTGTGGATCATCTCGCTGTCGTTCAAGTCGGCAGAGGAGACGGCCGCGGGCAGCCCGCAGTTCCTGCCCAAGGACTTCACGCTGCAGAACTACGCCGACATCCTGGCCAACGAGGACTTCCTGCTGGCCCTGCGCAACTCGTTCGGGATCGCCGCGATCGCCACCGTGCTGGCCGTCATCTTCGCGACCCTGGCGGCCTACGCCATCGCGCGCCTCGAGTTCCGCGGCAAGCGCGTGGTGCTGTCCATGGCGCTGGCGATCGCCATGTTCCCGGTGGTGTCGCTCGTCGGTCCGCTGTTCGACATGTGGCGGACCTTCGGGCTGTTCAACACCTGGCCGGGCCTGATCATCCCCTACATGACGTTCACGCTGCCGCTGGCGATCTGGACGCTGTCGGCCTTCTTCCGCGAGATCCCCTGGGAGATGGAGCAGGCCGCCCAGGTCGACGGGGCGACGTCGTGGCAGGCCTTCCGCAAGGTGATCGTGCCGCTGGCGGCGCCGGGGGTCTTCACCGCGGCGATCCTGACGTTCTTCTTCGCCTGGAACGAGTTCGTCCTCGCCATCTCGCTCACCTCGACGACCGGGTCGCGCACCGTGCCCGCCCAGCTCTCGTTCTTCGTGGGACCCGACCCGTTCAATCCGCCCTACGGCCAGCTCGCCACGGCCTCGGTCGTGGTGACGGTCCCGATCATCGTCATCGTCCTGCTGTTCCAGCGCAGAATCGTCGCCGGCCTCACCTCCGGCGCAGTGAAGGGTTGATCTGATGTCCGCCATCACCATGAAGAACATCGTCAAGCGCTACGGCGACGGCTTCCCCGCGGTCAACGACGTGAGCATCGAGATCGGCGACGGGGAGTTCATGATCCTCGTCGGCCCCTCGGGCTGCGGGAAGTCCACCCTGCTGCGGATGATCGTCGGGCTCGAGGACATCACCTCCGGCGAGATGGTCATCGGCGACCGTACGGTCAACGACCTCGCGCCGCGCGACCGCAACCTGGCGATGGTGTTCCAGAACTACGCGCTCTACCCCCACCTGACGGTCTACGAGAACATCGCCTTCCCGCTGCGCCTCGCCGGGGCCGACGACGCGACGGTCGACGAGAAGGTCCGGGAGGCGTCGAAGACCCTCGAGCTCGACGAGCACCTCGAGCGCAAGCCCGGCAACCTCTCCGGCGGGCAGCGCCAACGGGTTGCCATGGGCCGCGCGATCGTGCGCGACGCCGAGGCGTTCCTCTTCGACGAGCCGCTGTCCAACCTCGACGCCAAGCTGCGCGGCCAGATGCGGACCGAGATCTCGCGACTCCAGAAGCGGCTGGGCATCACCACGGTCTACGTGACGCACGACCAGACCGAGGCCATGACGCTCGGGGACCGGGTCGCGGTCCTCAAGCGAGGAGTGCTGCAGCAGCTCGCGTCACCCCGCGAGCTCTACGAGAACCCCGGCAACCTCTTCGTCGCGGGGTTCATCGGCTCCCCGCCCATGAACTTCCTGCCCGCCGAGCTCGACGGGACGTCGCTGAAGCTGCCCTTCGGCACCGTCGACATCCCCGAGGAGAAGGCCGCCCCGGCGCGCGACAAGGGTCTGCTGATCGCCGGCATCCGGCCCGAGCACTTCGAGGACGCCGACGTGGTCGACCAGGACAAGCGGCAGGGTCACACCTTCAAGGCCCAGGTCGACGTCGTGGAGTGGCTCGGTGACAGCGCCTACGCCTACATCCCGTTCGACGCCCCGCCCGAGGTCGCCGACCAGCTCTCGCAGCTCGAGCGGGACCTCGACGGCGAGTCGATGCGCACCCAGCTCGTGGTGTCCCTCGATGGGTCGAGCCGGATCGGCGAGGGCGACGAGGCCGAGATCTGGGTGGACGCGACCCGAATCCACCTCTTCGACCCCTCGACGGGGGAGAACCTCACGGTCGACACCTCGCGCGCCGGCGAGATCCCCGGCCTCGAGGACCCCGAGGCCAAGGCCGAGGCCGAGCGGGCCGCCGACGAGGGCGAGGAGATCCACTCGGCGCGGCCGGCCGGCGACGCCTGATCAGCTGTCGCGGCCGGTGAGGCGCGTGAGCCGGCCCGCACGGGGAGGGCCCTTGCGGGTCACGGTGACGCCGGCCATCAGCGCCACGCCCTTGACCCGCACCACCGGCGAGTCGGCGGTCACCTCCGGGGGCACCTTGTCCCGGCCCTGGTCGAAGGCGCCCATGATCCCCACGCCCTCGACGATGACGTGGGTACGGGCGTCGACATAGATGTCGATCCCCGCCATCACGGCGTTGGCCCAGATCGTGGTCTCCCGTGCGGCGAAGGTGGCCTCACGCAGGTCGAGGGTCACCCCGCCCATGAGGGCGAAGGCGTTGTGTCGGGGCGGCACCAGCCAGGCACCCTTGCGGGTGCAGTCGCCCATGATCGACAGCGAGTTCTCCCAGGTGGCGGTGGCCGGCACGGTGTCGCGTGGCACAGCGGGTACCGCGGACTGCTGCGGGTGCCCGGGCAGGTCGATGGTGATGGGCACGAGGTCGGCGTAGGTCTTGGCGGCGTACGCCGCTTCCAGCCGCTCCTCCAGCTCGTCGAGGTCGAGACGCCCCTCCGCCGCCGCGTCGCGCAGGAGGTCGGCGACCTTGTGCCGGTCGGCGTCGGAGATGCGCATCCGGGACGGGTCCCCGGCCGACGGGTCGCCGGGTTCGAGCGGTCCTCCCATGCGGCCCAGCCTAGAGGGGGCCGACCCGGGCCGAGGTCCGTGCGCGGCCGAGCCGGAGACCGAGACCGGGCCGGCCTGATCCTGCCGCTCGCCCGAGCCGGCCGCCGACGTAGCATCGAGTGCTGTGACCAGCGCAGCCTCCGCCCCTGAGTTCCGGTACTCCGACCTCCTCCCCACCGCCGGCTCCAACGGCGCCGCGGAGACGCCCTACCGCCTCCTCACGACCGAGGGGGTCAGCACGGTCGAGGTCGACGGACAGACGTTCCTGCGGGTCGACCCGGAGGCGATCCGGCGGCTCACCGCCGAGGCGATGCACGACATCAGCCACTACCTGCGGCCCGGCCACCTCGCGCAGCTCCGCCGGATCATCGACGACCCCGACGCCTCCGGCAACGACCGCTTCGTGGCGCTGGACCTGCTCAAGAACGTCAACATCTCCGCCGGTGGCGTCCTGCCGATGTGCCAGGACACCGGCACGGCGATCGTCATGGGCAAGAAGTCCGAGCGGGTGCTCACCGGCGCCGACGACGGCGAGGCGATCTCTCAGGGCGTCTTCGACGCCTACACCGAGCTCAACCTGCGCTACTCGCAGCTGGCGCCCCTGACGACGTTCGAGGAGAAGAACACCGGCACCAACCTGCCGGCCCAGGTCGAGATCTACGCGACACCGGCCGGCGAGATCCCTGAGTACAAGTTCCTCTTCATGGCCAAGGGTGGCGGCTCGGCCAACAAGTCCTTCCTCTTCCAGGAGACCAAGGCCGTCCTCAACCCCTCCCGCCTGATGGAGTTCCTCGACGAGAAGATCCGCTCGCTCGGCACGGCCGCCTGCCCGCCCTACCACCTCGCCGTGGTGATCGGCGGTACGTCGGCGGAGTACGCGCTCAAGACGGCCAAGCTGGCCTCGGCCCACTACCTCGACGACCTCCCGACCGAGGGGTCGATGAGTGGCCACGGGATCCGCGACACCGGGCTCGAGGAGCAGGTCTTCGAGCTGACCCAGTCCTTCGGCATCGGCGCGCAGTTCGGCGGCAAGTACTTCTGCCACGACGTCCGGGTGATCCGGCTGCCACGGCACGGGGCCTCCTGCCCCGTCGCGCTGGCGGTGTCGTGCTCCGCGGACCGGCAGGCGCTCGGCAAGATCACCCCGGAGGGGGTGTTCCTCGAGCAGCTGGAGACCGACCCGGCGCACTACATGCCGGACGCCGGCGTCTCCGACGAGATCGCCGGCGGCGAGGTGGTGCAGGTCGACCTCAACCGGCCGATGCCCGAGATCCTGGCCGAGCTCTCACAGCACCCCGTGAAGACCAGGCTCTCCCTCACCGGTCCGCTCGTCGTCGCCCGCGACATCGCCCACGCCAAGATCAAGGAGCGGCTCGACGCCGGCGAGCCGATGCCGGCGTACCTGCAGGACCACCCGGTCTACTACGCCGGTCCCGCCAAGACCCCGACCGGGATGGCCTCGGGCTCCTTCGGGCCCACGACCGCGGGTCGCATGGACTCCTACGTCGACCAGTTCCAGGCCGCTGGCGGATCGATGGTCATGCTGGCCAAGGGCAACCGGTCGAAGCAGGTGACCGAGGCGTGCGGCCGCCACGGCGGTTTCTACCTCGGCTCGATCGGCGGTCCGGCCGCCCGGCTGGCGCAGGACTGCATCCGGTCGGTGGAGGTGCTCGAGTACCCCGAGCTCGGCATGGAGGCCGTGTGGAAGATCGAGGTGGAGGACTTCCCGGCCTTCATCGTGGTCGACGACAAGGGCAACGACTTCTTCACCGACCCCGCCGGCACGACGACGGTGCCGCTCAGCGGGATCAGGGTGCGCTCGGCGCAGTAGCCGCCGGCGGGGCGCTCCGGCCGTCGGGCAGCGAGCCCGCCAGGACGCGGGCAGCACGGGCGATCCGGTGGCCCAGCGGATCGGCGCCGAAGCCCACCGCGTCCTGCTGGGCACCACCGACGAAGACCGGCACGCTGGCGGCCTCGCGGCGCAGGACGTCCACAGCGCCACGGGTCGTCGGCAGGTCGTCCGTGGTCGGCACCGCCATCACCACCGAGACCGCGCTGCGGGAGCGGACGGCGTCGAGCCAGCTGTCCTGCGGCACGTCCGCGCCGAGGTAGACGACGGTGACACCCGCACGCCGCAGCGCGACGGCGAACGCCAGCACCCCCAGCTCGTGCCGGCACCCGCTGGCCAGGCCGACGGCGACCGGTGCGGTGGTCTCGGCGTACCCCGTGGCGTCGAAGAGCGCGGCGAGCCGCCGGTGGACACCGGCGCTCACGAAGTGCTCGCCCGCCACCCCCACCCACCCGTCTTCCCAGGCACCCCCGAGGGCCCGGAGCGAGGGCATGAGCCACCCGTCCACGATCTGCTCGAAGCTCCCCGCGGCGAAGCCAAGGTCGAGCGTCCGGTTGAGCGCCTGCTCGTCCAGGTCCCGTCCGGCGAGGACGAGGGAGTCCACGTCAGCCGCGGGCTCGCGCTCGGGTGGGGGGTCGGCCCTCGCGGTCTTCGCCCGGCGTGCGGCCTGCGCAGGCGACCATCCCGCGTCGACGAGGGCCTTCATCAGCGCCAGCCGGCGGATCGCCGCCTCGTCGTAGAGCCGGTAACCGCCTTCTGAGCGGGCGGGCGCCACGACGCCGTAGCGCCGCTCCCAGGCACGCAGCGTGTCGGGCGAGATGCCGACTCGCTCCGCCGCACGCTTGACGGTGATCACTGCTCCGACCTTACTCCTCGCGGCGGAGAAGTCAGGTGGGACAAACACTGGACGAACTGCGGACCGTGTGGTGAAGTGGACGATTACCTACTTGGGACGAAGCTGTGACACACGACCGCGAGCCTGCCGACGCCGACTGCCGTGCCGGCCGTGCGCCGGGCCCCGTCCCGAGCAGGCTCCCCCTTTCCTCCCCTGGTGCTGATCCCCCTGAGTGACCGGGCCCGGCCTCGGGGCCGGGCCCGCGTCACGAAGGGGTGAGCCCACCACCTCCGGTCGCTCCGTAGCCTGTCCGTCGTGGAGTACGTCGAGCTGGCGCGCGCGGAGTCCGAACGCGGTGAGCTGGTGCTGCGCGACCGCCGGGAGGCGGACGGTGCGTCGGTGCTCGAGCTCCGGGTCAACGGCATTTTCGTCATGGACTCCGCCGAGGTCTCCAGCGAGCAGGCGCTCGCGGAGGCGGCGCTGGCCCGGGTGGCCCAGCCGCGCGACGTGCTGGTCGGCGGCCTGGGGCTCGGCTACACCGTGCACGCGGTGACGGCGGACCGACGGGTCGAGCGCTGCACGGTGGTCGAGGTCGAGGAGGCCCTGGTGGGCTGGATGCGCGACGGGACGGTCCCGCACGGCCCCTCGGTGCTGGCCGACGACCGCGTGCGGGTGGTCGTCGCCGAGCTGGGGTCCGCCGTCGCGGAGGCGCGAGACGAGGGCTTCGACCTGGTGCTCCTCGACGTGGACAACGGTCCCCACTTCCTGGTCCACGACGGAAACGCCCGGCTCTACCGGACCGACTTCGTCCGGCAGACGCGACGCATCATCCGGCCCGGTGGCGCGATGGCGGTGTGGTCGATGGACCGGGCCGCGGACGTGCTCGACGCCCTGGAGTCGGTCTTCGACGAGGTCGAGGCCGTCCCCTGCCCGGTGCGACTCCAGGAGCGCGACGAGACGTACTGGTTGCTCGTCGGTACGGTCGCCCCATGAGCGACGACTACCGGATCGAGCACGACTCCATGGGCGAGGTGCGTGTCCCGGCGGACGCGCTGTGGCGGGCCCAGACCCAGCGCGCCGTGCAGAACTTCCCGATCAGCGGCACGCCGCTCGAACCGCGGCTGGTGCGCGCGCTCGCGCTGGTGAAGCAGGCGGCCGCCCGGGCCAACGGCGCACTCGGGGTGCTGGAGGGCGATCAGGCTGAGCGGATCGAGCAGGCGGCGGCGTCGGTGGCGGCAGGCGAGCACGCCGACCAGTTCCCGGTCGACGTCTTCCAGACCGGCTCCGGCACGAGCTCCAACATGAACATGAACGAGGTGCTGTCCACCCTCGCCGGCGAGGGCGTGCACCCCAACGACCACGTCAACGCCAGCCAGTCCAGCAACGACACCTTCCCGACGGCGATCCACGTCGCCGCCGCCCTCGCGGTGGTCGAGGACCTGCAGCCCGCCCTCGCCGTCCTCCACGACAGCCTCGCGGCGAAGTCCGAGGAGTTCTCCGGGCTGGTGAAGTCGGGTCGCACCCACCTCATGGACGCCACCCCGGTGATGCTCGGCCAGGAGTTCGGCGGGTACGCCGCCACGCTGGCGCTGGCGGCCGAACGGCTCGACGCCGTGCTGCCGCGGGTGCGCGAGCTGCCGCTCGGCGGGACGGCCGTGGGCACCGGCATCAACACTCCCGAGGGGTTTGCAGCGCGGGCGATCGAGGCTCTCGCCGAGCTGTCGGGGCAGCCGTTCACGGAGGCCCGCGACCACTTCGAGGCGCAGGGCACGCGGGACTCGCTCGTGGAGCTGAGCGGGGTGTTGCGCACCATCGCGGTCGGGCTCACGAAGATCTGCAACGACCTGCGCTGGATGGCCAGCGGGCCGACGACGGGCCTCGCGGAGATCAGGCTGCCCGACCTGCAGCCGGGCTCGAGCATCATGCCGGGCAAGGTGAACCCGGTGCTGCCCGAGGCGACGCTGATGGTGTGTGCCCAGGTGGTCGGCAACGACGCCACGGTCACCACGGCGGGTGCCGCCGGCAGCTTCGAGCTCAACGTGATGCTGCCCGTCATCGCCCGGAACGTGCTGGAGTCGGTGCGGCTGCTCGCCAACGCCAGCCGGGTCCTGGCGGAGCGGTGCGTCGACGGCATCGAGCCCGACGCCGAGCGGATGCGCGGCTACGCCGAGTCCTCACCCTCGATCGTGACGCCGCTCAACAAGCTCATCGGCTACGAGGAGGCCGCCAAGATCGCCAAGCAGGCGATGGCCGACGGCGCCACGATCCGCGACACGGTGATCGCGATGGGCTACGTCGAGCGCGGCGACCTCACCGAGGAGCAGCTCGACACAGCGCTCGACGTGGAGTCGATGACCCGCCCCTGATCCCCCGTATGGGGCATGTCACCGGGGTGCCGGGGCTTCGATACTCCCTCTCATTCGACGCGTGCGCCGGCGCGCGTCACGGGGGAACGAAGGTCGACCATGACCCACCTCGCACGGCTGCTCGCGACCGCCACCGCTGTCGCCATGGCAGTCGCACTCGCTCCGACACCCGCCAGCGCCGAGGTCTCAGCCACGGTCAGCGTGGGACCGGCCACCGCGATCGAGGGCGAAGCTCTGCAGTTCCCCGTCACGCTCTCCGACCCGCTGCCCCACACCGTCTCCGTGCAGCTCTCGACCGAGGACGGCACCGCGACCGCGGGGGCCTTTGGTGACTACATCGCTCAGACTGATGTCGAGGTCGTCTTCCCGCCAGGCACCACTGTCGCCGCTTTTGAAGTGCCGACCCGGCGAGACGGCGATGTCGAGCCGGACGAAACGCTCACGGCTAGATTCAACACTGACACCGCATCGTTGCCGCTGGAGAACACGAGCGCCACAGGGACCATCCAGGACGCCACGCCTGAGCTTCGGATCGGACCCGCCACCGCCGACGAGGGCGAGACCCTTCGGTTCCCCCTCACCCTCTCCCGCCCCAGCTCCAGCGCGATCACCGTCAGGTTCCGTACCGAGGACGGC
The DNA here is from genome assembly GCF_019880385.1 of Nocardioides coralli. Lineage (NCBI taxonomy): Bacteria > Bacillati > Actinomycetota > Actinomycetes > Propionibacteriales > Nocardioidaceae > Nocardioides > Nocardioides coralli. Next base: position 2,829,882 of record NZ_CP082273.1, read on the forward strand.
ACCGCCGTCGCCGGGGACTTTGGTGACTACGAGGCCCGATCAGACGTCTCCGTCACCTTCCTCCCAGGCACCACCAGTGCCACCTTCGACGTACCCACGCGCCTGGACTCACACACCGAGGACGACGAAACCCTCACCGCCCGCCTCACCAGCGGCGTCGGCTTCTTCGCCACCCCCGTCTTCACCGCCACCGGCACCATCCAGGACGCCACGCCGGTGTTCCGGATCGGACCCGCCACCGCCGACGAGGGCGAGACCCTGCGGTTCCCCCTCACCCTCTCCCGCCCCAGCTCCAGCGCGATCACCGTCAGGTTCCGTACCGAGGACGGCACCGCCGTCGCCGGGGACTTTGGTGACTACGAGGCCCGATCAGACGTCTCCGTCACCTTCCTCCCAGGCACCACCAGTGCCACCTTCGACGTACCCACGCGCCTGGACTCACACACCGAGGACGACGAAACCCTCACCGCCCGCCTCACCAGCGGCGTCGGCTTCTTCGCCACCCCCGTCTTCACCGCCACCGGCACCATCCAGGACGCCACGCCGGTGTTCCGGATCGGACCCGCCACCGCCGACGAGGGCGAGACCCTGCGGTTCCCCCTCACCCTCTCCCGCCCCAGCTCCAGCGCGATCACCGTCAGGTTCCGTACCGAGGACGGCACCGCCGTCGCCGGGGACTTTGGTGACTACGAGGCCCGATCAGACGTCTCCGTCACCTTCCTCCCAGGCACCACCAGTGCCACCTTCGACGTACCCACGCGCCTGGACTCACACACCGAGGACGACGAAACCCTCACCGCCCGCCTCACCAGCGGCGTCGGCTTCTTCGCCACCCCCGTCTTCACCGCCACCGGCACCATCAGGGATGTTCCCGACTCCGACGGCGACGGCGTCGCTGACACCACCGACAACTGCCCCCACACCCCCAACCCCACCCAAACCGACACCGACACCGACGGCACCGGCGACGCCTGCGACCCCGACGACGACAACGACACCGTCGACGACACCACCGACAACTGCCCCCCCCCACACCCCCAACCCCACCCAAACCGACACCGACACCGACGGCACCGGCGACGCCTGCGACCCCGACGACGACAACGACACCGTCGACGACACCACCGACAACTGCCCCCACACCCCCAACCCCACCCAAACCGACACCGACACCGACGGCACCGGCGACGCCTGCGACCCCGACGACGACAACGACACCGTCGACGACACCACCGACAACTGCCCCCACACCCCCAACCCCACCCAAACCGACACCGACGGCGATGGGGTCGGAGACGTGTGCGACGACGTACCCGGCTCGACGCCGGGGTCGGTCATCGGGCTAGGGGTCACGACGGGGGGCCAGCACATGGCGGTGACGGCTCACCATCGACGGGGGCAGAGCTTCGGCGCGGTCGCGTACCACGATCCCGCGGCCGGCCTCCGCCTGGTGTCGACGACCTTGACGTTGGTCCAGGTAGTGGGCCGCAGCGCTGTCGTGGCTGGGACGGGCCGCGTCAACGGTCAACCCGTCGAGTTCAGGCTCTCCGTCGAGGACGTGCCTGCTGGTCCGGACAGGACGCGCGTCACCTGGCGCGGGTACTCCGCTGACGGCGCGCTTGCCTGGGGCAACCTCTGGGTCCGGCCCTGAGCATTGCGGCGAGCCGGACTGAGACGGCTCAGTACCAGTTGTTGGCCTGCTTGAAGGACCAGGCGCTGCAGGGCGAGCCGTAGGCGTCGCGGATGTAGTCGAGGCCCCAGCGGATCTGAGCCTCGGCGGAGGTGTAGTAGTCCGGCGGCAGGTCGTGCATCGAGGTGAGCGCCTGCGGGATGCCGTAGGCCGACGAGGTCGGGTTGTCGGCGTCGATGCGCCAGTTGCTCTCACTGATGTAGAGCTGGTCGAGGCAGGAGAACTGGTCGGCCGAGAAGCCGTACTTCGGCAGCAGCGCCCGGGCGATGTCGCGGGGGTCGGCCTCCGAGAGCTTCTCGCTGCGGGTCACGGCCTGGCCCTCACCGGAGTCGAGCGCAGCCTCCTTGGCGTCGTCGCGACGGTCGCGGCTGTCCGAACGAGACACGACCTCGGCGCGGTCGTCCACCTCGGCCTCGGTGAGCGGGGCTGCCAGCGCGGCACCGACCTGGCTGCTGGCGACGACGTCAGCGCCGGCCAGGCCGTTGGTGACGGCCACACCGGTCGCCGCGGCAGCCACGGTCCCGAACACGGCGGTGTTGCGCACCAGCGTGCGCGGCGCAGCCTTGACCAGGGAGGTGGAGCGGGTCTGGCGGTGCCGGGGGACGTACTTCTGCTTCGCAAGTGACATGGCGCGGGGGGTGGGGGGTAGGCGTCACGGTCAGTAGATCTGCGCGACCGGCGCCCGAACGACCAAGGTCACGAATTGATCACGAAACACTCTGCAGCAGACGACCGGTGGATGCAAACCGAACCGCACAACTCAGCAGAGCGATTCTTGCCACACCGTCACACTGCGTCACACGAGGTCCCAGGAGCCACACCGGCCCCGGCGACACGGGGCGCCGGGGCCGGTGGCGGGGGCCATGGCCAGGGTGAAGGTCGAGGTCAGAGGGTGACGTGCTCGAGCATCTCGGTCACCAGCGCGGCGATCGGCGACCGCTCGCTCCGGTTGAGCGTGACGTGGGCGAAGAGCGGGTGGCCCTTGAGCTTCTCCACCACCGCCACCACGCCGTCGTGGCGCCCCACCCGGAGGTTGTCGCGCTGCGCCACGTCGTGGGTGAGCACCACCTTGGAGTTGGCGCCGATGCGCGAGAGCACGGTCAGCAGCACGTTGCGCTCGAGCGACTGCGCCTCGTCGACGATGACGAAGGCGTCGTGCAGCGACCGGCCGCGGATGTGGGTCAGCGGCAGCACCTCGAGCATCTCGCGGTGGAGGACCTCGTCGATCACCTCGCGGGAGGTGACGGCGCTCAGCGTGTCGAACACGGCCTGGGCCCACGGGTTCATCTTCTCCGCCTCGGACCCCGGCAGGTAGCCCAGCTCCTGGCCACCGACCGCGAAGAGCGGTCGGAACACGACGACCTTGCGGTGCTGGCGGCGCTCGAGCGCCGCCTCGAGACCAGCACAGAGCGCCAGCGCCGACTTGCCCGTGCCGGCCCGGCCACCGAGCGAGACGATGCCGACCTCCGGGTCGAGCAACATCTCCAGCGCGACCCGCTGCTCCGCGGAGCGGCCGTGGATCCCGAACGCCTCCCGGTCACCGCGCACCAGGTGGACCTGCTTGTCGGCGCCCACCCGGCCCAGCGCCGTACCGCGGTCAGAGAGCAGCACCAGGCCGGTGTGGCACGGAAGCTCCCGGGCCTCGGCGAGGTCGAGGGTCCCGTCGTCGTAGAGCTCGTCGAGGTCGGCAGCCGTGACGTCGAGCTCGGCCATGCCGGTCCAGCCCGTGTCGGAGTCGCTGACGGCCTCGGCGCGGTACTCCTCGGCCTGCAACCCCACGGCGGAGGCCTTGATCCGCATCGGGAGGTCCTTGGAGACCAGCACCACGTCGTGACCGTCGTTGGCGAGGTTGCGGGCCACCGCGAGGATCCGGGTGTCGTTGTCACCGAGCCGGAAGCCGGAGGGCAGCGACTGCGGGTCGGTGTGGTTGAGCTCGACGCGCACCGAACCGCCCTCGGTGCCGATCGGGACCGCCTCGTCGAGGCGGCCGTGGGTGACCCGCAGCTCGTCGAGGAGGCGGAGGGCGGACCGGGCGAAGTAGCCCAGCTCGGGGTGGTGGCGCTTGCCCTCCAGCTCGGTGATGACCACGACCGGCAGGACCACCTCGTGCTCCCCGAAGCGACGCAGCGCCGTCGGGTCGGCCAGCAGCACGCTGGTGTCGAGCACGAAGGTGCGGACCGTCGGCGGGACGGTCTGCTTGCGGGCGGAGGCCTTGCTGGTGGCGGGAGCCTTGGACTTCTGAGCCGAGGTCGGCACGATGTCACCCCTCACTGGCCGGCACGGGCACTCCTCGCCCCGGCCCGATCACACAACGATGGGCCGGGAGGAGCCCTGCAGGCCGGAGTGCCGGCCCCCTCGCAGCCCACGGGATCCCCGTGACCCTGCTCGGTCGTGACTCGCCACGAACTCTGCCTCCCAGCACGGCCAGCTTCCCCACTCGCCGTTACGGCGAAAGTACGCCGCCCCGCACCGTCGGCCCGGCCGACACGCCCGAACGAGGGGTGACGGCTCGGTGACAGCTGGGTGGGTCCGCCGGGTGCGCGTCAGGACCCGTAGCGGCGCTCACGCTGGGCGTAGGCGCGGATCGCGCGCAGGAAGTCGACACGCCGGAAGTCGGGCCAGTAGGCCTCGCAGAAGTAGAACTCCGAGCGGGCGCTCTGCCACAGCAGGAACCCACCCAGCCGCTGCTCGCCGGAGGTCCGGATGACCAGGTCGGGGTCGGGCTGGCCCTTGGTGTAGAGGTGGTCGGAGATGTGCTCCACGTCGATCAGCTGGGCGAGCTCCTCGAGGCTGGTGCCCCGCGCGGCGTGCTCGGTCAGCAGCGAGCGGACGGCGTCGGCGATCTCGCGGCGACCGCCGTACCCGACGGCGACGTTGACGAGCATCCCCTCGACGTCGCGGGTGTCGTCGGCGGCCTGCTTGAGCTTCGCCGCCGTGCCGGACGGCAGCAGGTCGAGCGCGCCCACCGGGTGGAGCCGCCAGCGGCGCTGCTCGGCGAGCGTGGCCACCGCCTCCTCGATGATCTGCAGCAGCGGCTCGAGCTCCTGCGCCGTGCGGTTGAGGTTGTCGGTCGACAGCAGCCACAGGGTGACGACCTCGACGCCGACCTCCTCGCACCAGTCGAGGAGCGGCTCGATGTTGGCGGCCCCGGCGCGGTGGCCGTGGGCGGTGTCGTGACCGACCGCCTTCGCCCAGCGTCGGTTGCCGTCGAGCATCACCCCGACGTGCTGGGGCAGCTTGTCGGGCGGCAGCGAACGGACCATCCGCGCCTCGTAGGCGGGATAGAGACGCCGGCGTACGAGGTCCTTGGCCGTGCTCCACGTCGACACCCCCCGATGGTAGTCCCGTCGGGTGATGTCGGTCCCTTTCCCTCCGCTGGTCACCCGCCCTCCCGTAGCGTGTCCGGCATGAACGACGTCGTCCGGCACGGCCTCGATCACCTGGCGGAGAACCTCTCGGAGATCAAGGCGGAGCTCAAACCCCGGCTGCGGGGCTGGCTCCACCTGGTCAACGCCCCCCTCACGCTCGCGGCCGGGATCGTGCTCATCGCCCTCTCCCCGACCGCCTCGACCCGCGCAGGGTCAGCCCTCTTCGCCGGGACCGCGGTGCTGCTGTTCACGGTCTCCGCGGTCTACCACCGCGGAACCTGGTCGCCCCCGATCCAGCGGTTCCTCAAGAGGTTCGACCACGCCAACATCTTCCTGCTGATCGCCGGTTCCTACACGCCGTTCACGCTGCTGCTGCTCCAGGGTGTCGAGCGGATCGTGCTGCTCGCGACGGTGTGGGGCGGCGCCATCCTCGGTGTCGCGTTCCGGGTCCTCTGGCCCGACGCGCCGCGCTGGCTCTACACCCCGATCTACGTCGCCCTCGGCTGGGCGGCCGTGTTCTTCATGCCTGGCTTCGCGGAGGGTGCGCGCGGGCTGGGCGTCGGGATGGGGACCGCCGTGCTGGTCCTCGTCATCGTGGGTGGCGCCCTCTACACCCTCGGCGGCGTGGTCTACGGCCTCCAGCGTCCCGACCCGTGGCCGCGCTGGTTCGGGTTCCACGAGGTGTTCCACACGCTGACCATCCTGGCGTTCATCACCCACTACGTCGGGGTCTCGCTCGCGACGTACTCGCTGCGCTGACGTGCCCCCCGGCCGGCTAGGTCAGGGTGTAGGTGAGCGCGACCAGCAGGCTGACCGCGCCCACGGCCGCAGCCACGGCCAGAGCCCCCCGCGGCGACCGCTGTGCCAGCCGCTCGACCCCTTGGTAGAGGGCGGTCAACGCCAATAGGGCCGCCGTCACGTGGAGCAGCACCGCGAGCAGCACCCCCAGCACCATCCCGGCGACCCGGAACCGACCCCACGTCAGTCCGAGCACCAGGGGCACGACGACCGCCACCGACAGCCCGCCGACCAGCTCGGACCACCACGGCCGCTCCCCCATCCACGGCAGCACCGTCGCGAGGTCGACCAGGTCGATCGTGGCCAGCACGCCGAGCAGCACCACGAGTCCGAGGGACCCGGCGGCAGCCACCCGGTAGTAGGTCCAGCGGGAGCGTGACCAGGCGGCGGACCCCACGAAGATCGTGGCGGCGGCGACCGCCGACCAGACGACCCAGCGGCGGACGACGCCGGTGCCGGTGTCGGCCATCGCGTCGCGGAAGACCCGGTCGGCGACGTCGCGCGTGACCACGTGGCCCGCCTTCGAGACGTAGGAGACCGCGTCGTCCTCGCCGGCGACCAGGCCGTCGTGGAGCAGCGCCGCCGGGAGGTGGGCACCGGTGCGGGGCACGAGCCAGGTGAACAGCCACGGGACGGAGGTCAGGTCGGTGCGGAACTCGACGCTGGCAGGGACGACCAGCTCGCCGAGCTCGCGGTCGGCGTAGGCGATCGCCCGCTCCATCTCGAAGCACTCCACGCCGTCGCGGACGTGACGCTCCAGGACGACCTGCGGCTCCTCGTGGGGAACCGGTGGCGAGCCGCCGATGGGGCCACCGTCGTAGAAGCGCCCGGGCTGCGCGTCGACCGGTTCGGGCTGCATGCCTCCACTGTCGCACCGATCGCCGACAGCGTCAGCGGCGCAGCGCCTCCGGATCGGTGACCGGCCGCTCGCAGACCAGTCCCCGGCAGACGTACGCCGCCGGGCGGCCGTCGACGGCGTCGCGGCCCACCAGCAGCGGGATGTCGTCGCGGGGCCCGTCGGCCACGACCACGACCGCCCCGGGGCGTCGCCGCGCCACGCGCGCCAGCGCGTCACGCTCCGCCCCGGCGGGGCCGACGACGGCGATCTCCTCGGGACCGTCGAGCATCCGCTGCGCCGCCGCCAGCGACCAGCCCGCGAACCGCGGCGCCCGCTCGGCGAGCTGGGCCACCGAGGCCAGCGCGGCCTCGGCCGCGTCGCGGTGGCGGCCGGAGCCGGTGAGCGCGGCGTACGTGCTCAGGGCGTGCACCATCGACGACAGCCCGGAGGGAGAGGCGTTGTCGGACGGGTCGCGGGGTCGGGCGACGAGCTGCTCGGCGTCATCGGCCGTGTCGTTGAAGCCGCCGTCGCCTGCCGCGAAGTGGTCGAGGGCCGCGTCGACCACCGCGCCGGCACGCTCGAGCCACACCGGGTCGCCGGTCGCCTGGAGCAGGTCGAGGAACCCGGTCGCCACGCAGCCGTGGTCCTCGAGCACCCCGGCCGGCGTGCCGACCACGCCGTCGCGCGACACGCGGCGGAGCCGGCCGTGGTCCGCGTGGACCCGCCACAGCAGGTCCGCGGCGGCCACGGCCGCGTCGAGGTCGCGCGGCCGGTCGAGCAGGGTGCCCGAGGCGCAGAGGCCGCTGATCGCCAGGCCGTTCCAGGCCGCGACCACCTTGTCGTCGCGGGCGGGCCGCACGCGTCGCGCGCGGGCCTCCAGCAGCCGCTGCCGGCAGCGCGTCCAGCGGTCGGGGTCCTCGGGTTCCTCCCTCAGCTGCAGCACGGACGTGCCGTGCTCGAAGGTGCCGGCCGTGGTGACGCCGAGCAGCCGCGCCGCCCACGGCCCGTCGTCGGGCCCGAGGACGTCGGTGAGCTGCTCCGGTGTCCAGACGTAGTAGGTGCCCTCGGCGCCCTCGGAGTCGGCGTCCAGCGCGGAGGCGAAGCCGCCCTCGCCGGTGCGCAGCTCTGCGAGCAGGAAGTCGGCGATGCCGGCGACGGCCCGACGGCCGAGGTCCGTCTCCCACCGGGCGTAGGCCTGCAGCAGCAGGGCGTTGTCGTAGAGCATCTTCTCGAAGTGGGGCACCACCCACTCGCTGTCGACGCTGTAGCGGGCGAAGCCGCCTCCGAGCTGGTCGTGGATGCCGCCGCGGGCCATCGCCTCGAGGGTGCGGGCCGCCATCGCGTGCTCCGCCTCGCCGTCCCGGAGCAGCAGGAAGGCGAGCACCATCGAGGGCGGGAACTTCGGTGCACCGCCGAAGCCGGCACTCCGCTCGTCGAACTCGCGGCGCAGCAGCGTCACAGCGGCTGTGAGCGTGTCCTCGCCCACCGGCGCAGGAGTGGTGGCGAGCGACTGGTTGAGGTGGGCGCGCAGGTTGCCGGCCACCCGGCGTACCTCGTCGCCGCGGGTGCGCCACGCGTCGACCAGTGCCTCGAGCAGCTGGCGGAAGCTGGGCTGCCCGTGCCGCGGCTGGTCGGGGAAGTAGGTGCCGGCGAAGAACGGGTTGCCGTCGTGGTCGAGCACGCAGGTCATCGGCCAGCCGCCGTGGCCGGTCATCGCGGTGGTGGCGTTCATGTAGACCGCGTCGACGTCGGGTCGCTCCTCGCGGTCCACCTTGACGCTGACGAAGTGCTCGTTGAGGTAGGCCGCCGTCGCCTCGTCCTCGAAGGACTCGTGCGCCATCACGTGGCACCAGTGGCAGGCGGCGTACCCGACGCTCAGCAGGACCGGGACGTCTCGACGGCGAGCCTCCGCGAACGCCTCGCTCCCCCACTCCCACCAGTCGACAGGGTTTTCGGCGTGCTGGAGCAGGTACGGCGAGGTCGCGCCGGCCAACCGGTTGGGCATGACCCGACCGTACGGCGCACCCGGGTAGGCGGTCAGCCCCGGGCGACCGGAGACGGTGCTTGGATGGAGGTGTGGACGCGCAGGCCTGGGACGAGCGGTACGCCGCGAGCGACCTGGTGTGGTCGGCCGAGCCCAACCGGTTCGTGGCTGCCGAGTGCGCCGACCTGTCGCCGGGTCGGGCGGTCGACCTCGCGGCGGGCGAGGGACGCAACGCGATCTGGCTGGCCCGCCGGGGCTGGGACGTGACCGCGGTCGACTTCTCGCAGGTCGGCCTCGACAAGGGCCGACGGCTGGCCGGCGACACCCGGGTGGACTGGGTCCGCGGCGACGCGACGACGTGGCGGCCGGGCGCGCCCGTGGACCTCGTCGTGCTCGCCTACCTGCAGCTGCCCGCCGACACGCGTCGCGCCGCCCACCGCAACGGGTTCACGGCCCTCGCGCCCGGCGGCACCATGCTGGTGGTGGCACACGACTCCACCAACCTCACCGAGGGCACGGGCGGCCCCCAGGACGCGTCGGTGCTGATGACGGCCGAGGACGTGCTGGCGGACCTCGCCGACCTGGACCCCGAGGTGGTGCGGGCCGAGCGGGTGTCGCGGCTCGTCGCCCCGGGTGACGACCACCGCGGGGAAGCCGCCCGGACCGCCTGGGACTGCCTGGTCCGCGTACGCCGCCGCTGAGCGTCAGCGACGCTTCCGCAGGCGCGCCACCGCGGTGTGGAGCGGGTGGTCGCTGACCTCGACCCGCCGCGCGTCGTAGTCCCGCCAGCCGAGCCGGCCGCCGCCCATGATCCAGTCGATGTAGGTCGGCCGCGGCGGGGTGCACCGCTTGTCCGTCGTCCGACCGCCGTTGGCCGCGCGCGCGTCCGTGCGACGGGTGACCTTGCAGAACCACTCCCGCCGCTCGTTGGCGTCGCCGAGGATCATCACCGGGCCGCCGCGCTCCCGCAGCCGGTTGTAGAGCCGCAGCTGCTTGCGGGTGGCGCTGTCGCGGTCGGCCTCCTGGTCGCGGGGCGAGTTGTGGACGTCGATGACGAAGAACCGGCGCCCGGTCCGCTCCTCCTTGAGCCGCACCCACGGCACCGGCCGCTCGAACCCGCTGAACGTGGTCTCGATCGACCCGTGGTCGACGAGGTCGAAGCGTGCCTTGCGCCAGGCGATCTGGAGTCGCAGCCCCTGGCCGCCGTACCGCTTCCCCGGCCAGATCCGGTAGCGCGGCAGCTTCTTCCGCAGCCAGCGCAGCTGGTCGTCCTGGACCTCCTGCATCGCCAGCACCTTCAGCTTCTGCTTCCGGATGAGCCGGGCGGTCCGGAAGGTGCGCTTCTTGTCGCCGCCGCGGGTGTGGTTGCTGCCGAGGATGTTGAGGGTGCCGACCTTGAACAATCGGTCCTCGGCTCGCACCTTGGCGGCCGGAGCCGGGCGTGGGAGCGGGTCGGGGCCGGCCGCGACAGCCACGAGCGGGAGCGCCAGCGCGCCGGCGGCGAGCAGCGCGACGAGGGTGGCGACGAGGGACGTACGGGGGGTCAGGCGTCGGGGGGACACCGCTTCACGATACGCACGCGACGCCGTGCACGTGTCAACTCCGGCGGGGCGGTTCCCTGAGTCGGGCTGTTGGCAGGACGGCGCGTCAGTCCTGCGAGTCGGTCCTGTGGTCGACGGGCTCGTCGCCGTAGACGCCGGCGTCCTTGGCCTGCTGCGCCTTGCGCAGCTGCTTGACCAGGCTGAAGCCGAGCAGGACCACAGCGGCGATCAGCAGGAGGAAGATCGCGAAGGCGACCCAGCCCGCGCGGACGTCCTCCGGCTCGGGCCCCTCCTCCACCATCGGGAGGAGCGTGGTCAGCAGCATCAGCATGGGTCCAGTGTCTCAGGCCGGACCACTCACCGCGGTGTCGGGATCCCGGCGAAGAGGTCGTCCTCCGGCGTGGGTGCGTCGACGTGGGACACGACGAGCTCGTAGTCCTCGGTGGGCCAGGCCTTCTCCTGGATCTCCCGCGGGATGGCGAACCAGTGGCCGTCGGGGTCGATCTGGGTCGCGTGGGCGAGCAGGGCCTGGTCGCGGACCCCGAAGTAGTCGGCGCAGGGCACGCGCGTGGTGATCCGGGCGTCCCACTCCGGCTCCGGCACCCACTCCTTGAGCCGCTCGGCGTAGGGCGACTCGAGCGCGTGGGCCAGCATCGCGTCGTGGAGCGCCTGCGTGCGCGGCCGGTTGAACGAGTGGTGGTAGTAGAGCTTCAGCGGCTGCCACGGCTCACCGAGGTCGGGGTAGGCGGCGGCGTCGCCGGCGGCGTGGAAGGCCGCGACCGCCACCCGGTTGCACTGCACGTGGTCGGGGTGCGGGTAGCCGCCGCGCTCGTCGTACGTCGTCACGACGTGGGGTCGGAACTCGCGCATCAGCCGGACCAGGGGGACCGCCGCCTCCTCCACGGGGATCCGCGCGAAGCAGCCCTCCGGCAGCGGCGGCTTCGGGTCACCCTCGGGCCACCCCGAGTCGACGAAACCGAGCCAGTCCTGGCGCACGCCGAGGATGTCGCGGGCCCGCTCCATCTCCTGCCGGCGCACCTCGGAGATGTTGGCGAGGATCTCGGGACGGTCCATCTTCGGGTTGAGGATGGATCCCCGCTCGCCGCCCGTGCAGGTGACCACGTGCACGTCGACGCCCTCGTCGACGTAGCGCGCGGTCGAGGCGGCCCCCTTGCTCGACTCGTCGTCGGGGTGGGCGTGCACGTGCATCAGGCGGAAGCCTGCCCGGGGGCGCTGCGACATGCGGGAAGTCTATGGGCGACGATTGAGGCATGACCTCCCTGGCCGAGCGCTACGGGTCCCCGTCGCGGGGTCGCCGCCGGCTCGGGCTGGTCCTGGTGGCCGCGGTCGTGGCGGTCGCGGCGGGCTGGCTGGCCTGGGCCACGTGGTTCCACGCCACTCCCGCGGTGCAGTCGGACCAGCTGGGCTACGAGGTGGTCGACGACAACACCGCGGTCGCCGTGGTGCAGGTCCGGCTCGAGGACGGCGTGACGGCCAGCTGCCGCGTCCGTGCCTTCGCCGAGGACCACGTCACCGTCGGGGAGCTGGCCTTCGAGCCCGAGCCGGGCCGCAACGAGGTGCGGGTCCGGACCGAGCGTCGGGCCACCAACGTCACCCTCCTCGGGTGCACCGCACCGGGCCAGCCACGGCCCCGGTGAGGCTCTCGACCTGAATTTGTCACGCGTCCTTGCTAACCTGTGGGCTACACGACATCCCGCAGGGCCGCCAGCAGCCTGGACCGTGACTCATCACGAGGGCCCAGCGGGTTTTGCTTTTTCTCAGGACCAGGCAGGAGATGACACCCATGACGCAGTCCGCACAGCCGACTCAGGTCTGGCTGACCCAGAAGACCTACGACCGGCTCAACGCCGAGCTCGAGGATCTGCGGGGTCCCCGGCGCCAGGAGGTCATCGAGCGCATCAGCGCCGCCCGCGACGAGGGCGACCTCAAGGAGAACGGCGGCTACCACGCGGCCAAGGACGAGCAGGGCAAGATCGAGGCCCGCATCATCCAGCTCGAGGAGATGCTCAGCCAGGCCAGCACCGAGACCTCCGACGACGACGGCGTCGTCTCCCCGGGCAAGCTGGTGACCTACCGCTACGCCGGTGACGACGAGGACGAGCAGTTCCTCCTCGGGGCCCGGGAGGTCGACGACGATCACGAGGACGTCGAGGTCTTCTCGCCGCAGTCCCCGCTCGGCTCCGCCATGGTGGGCGCCACCCGGGGCTCGACGGTCGACTTCGAGGCTCCCAACGGCAAGACCCTCAAGATCGAGGTCGTCGACGCCGTCCCCTTCCGGGAGTGACCCGCCGGGAGTGACCCGCCGACCGGGCCCGCCCAGTCACTCGAAGACGCGGTAGCCACACTCGCGGAGGCGGGTCATCACGCGCTCCGCGTGCGGCTCCCCCCGGGTCTCCATCTGGATCCGGACCTCGACCTCGTCGATGTCCAGGCTGGGGGAGATCCGCTCGTGGGCGACCTCGAGGATGTTGGCGCCCGCCTCCCCCAGCTCCGTCAGCAGCCGCGCCAGGCCGCCGGGCCGGTCGGGGATGTTGACGCGCAGGTAGAGGTAGCGGCCGGCCGAGGCCATGCCGTGCCGGATCACCTTGCCCAGCAGCAGCGGGTCGATGTTGCCGCCGGAGAGCACCGCGACCGTCGGCGTCTCGTACGCCGTCGGGTCGTCGAGCAGGGCCGCCACCGCGGCCGCACCGGCCGGTTCGACCACCATCTTGGCGCGCTCGATCAGCGCCAGCAGCGCCTGGGAGAGCGACTCCTCCGACACGGTGACCACGTCGTCGACGTAGTCCCGCACCGCGGCGAAGGTGACATCGCCGGGCAGGCCGACCGCGATGCCGTCGGCCATGGTCGACATCGACTCCAGCGCCCGGGGCGACCCCGCCGCGAGCGAACCCGGGAACGCGGCCGCACCCTCGGCCTGGATCCCGACCACCCGGACGTCGGGCTTGTGGGTCTTGACGGCGAGCGCGATGCCGGCCAGGAGGCCACCACCACCGGTCGGGACCATCACGGTCCGGACCTCGGGCGCCTGCTCCAGGATCTCCAGCCCGCAGCTGGCCTGGCCGGCCACGATGTCGACGTGGTCGAAGGGGTGGATCAGCACCGCGCCGGTCTCCTCGGAGAACTCGCGGGCCCGCTTCAGCGCGTTCTCGAGGTAGCGCCCCTCGAAGACCACGTCGGCGCCGTAGGCACGGGTGGCCTTCTCCTTGGGGATCGGCGCGCCCTCCGGCATGAAGACCGTCGCCTTGATGCCCAGCATCTGCGCTGCCAGGGCCACGCCCTGGGCGTGGTTGCCGGCCGACGCCGCCACCACCCCGGCGGAGCGCTCCTCGTCGCTGAGCCTGGCCATCCGGACGTAGGCGCCCCGGGCCTTGAACGAGCCGGTGCGCTGGAGGTTCTCGCACTTCAGCTTCACGGGCCCGCCCGCCAGGGCGGAGAGCCACCGCGACTCCTCCATCGGAGTCGTGACCGCGACGCCCTCGAGCAGCTCGCGGGCACGCACCATGTCCTCAGGACTCGGCAGGTCGGTCACCGTTGCTTCCTTCCGTGTCGGGCGGGTCTGCCCCCACCTCGTCGTAGTCCTCCTCGAGCTCCCGCTCGGGGTCGCCGGACCCCACCTCGGTGTAGCTGGCCAGGTGCTGGACCACCGCGTTGCCGGCCGCGACGAGCGGTACGGCGATGAGCGCCCCGGCGATGCCGGCCACGAGCACCCCGCAGCCGATCGCGAGGATCACGCCGAGGGGGTGGATCGACACGAAGCGGCCCATGAGGAACGGCTGGAGCACGTGACCCTCGATCTGCTGGACCAGGATCACGCCGCCCAGCATGAGCAGCGCCGTGATCGGTCCCTGGTCGACGAGCGCGACCAGCACGGCGACGGCGCCTGCGATCGTCGCCCCGACCATCGGGACGAACGCGCCGAGGAACACCAGGACCCCGATCGCGAGCACGAACGGCACGCCGAGCACGGCGGCCACGATCATCACCCCGGCCGCGTCGACGGCCGCCACCAGCACCGTCGCCCGGACGAACTTCGTCAGGCTGCCCCAGGCCACCCGGCCGCTGGTGTCGACGCGTTCGCGCGCCGCCCGCGGGGCGAGCCGCACCACCCAGGACCAGATCCGCTCGCCGTCGGCCAGGAAGAAGTAGGTGGCGAACAGCACGATGAAGAAGCCGGCGACCACGTGGCCGACCGCGGTACCGACCTCGAGGGTCCGGGTCAGGACACCGCCCTCCTCGGTGCTGGCCGTGATCGCCTCCTGCATCCCCTGCAGGGTCTCGTTGATCTGCGACTCACTGGCCTGGAGCGGGCCGGTCTGCAACCAGGTGCTGATCCGCCCGATGCCGTCGGCGACCGAGTCGGCGAGGTCGGCGGCACCCACGGCCACCTGCTGGCCCACGAAGGTCAGCAGCAGACCCACGCTGCCCAGGCCCACCAGCACGACCACCAGCGAGCCGAGCCCGCTGGGCACACCCCACCGGCTGAGTCGGCGTACGGCGGGCGAGCTGAGGGCCGCGGCCAGCAGCGCCACGGCCAGGGGCACGGTGATGACCGCGAAGTAGGCCAGGAGCCAGAGCACGATGTAGGCGGCGCCGGCGATCACGAGAAACCGCCAGGCCCAGGAGGCGGCGAGGTCGACGCCGTAGGGGACCTGGGCGCGCTCGAGGTTGCTCACGCCGGCGGTGATGGGGGGCGGGGCGGCACGACGCTCGGCCCGGGCCTCCGCCCATTGCTGCACGAACCGCTCGGCGAGGCTGTCGTCCTGCCCGCGGTTGAACCGCGCCAGCAGCCGCCGGCGCTGCTCCTCGGCGCCCTCCGGCTCCGGCGGGGGGCTGGCCTCGGTGGTCACGCCGACAGGCTACTCAGCACCCGCGAGCCCGAGGGCCAGGCGGTACGCCGCGTCGGGGTGGTCCTCGGCGAGCAGGCCCACCGCACACAGGACGTAGTCGTGGTCGACGACGACCCGGGGGGCCCGCGGGAGCTGCCAGCCGCCCTCGACCTCGTCACCCACGCTGCCGGCGAGGACCCGCTCGGCCACTCCCGGCCGGCCGTTGCGCAGCACGCCGCCGGAGCCGATCAGCAGGTCGACCTCGCGCAGGTCCTTGCCGCTGCGCTCGACGACACGGCCCTCGGGGCTGACGACGACCCGGGCACGTCCCGCGTGCCGGCGCAGCGCGAGGTCCACCGCCGCTCGGGCGATGGCCTCGTCGACATCGGCCTCGGCGTCGTCGGCCGGCAGGAACCCGGGGTCCTCGTGACGTCGGGCGGCCGGACCGGCGAGGTCGTCGAGGCCCGCCGCCTCCACGGTCGAGACCGCCGACCACCGCATGCCGAGGTCGCCCTCGACCGTACGGGTGACCGGCGTGACCGCCACCACCTCGCGGGACAGCCCGGCGTCCTCCGGGTCCAGCGCGACGACGCTGTGGACGTCCGTGGTGGCGCCGCCGACGTCGACGACGGCGACGTCGCCGGCCCCGGGACGGTCCTCGCCCAGGCCGCGCGCCAACAGCTCGACCCCCGCCAGCACGATGTCGGGGGTCGCGCCGCGCACCATCCGGGCGAACTCGTCGCTGACGCTCAGGTGCTTGCCCCCGATCACGTGCTCGAGGAAGATCTCGCGGATCGCCGCCCGGGCAGGGTCGGGCGCCAGCACACCGATGCGCGGCACGACGTTGTCAGCCATCACGTGAGGCACCCCGGCCAGGACCGCCGTCACGTCGTCGCGCGCGTCCACGCTCCCGGCCACGACCACCGGCCCGCTCCAGCCAGCTGCGACCAGCGCCCGCGCGCCCGCCACCAGGCTCTCCGCGTTGCCACCGTCGGTGCCGCCGGTGAGCAGCACGACGTCAGGCGCCGTGTGCCCGAGCGTGCGCTCCAGCGCACCCTCGGGCACGTGCGACGCCAGGGCGTGGACCGCCACCACCTTGCCGCCGCTGGACAGCGCCACCCGGCGACCGGCCTCGGCGGTGACCAGCTCCTCGTTGCCGACGACCGCGATCCGCAGCCCGCCGCCGGCGCTGGAGCAGGCCAGCGCCGGCGCCGTGCGGGCGCGGGCGTCCGCTGCCGCGAGGGCGGCGCGGCAGGCGGCGTACCCCTCGAGGACGTCGGTGTCGATGGTCGTGGGGTGGTCCGCCGCGGCGACGATCCGGCCCGCGGCCAGGTCGACGAGGGAGGCCTTCGTGAAGGTGGAGCCGAAGTCGACGCAGACGACGACGTCAGCCGAGGGCATGGTCGAGGTCGGCGATCAGGTCGGCGGCCGTCTCGATCCCGACGCTGAGCCGCACCAGGTCGGCGGGGACCTCCAGGTCGGTACCGGCGACCGAGGCGTGGGTCATCCGGCCCGGGTGCTCGATCAGGCTCTCCACACCGCCCAGCGACTCACCGAGCGTGAAGACCCGCGCCCGGTCGCAGACCCGCAGCGCCTGCTCCTCCCCGCCCGTGACGCGGAACGACACCATGCCGCCGTACCGCTTCATCTGACGGCTGGCGACGTCGTGCCCGGGGTGCTCGGGCAGCCCCGGGTAGATGACCGAGCCGACGGCGGGGTGGGCGGCCAGGAACTCCACGACGGCCTCCGCGTTGTCGCAGTGCCGGTCCATCCGCACCCCGAGCGTCTTGAGGCCGCGGTGGGTGAGGAAGGCGTCGAAGGGCCCGCTGACCGCCCCGATCGCGTTCTGGTGGAAGGCGACCTGCTCGGCCAGCTCGAGGTCGCGCACCACGAGGGCGCCGCCGACCACGTCGGAGTGGCCGCCGACGTACTTGGTGGTCGAGTGGACCACCACGTCGGCGCCCAGGGTGAGCGGCTGCTGGAGGTACGGCGTGGCGAAGGTGTTGTCGACGACGAGCAGCGCGCCCGCGTCGTGGGCGACGGCGGCGATCGCCTCGATGTCGCCGATGTTGAGCAGCGGGTTGGTCGGGGTCTCCAGCCACACCAGCTTCGTCTCGCCGGGGCGGATGGCGGCGCGGACGGCATCGGGGTCGGAGACCGGGGCGGTGGTCAGCCCGAGGCCCCAGGCCGCCTCGACCTTGGCGAAGAGCCGGTGGGTGCCGCCGTAGGCGTCGTCGGGGAAGACCACGTGGTCGCCGGGTCGGCACACGGTTCGGACCAGGGTGTCCTCCGCCGCGAGGCCGGAGGCGAACGCGAAGCCGCGCTCCCCCTCCTCGACGGCCGCCAGGGCTCCCTCGAGCGCGGTCCGGGTGGGGTTGGCGGAGCGGCTGTACTCGTAGCCGCCGCGAAGCCCCCCGACGCCGTCCTGCTTGTAGGTGCTGGTGGCGAAGATGGGCGGGATCACCGCCCCCGTGGTCGGGTCCGGCTCGTAGCCGGCGTGGATGGCCCGGGTCTCGAAGCCGGCCTTGTCGGCGTGTTCCTGGCTCACACGACGACCCTACTCAGCGACCGGCCGGCCGCCGAACTCGCGCTCGCAGGGTCATGGCCCCGACCGCGGGAAGGTTGGGGGGCTTGCGGTTGTTCGTCATGCTGGAAGGACGCAGAGCTTCGAGGAGCAGTGGATGTTCGGACTGGGCGGCAAGACCGAGATGGTGACCGAGGAGCGGGCCCTGGGAGGTCGGGAGTCCCGGCCGTGGTCGCTGGGGACGCACGTCGTGCTGCGCACACCCGTGGTGTCCGACGACGTCCCCGAGGGTCACGAGGTGGCGGTCTTCGGTCTCGGGTGCTTCTGGGGCGCCGAGGAGATCTACTGGCAGATGCCGGGCGTCTGGTCCACGTCGGTCGGGTACGCCGGCGGCTACACCCCGCACCCGACGTACGACGAGGTCTGCTCCGGCAGGACCGGCCACACCGAGGCCGTGCGGATCGTGTTCGACCCGGAGGTCGTCTCCTACGCCGCCCTGGTCAAGAAGTTCTTCGAGGTGCACGACCCCACCCAGGGCATGCGCCAGGGCAACGACGTCGGCACCCAGTACCGCTCGGCGATCTACTGGTCGACGCCCGAGCAGGAGCAGACCGCCCGCGAGCTGACCAAGGTCTACGGCGACGAGCTGGCGCGCCGCCGGCTCGGGGCGATCACGACCGAGATCCGGCCGGCCTCCGAGACGCCCTACTTCTACGCCGAGGACGTCCACCAGCAGTACCTGGCGAAGAACCCGTTCGGCTACCGCTGCCACGCCAACACCGGCGTCGCGTTCCCCGAGACCGCCTGACCGTTCCGCTGGTCGACGGTGTCGGCGGCTGCCATGCTCGGCGCGTGAGCCTCGATCCCGTCCAGAGCAACCCCGACCACTACCGCGTCGTCTTCGAGAACGACCGGGTGCGGGTGCTCGAGTACACCGACCGTCCGGGCGACCGGACCACCCCGCACCAGCACCCGGACTCGGTGATGTACACCCTCTCCTCCTTTCGGCGACGGCTGGTGTCGGGCGATGCCGAGCGGGAGGTGGAGATGCCCGCGGGCCTCGCCGGCTGGCTGCCGGCGCAGCAGCACCACGGCGAGAACATCGGTGACACCGAGACCCACGTCCTGTTCGTCGAGCTCAAGGAGCAGGGCGCTCCGGCGGAGGGCTCCTCCGGCCTCGGCCCCCAGACCGGCTGAGGCCCACCGGGACCCGGGCGGCCGATGGTGAGAAGATGCCGCCCGTGAGCACACGCGCGAGCCGTGCGCCGTACGCCGGGTGGCGTGCGGCGGCCGCGACCGCGCTCGTGGTCCCCGCCGCCGTCCTCGCCCACACCTGGGCCGGCGGCCACGTCCCGTCGACGCCCGCCGTGTTGGCCCTGGCCGCACTGCTGCTCGGCACCAGCGCACTGGTGCTCCGCGGGACGGTGCGCACCCGACTGCTGCTCCCCTTCCTCGCTGCCGCCCAGGTCGGGCTGCACGAGGGTTTCGCGGCTCTCGAGGCCGCCTCGCACGCCCACCACGGCGCCGCGGCTCCCGCTGCGTCGCCCTGGACGGGCCGGATGGTCCTCGCCCACGCCGCCGTCGTCGTGCTCACCGCCCTCGTGTGGCGGCTCTGCGAGCGCACCGCCGCCGCGGTCGTGGCGGCCACGACCGAGCTGCCGACCTACGTCGGCGGGCGACGCGACCCGCGCCGCCCTCGCCGCGTCGCCGGCTCGGTCCGGGCCGGCTTCTGCCTGGACCTCACCCCGCTGCGCGGGCCACCGGCGCGCCTCGGCCGCGCCTGAAGCCTCCCGACCCGGGACGGTGGGCGCGGCAGACGTCCGCACACACCCCGTTCCACCAGTCTCGAGAGGCATCACCATGTCCGCACGTACCACCGCGCGCCTCGGCGCCGCCGCCACGACGCTCGCCGCCGTGACCCTCGCCGCATCGCCCGCCGCCGCCCATGTGAGCGCCACCCCCTCGGTGGCCAATGCCGGGGCCTACACCGTCCTGACGATGGGGGTCCCCCATGGCTGCGACGGCTCGCCCACGACCAAGCTGGAGATCCAGATCCCCGAGCAGATCCTGTCGGTGACGCCGACACGCAGCCCGTTCTACGACGTCGAGATCGGCATGGAGCAGCTGGACGAGCCGGTCACCGACGCCCACGGCAACGAGGTCACCGAGCGGGTGGGCACCGTCACCTACACCGCCACCACCCCGCTGCCCGACGCCCAGCGCGACACCCTCGAGCTCTCCTTCCAGGTGCCGGACGTGCCCGGCGAGATGCTCGCCTTCCCCACGGTGCAGACCTGCGCGAAGGGCAGCACCGGCTGGGTCGAGATCCCGGAGGAGGGCCAGGACGCCCACGAGCTGGAGGCCCCGGCCCCCATGTTCGAGGTGCTGCCGGCCGCCGACGAGGGCCACGGCGCCGGCGCCTCGGACGCCTCGGAGGAGGAGCCGGCCGAGCACGGTGAGACCACCGAGGCGGCCGCGACCACCGACGGCAGCGGCATCGCGTGGGCCGGGCTGGTGCTCGGTGCGCTCGGCCTCGCAGCCGGTGGCACCGCCCTGCTGAGGAGCCGGCGCTCCGCATGACACGCGAACGGCGTCCGGGACGGGGGTGGCGGCCGCTCCGGCTGACCGCCGCCGTCCTGGCCGCCGTGGCGCTGCTGCTCGCGACCGCTGCCCCCGGCCACGCCCACGCCCAGCTCCTCGAGTCCGACCCGACCGACGGCACCCTGCTGGAGGAGGCACCGCGGGAGGTCACGCTGACCTTCAACGAGCCGGTGCGGCTGACGGCGCAGGAGATCACCGTCTACGACGCGGCGGGCCAGCCGATCCCCTCGCAGGCCACCGCTTCCGGTCCCGAGGTGACGGTGACCCTGCCGGAGCCCGACGACCTGCGCGGCACCTACGTCGTGGGCTGGTTCGTGCTCTCGGCGGACGGACACCCCATCTCGGGGGCGCTCACCTTCTCGGTGGGCGAGCGCAGCAGCAGCGTGACCGACCCGCCTCCCCCACCGACGTCGTCCGCGGTCGTCACGACCACCCAGGGACTGGTCGGCGGGGCGATGTACGTCGGCCTGCTGCTCGCCACCGGGCTCGCCGCATTCGTCCTGCTCGTCCTCCCGGCGTCGTACGCCGGCCGGCGGGTGCGCGCGCGGGTCCGGTGGGTGGTGCGGGTGGGCGCCGCGGTCGCCGTCGTGGCGGCACTGCTGGCGGTCCCGGTGTCCTCGGTCTACGCCCAGGGCGCCGAGCTGCCGGCCGTGCTCTCCGGCTTCGACGCCACGCTGGTCCTCGACGAGCTGATCAGCGCCGCCCTGATCGCCGTGGGGCTGGGCGTGGTCGTCCTGACGCTGGGCGAGGACCCCCCGGGCGGCGGCCGCCGCGCTGCGCTGGCAGCCGGCGCCGGCCTCGCCCTGGTGGGCCCGGCGGTCGTCGGCCACACCCGTTCCTACGCCCCGACCTCGCTCCTGGTGGCCGCCGACGTGGTGCACGTGGTGGCCGGCGCGGTGTGGCTGGGCGGCCTGGTCGGGCTGGCGCTGACCCTGCGCGCCGTGCTCGGACGCGAGCAGCTCGCCGCGTCGACGCTGGCCCGGTTCTCGGTGCTCGCCGGCGGCGCCCTGCTCGCGGTCGCCGTCGCCGGCACGGTCCTGGGCTGGCGGGTGGTCGGGTCCTGGTCGGCACTCGTGGAGACGGGCTACGGCCGGTTGCTGCTGGTCAAGGTCGGTGTCGCGCTGATCGTCGCCGGCCTGGGCGGCTGGAACCGCTACCGCCTGCTGCCGCGGGTGCGCGGTGCCGTCGGCTTCGCGGACCGGGGTGGCGCCGTCGGCCTGGTCACCCGCACGGTGCGCGTCGAGGCGGCGCTCCTGGTGGTGCTCCTGGCCATGACCGGGTTCCTGGTCAACCAGTCGCCGCGGCCGGCACCCGTCGAGGTGCCGCCCGGACGCACGGGCGTCCAGGCCGGGGCCCTCACCGACCTGCAGCTGTACGCGACCCTGACCCCGCTGGAGACGGGCGCCAACACGCTGCTCGTGCAGCTGCAGGACGAGACCGGCGAGCCCGTCGTACCACCGGAGGTCCCCGAGGTGCAGCTGCGCTCCGGCGGCCTCGACCTGGGGTCGGTGCCACTCGCGGAGACCGACACCGGGACCTACCGCGCCGAGGTGCTCCTGCCACGGCCCGGCGTGTGGGAGGTGCAGGTGGCCCTGCGGATCAGCCGGTTCGAGAGCCCGGTGACGACCGTCCGGTTCACCGTGCCCGAGTCATGATCAGGCCCGGTCGGTGACGTCGACCTCGACCGGCACGGTGTGCAGGTAACCGTCCACCCGGACCTGCACGAAGAGCCGGTAGGCGCCGGCGTCCTCGATCTCGGTGTGGAAGGTCAGCAGCGCCCCGTCCTCGGTGACGTCCGGGGCGCTCAGCGGGTGGACGTGCAGCATCGACCCGCTGTCGCGGTGGAAGCCGGTGACGTGGCCGTAGCTGCCCAGGTAGGTGCCGGGGTCCACGGGACGACCGCGGGCGTCGCGGATCGTCAGCCCCATCCGGCCGTCCGGACCGGCCGTGGGCGGCTGGGTGACCTCGACGTCGATCACGGGGTCGCTCGGCCACTCGTCGCCGGCCGGGCCGCGGTCGACGGCGACGGTCTCGCCGAGGATCACGTGGTCGCCGTTGCCACCCTCGTCGCGGGCCACGAATTCGGCGATCACCCGGTAGTCGCCGGTCGCCGGCAGTGACACCGGAGCACGCCAGGTGCCGTCGTCGTCCATCTCGGGGTGGAGGTGCCGGAAGACGGCGAGGTCCTCACGCACCACGTAGAGGTGGAGGTCCTTGGTGAGCTCCTCGATGTAGGACGTCAGCGGCTCCCCGCGGAAAGTCTCCACCTGGAAGCTGACCTCGCCGGTCATCCCCGCCTGCTCCGGCAGGCTGACGCGCGCGAGCCGGTAGCCGACCTCCTCCACCTCGGTGCCGTCCCCGACCGGGAGGGACACGATGGCACCGCCGGCGTGGGTGTGGCCGACCTCGTCGGCGGCCTCGCCGCTGCAGGCGGCGAGCACGGTCAGGGAGGCCGCCAGCACGGTGGTGAGGAGCCGACGCATGCCGTCCAGTGTGCCTGCGGCCCCCGAGGCACCCGGCACCGGATCCGCGCATGACCCGTAAAGGGGAGGCCCTCGCAACCACACCTCGGCCACAATGACGGGGTGACAGAGCTGCCACGCAGGGCCGCCGCGCGCACCGCGCGGCTCGCCGCGCTGCCCCTCGGGTACGCCGGCCGGCAGGCCGTCGGGCTCGGCAAGCGGCTCGGTGGCCGGTCCGCGGAGGTGGTGGCGACCGAGCTGCAGCAGCGGACCGCCGAGCAGCTGTTCCGCACCCTGGGCGAGCTCAAGGGCGGGGCGATGAAGCTCGGCCAGGCGATGAGCGTGCTCGAGGCGGCGCTCCCCGAGGACGTGGCGGCGCCCTACCGCGACACGTTGACCGCCCTGCAGGACTCCGCGCCGCCGATGCCGACCCAGACCGTCCGGGAGCAGATCGCACGCTCGCTGGGCGAAGGGTGGCAGGACGAGCTGGTGTGGCTCGACGGCGCCCCGGCAGCAGCCGCGTCCATCGGCCAGGTCCACCGGGCTCGCTGGCACGACCACTCCCTCGGCGACGTCGACACGGCGCGCGAGGTCGCCGTCAAGGTGCAGTACCCCGGGGCGGGTGAGGCGCTGATGGCCGACCTGCGCCAGCTCGCACGGGTGGCCCGGGGGGTGGCACCGGCGTTCCCCGGCATCGACATCAAGCCGCTGGTGGCCGAGCTGCAGGCGCGGGCGGCCGACGAGCTCGACTACCGGCTCGAGGCGCAGGCGCAGGCGGCGTACGCCGTCGCCTTCCGTGACGACCCGATGGTGGTCGTCCCCGAGGTCGTGGCCGTCGGTGAGCAGGTGCTGGTCACCGAGTGGCTGGAGAGCCCGCACTCGCTGGCCCACGTGATCCGTCACGGCACCCAGGAGGAGCGCGACCACTACGGGCGGATCTTCGTCCAGTTCCTCTTCGACGGTCCGGCCCGGACCGGCATGCTCCACGCCGACCCCCACCCCGGCAACTTCCGGATCATCCCGGGCGCCGACGGCAGGCCGGGACGGATCGGCGTCCTCGACTACGGCGCGGTGGCTCGGCTGCCGGAGGGGCGGCTGCCCGAGGCCATGGGTCGGCTGATCCGGATCGCGCTGGACAACAGCGGCGACGACCTCGTCGCCGGGCTGCGCGAGGAGGGGTTCATCAAGGACCGGATCCGGGTCGACGCCGACGAGCTGGTCGACTACCTGGCGCCGTTCGTGGAGCCCGCGCGCCACGAGACCTTCCGGTTCACGCGGGCGTGGATGCGCGAGCAGTTCGAGCGGATCAACAACCCCCGCAACCCGTCGTTCGCGATGGCCACCAAGCTCAACCTGCCGACGTCGTACCTGCTGATCCACCGCACCTGGCTCGGCGGTCTGGGCCTGCTCGCCCAGCTCGAGACCGAGGCACCGTTCCGCGCGCTCATGGAGGAGCACCTGCCCGGCTTCGCCGCCACCTGATCCCGGCGACGCGGCGGTAGTCCCTCACGAAAGGGCTGCCGATCGGGCGGTTTGGCAGCCCTTTCGTGAGGGACTACCGGGTGGGGACCAGGTCGAGGTACATCACGTGCAGGCCGACGTGGCCGTGGGTGGCCGAGCGGAAGGCGCCCGGGACGGTGCCCACGATCTCGAAGCCCAGCGACTCCCACAGCGCCACGGCCGCGGCGTTGGTCTCGACGACCGCGTTGAACTGGATGCCGCGGAAGCCGGCGTCGCGGTGCCAGGCCACGACGTGCTCGGCCAGCCGTCGGCCGACACCCCGCCCCCGGGCGTGCTCGGACACCATGAACGACGCGGTGCCGACGTGGTCGCCCCGGCCCGGACGGTTGGGTCCCATCTTCGCGGTGCCGAGGACCTGGCCGTCCTCCTCCAGGACCACGGTCCGCCCCGGCGGCGGCTCCAGCCACAGCGCACGGGCCTCCTCGGAGGTCAGGTCGTCCGGGTACGCGTAGGTCTCCCCCGCCGCCACCGTCGCGGAGAAGATCGGCCAGATCGCGGGCCAGTCGTCGGCGGTCACCTCGCGGATCGTCACAGGTCGACAGCCCCGTCGATCGACTCCCGGATCAGGTCCGCGTGACCGCAGTGGCGCGCGTACTCCTCGATCATGTGGACCAGGATCCACCGCAGGCTGACGGGTCGACCACGGCGGGGCCGCGCCGAGAGCCGGTCCAGCCCGCCCTCGGCCAGCGCCGACCGGATCCGCTCGTCGGCCTCGGCCACCTCGCGGTCGAAGAGGCCACGCAGCTGCTCAGGGGAGTCCTCGGCCGCGGAGGTGAAGTCGGCGTCGCGGTCCGCCTCCCAGTCCATCGACGCCCACGGCTCGTGCTGCTCCTCGCCGGCGAGCACGTGGCGGAACCAGAAGCCCTCGACGAACGCGAGGTGCTTGAGCAGCGAGCCGAGCGTGAGGCTGCTGGGCTCGAGCCGGATGCGCAGGAGCTCGGCAGGCAGTCCCTCGGTCTGGCGCCGCAGCGTGTCGCGGTAGTGGTCGAGGAAGGCCAGCAGCGTGGTCACCTCGTCGGCGGCGACGGGCGGGTCGGGACGCCCGGTCACCGCGGCACCCGGTCGGTGACGCAGTAGGCCAGGCCGGCGGGATCGGTGAGGACCGTCCAGGTGTCGAAGTCCCCGACGAACCTCGCCCCCAGGGCGACGTGGCGGCGCACCTCGGCGCCCCGGTCGGTGGCGGACAGGTCGAGGTGGCCGTGCAGGTCCCCCCGGGGCTGGTCGAGGCGCTGCAGCAGCACGCGGGCACCCCGGCCCTCCACCGGAGCCAGCCAGCGGAACTCGGGGTGACCGGGCGGCGGGTCGGACAGCTCCCGCTCGGTCAGCGACAGCCAGAACGCCTCCTCACGGGCGTAGAGCGCGGCGGGGACGTCGATGCAGACCTGGTCGACGAGCGAGCGGTGGCCCCCCGGCCACGTGGTGCCGGGCGCAGGCGTGGACGCGGGGTGGGTGACGAAGCAGAACGGGAAGCCTCCGGGTGAGGCCATCACGACGTGCCCGTGGTCGGCCACCTCCCGTGCCCCGAGTCCCACCGCGTGGTCGGCGGCCGCCCGCGGGTCGGCGACGTGGAGGTCGAGGTGGATCCGTGAGGGCCCCCGGCCCAGCCTCTGCACGCGGAGGTGGCCGTCCCCCACCGGCGGCAGCAGCGTCACGAACTCGTCCTGGTCACCGCGGGCGGTCGACACGGTCCAGCCGGTCACGTCCCGCCAGAAGGCGAGTCCGGCGTCGTATGCCGCCGGCGCGAGGTCGACGAAGCCGCTCACCCAGAACGGCGTCACGTGACCGGCGTGCAGTCGTGGCCGCAGCCCTCGCCGGGGAGCGGGCCGTCGGCGTGGTCGGCCGGTCGGTGCAGCACCGCGCTCTCGGGGGCGACGACGATGCCCTCGTCCTCGACCGCACCGGTGCCGTCGACGAGCAGCGTGTGGCCGTGGTGCTCGCTCGGGGGGAACAGCAGGGTCGCACGCGGGTTGACGGCGAGGTTCGCGGCCGACCCCCGGCTGGGCGGGCACCGGAGCACCCCGTCCACGAGCGACGGCTCCACGGTCACCGCCTTGACCGCCCCGTCGGCGGAGCAGGTCAGCAGGTATCCCGAGCCCCGGCCGGCGAGCGCCTCGCCTAACCGGGCGACCTCCACCGGGATGCTCATGGTCCCGAGCATAGGCAGGTCCGACACCCTCCGGTTGCAACCCACCTCCCCCCTTTTGCGTCTTGGACTCGATGGAATGGAGGTGCAGGGATGCACGCACACGCAGGGACGGGGGTGACCATGGACCGCCCGCGGTCGCGTGACGACGAGTTCGCGGCGTACATGCAGGCGCGCCAGGCCAGCCTGCTGCGCACGGCCTACCTGCTGACCGGTGACCGCCACACGGCCGAGGACCTGGTGCAGACGGCCTTCGCCAAGCTCTACCTCGCGTGGGACCGGGTCGAGCAGCAGGGCTCGATCGACGGCTACCTGCGCCGGATCCTCGTCAACGAGAACAACTCCCTGTGGCGGCGCGCGTGGAAGCGGCGTGAGGTCGCCACCGAGGTCATGCCCGACACCGCCCACCACGACGTGCACGACGGTGGCGCCGGCCGCGAGCTCTGGGCGTTGGTGCAGACGCTGCCACGCAAGGCCCGTGCCGTCGTGGTGCTCCGGTACTACGAGGAGCTGTCCGAGGCCGAGACCGCCGAGGCCCTGGGCATCTCGGTCGGCACCGTGAAGTCCCAGGCCAGCCGCGCCCTGGCCGCCCTGCGCGACCGCGCACCCGCATCGATGAGTCCTCGGGAGGAGGAGCGATGAACGACGAGCTGACCACCCGGCTGACCCGCCAGCTGCACGACCAGGTCGACGACTGGCACGCCACCCCGCTCACCCTGGACGAGGTCCGCGGCCGGGCTCGCTCCATCCGGCGTACGCGTCGGGTGGTCGCCGGCGGCACCGTGGCCGCGGTGCTCGCGATCGCCGCGCCGCTGGCGGTCACCGCCAGCGGTGTGCTCGACGCACGCCCCGACCGCTCCCTGCCTCCGGCCACGTCCACGCCGAGCGAGGCCGTCGAGCAGGAGCCCAGTGGGCTGGGCGTCCCCTACCTGGAGGGGCGGACGCTGACCATGCCCGACGGCTCCGCAGTCGAGCTGCCACGTGCCTACGACGCCTTCACCGTCCTCGGCGACGAGGTGCTGGCCACCTGGATCGACCTCGACGACGGCAGCGTCACCCTCGAGCGGCTCCGCGACGGCGAGGTCGTGGGCACCCAGCCGATCACGGGCATCGCCACCAACCACGAGGGCAACGCCGTCACCTACGTCGACCAGGACGGGCAGATCATCATCGAGTGGGCGGGCGGGGACACCACGGTCGGGACCGTCCCGGGTGCCCGCCCGATCCGGCTGCTCGGGGGTCCCGAGTGCACCCGGGGCGTCCACGAGTGCGTCGTCTACGTCGACGACGGGCAGCAGGTCCGGTTCCTCGACAACGCCGGGGAGGACCTACCCGTGGACGGACTGGCCGTGCCCGACGTGTCGGTCGACGGCGCGGTCGCCGTCATGACCAGCGTGGACGACCTCGAGCCGGGCTCGTGCTCCACGGTCCGGACACCCGTGGAGGAGCGCTTCTCCACCTGCGACTACTCCCTGGGCAGGTTCTCCCCGGACGGCGCCCACATCAGCGCGAGCGAGGACTACCTCGACGGGATCGGCAACCGGCTCCAGGCGATCCTGGACGCCCGGACCGGCCGGGAGCTGGTGCGTCTCGAGCCCGACGAGGGGTTCTTCAACACCGTCGCGTGGGAGGACGCCGACCACCTGCTGGCGATCCTCCACGACTGGAGCACCGGCACCTGGCAGGTCGTGCGGCTGGGGGTCGACGGCACCACCGAGACGGTGCTCGGCCCGGTCGAGGGCGACGAGACGACCCCGCCGTGGCGGCTCCCCGGCTTCGCGTGAGGCCGGGGCGCTCGGATCAGCTCCAGCGGAACGACGCCAGCACGGCGTCGACCACCGCTCGGCGCTGCCCGGCCGAGAACGACTCGTCGAACTCGAAGGTCAGCTTGACGCCGACCCCGCCCCGGATGGCGCCGTACTCCTCGCGGGGTCCGACGACCCCGTCACCGGCGGCGCGGAAGGCCGCCTCGCCACCGAGGTCAGCGTCGTAGGACACCCGTGGGCGGCCCTCGAAGCCGGTGAGCCCGTCGGTGCGCACCAGCTGCTCGAGGTCCTCGGACCCGACGGCACCCAGGTCGGACAGGTAGATCTGGTGGAGCGTGCCGCGCTTGTTGGCCACCCACGAGTCCAGCACGCCGTCGAGCTGCCGCTCGGTCCGCCATCCCTCAGGGGCGCGTGCGTAGGCGCTCTCCGTGGTCATCACCTCCCCCGCCGCGGCCTCGACGGTGGGGGTCGGATCGTCGGTCGGCTCGTCGGTCGGGGAGGCGTCTGCGCCCGTGCGGCTCGGTGGCTCGGCGGGACCGGAGACCTCCTCACCGCCCCCGCAGGAGGTGAGGACCATCAGCGCGGCCGCGAGGGCCCCGAGACGCCGGGCACGCTTCATGGGCCGGGACCCTACCGGCCCTCACGGAGCGCCCGGATTCCGTCTGCCACGGCGTTTGGACTCCGCCGACCGCGGGTAGGAGCCCTGACGGCGCGGATTCGCGCCGCTGCACCGGAATCCTGATCCAGGGGGATGCATGGCACTCGTCGTCGACGCCGGAGGTTTTCTCACGGCGGCGGGCGTGTCCGACGGCACCGTCGACCAGATCCTGTCGATGCTCGAGGGCAGTGGGCGGGCCGTGCGCGAGAAGCAGGACCTGCAGCAGGTGCCCGCCGGCGCCCTCGGCGCTGCCGCGACCGCCCAGGAGCTGCAGCACCACGCTGGCAAGGCCCACGCCGTCGTCGTGCAGGCGATGGCCGAGATGGTCGCCGGTCTCGAGGGCTACCACGCCAGCGTGACCCACTTCCGCAAGGACGTCCACGACACCGACGCCACCCAGGCCTCCGAGCTCCTCCGCCGGCAGCGCCGGGTCGACGACGTCACCGCCCTGGAGCAGCTGGCGCTCGCCGAGCAGTGCACCCAGGCGGCGACGTACGACGCCGAGGGCTGTGAGGTGCCGGGCGGGTCGGACGCATGAGCAAGGGTCCCGAGCAGATCCGGTTCGAGCAGGCCGTCGACTCGGCTGCTCCCGAAGGGGCGATGTCGGCCGCCTTCGAGTGGTTGCGGGCCGCCGAGGCCCTCAGCACCGTGGCCCTCCAGCTGCGCGAGCGGTCGGGATCGGCCGAGACCATCTCCGAGCAGACCGGCCCCCGGATGCGCGAGGCCTTCGTCAGGTCCGCCGAGGCCATGGACAAGCGGGCCGAGAAGCTCCGTCGTGGCGGGGCGTCGCTCCAGGACGCGGCGGCGCGCATCGACACCGCCCGCAGCGACCGCGCCAAGCTCAAGCCCCTCGACGACCCGGGGACGTGGACCGGCCCCAGCTCGCCGAAGACGCCCGAGGAGGTCAAGGCCCGGGCCGAGTACGACACCGCGGTCGACACCTACGAGAAGAACCGGCGCTTCAACGAGGCCCTGGCCCGCCAGCACAACGAGCAGATGGACTCCCAGAACCGTGAGACGACGCGGGTGATGAAGTCGATCCACGGGGAGCCCGACCCGGTGCCGCAGGCCGCCGGGCCGGCCGGTGGCGGCGCGGCCCGGGTCCCGGCCGGTACGCCGGGTGGTGCCACCACCGCGACGGGGCCCACCCCGGGGTCCTTCTACTCCTCACCCGCCGCAGGCGCGGCCCCGCAGACCACCGCGTCCACCGCCTCCACCGCCTCCACCGGAACGACCGGTGACACCCAGCAGGGCGGGACCGTCGGCACCCCGCAGGGCGGAGGCACGCCCGCGGCCGCCTCGGGCGCATCGGCGGCCCCCGCGACCTCACCCGCCGGCAGCACCGGCAGCACGGGCGGCACCCTCGGCGGGGTCGCCGCCGCCACAGGAGGTGCTGTCATCGGCGGCGCCGGTGGCGTCCTCGGCGGCGTGCGTGGCGCTCCGCTGCCCGTGTCGAGCAGCAGCACGGGCACCAACGCGGCCCGCGCCCTCGGCTCGTCGGCCCGCACCGGCGCGGCCGGCACCCTCGGTCGCACCACCGCCGCGACGCCCGCGACGGGCACCCGGCCGGCAGCGGGCGCCTCGGGAGCCGCTCGGGCGGGTTCCAGCACCAGCCGGGTCGCGACCCGGGCCTCGACCCGGTCCACACCCGGGGCCGCCGCCGGCACCGCCGGCGGTCGTGCCGCCCCGTCCACGACCGGCGCACCGGGGGCCGGCCGCCGCGCAGCCTTCGGCGGGCAGGTCGTGGCCGGTCGCGCCGGTCGGACCACGGGCGACGACCGCACCCGCCCCACGGACCACCTCCCCGGTGACCAGGACTGGCTCGACGACGAGGACGTCTCTCCCTCGGTCCTCGACTGATCGACGCCGGCCCCGCCGAGCCCCCGGTCCCCCGCCGGGGGCTCGGTGCGTGTCAGGCCTGGACGGCCGTGACCGGCTGGGAGGAGTCCGCGGGCAGGTCCAGCGCAGACGGCGTACGCCGTCGGGCGACCATCTCGGCCCCCAGGGCTGCCACCATGGCGCCGTTGTCGGTGCACAGCCCCGGTCGCGGCACCCGGACCCGGATCCCGCGGGCGCTGGCCCGCTCCTCCACGAGCACCCGCAGCCGGGAGTTGGCCGCGACGCCGCCCCCGACGAGGACGGTGTCGATGCCGTGGGTCGCTGCCGCGTCGACCGCCTTGCGGGCCAGCACGTCGCACACCGCCTCCTGGAAGGAGGCCGCCACGTCGGCCACCGGGACCGGTTCGCCGCTGCGCTCGCGCGCCTCCACCCAGCGGGCCACGGCCGTCTTGAGACCGGAGAAGGAGAAGTCGAACCGGTGTCGCTCGAGGTCGCGACGGGAGGTCAGGCCGCGCGGGAAGTCGATGGCGATGCTGCTGCCCTCGCGGGCGGCCCGGTCGATGTGGGGTCCGCCGGGGAACGGCAGCCCCAGCAGTCGGGCGACCTTGTCGAAGGCCTCGCCGGCGGCGTCGTCGATGGTGGCGCCCAGCGGCTCGACGTCGCCGGTGACGTCGGAGACCCGCAGCAGGCTGGAGTGGCCGCCGGACACCAGCATCGCCAGGCACGGCTCGGGCAGCGCCCCGTGCTCGAGCTGGTCGACGGCGACGTGGGCCGCGAGGTGGTTGACGCCGTAGAGCGGCTTGCCGAGCCCCAGCGCGAGCGCCTTGGCGGCGGCGACGCCGACCAGCAGCGCACCGGCCAGGCCCGGCCCCGAGGTGACCGCGACCGCGTCGACGTCGTGCAGCCGCACGCCGGCCGTCTCGCACGCCCGCTCGATGGTCGGCACCATCGCCTCCAGGTGTGCCCGGCTGGCGACCTCCGGCACGACGCCGCCGAAGCGGGCGTGCTCGTCGACGCTGCTCGCCACCGCGTCGGCCAGCAGCGTGTGGCCACGCACGATGCCGACGCCGGTCTCGTCGCAGGAGGTCTCGATGCCGAGGACCACGGGCTCGTCCATGGCCCCATCATGCCCGGGCACAATGAGGCCGTGGGTCGCGTGGGGGTCGTCCAGCTGGCCCACCTGCCGTTCGTGAGGCACACGGTCGATCCCGACCTGCTGGTCGACGCCTGGTCGTCCGACGACGGCGCCGCCCTCGTCCTGGCCGGACGCGCCACCCACGAGGGGATCCGGACGGTGGCCACCGGCTTCGGCCGCGCCGCGTCACTCACCCCGCTGCTGGACCGCGCCGCCGCCACCCACCCCGTGCCGGCGCGACTGCTGATCTCGGCGGGGGCCGAGCCCGCCGTGCCCGCCGCGTGGCGCTGGGAGCCCGGTCGACCCTGGCACTGGATGCTCACCCGCGACGTCCCCGCCGAGCAGGATGGTGACCCGCGGGTCGAGGAGCTCCGTGACCCGACCGAGGTGGCTGCGCTGCTGGACCGTGAGGCACCCGACTCCTTCGCACGGCCCGGCACCCCGGGGGTCGAGGCGTGGCTCGGCGTCCGCGCCGACGGGGTGCTGCTGGCCGCCGGAGCAGTGCTGCGCCAGCACGACGGCAGCGGTCACCTGCGTGCTGTCACCGTCTCCGCCGATGCGCGAGGGCGCGGCCTCGGACGGCTGCTGAGCACCGCGCTGACCCACCGGGCCCTCATCGGTCCCCGGGTGTCGAGCCTCGGGGTGTACGCCGACAACGGGCCGGCGCTGCGCATCTACGCCGGGCTGGGCTACCGGACCTGTCACACGCTGGTCGGCGGACCGCTGACGAGGCGCTCCAGCACCACGGCCGTCGCTCCGTCGCGGTAGTAGCGGGGCCGCCGGTCGAGCTCCCGGAAACCGTTCTCGCCGTAGAACGCCAGCGCGGGGACGTTGTCCTCGCGGACCTCGAGCATGATCCGCTCCGCGCCCTCCGCGACCGCCAGGTCGACCACGTCGTCGAGGAGCGCCGTGGCGACCCCTGAGCGCCGGTACGCCGGGTCGACCGCGATCCGCTGCAGCTCCACCAGGTCGGCGACCGCGCTCGCGACGGCGTACCCCACCAGCCGGCTGCCGCTGCGGGCGACGAGGTAGTGCACGCTCGGCACCCCGCCGGTCACCCCGTCGCGGACCAGCCCCTCCGACCACGCGTCGCGCCCGAGGGCGACCTGCTCGAGCCGGGCGATGGCCGGGACGTCGGCGGTGGTGGCGCGCCCGATCACGTGCCGGGACCGTCGGGGAGCGCGGGCTTGCGGGCACCGGGCGTGGCCGCGTCGGGCCGCCGCAGGTAGAGCGGCTCGGGGTCGCGCAGCTCCGCGCGCTCGCCGGCCACCGTGCGGGCCAGCCAGCCGGCGCTCGGGCGCAGCGGCCGGACACCGGTGGGGAAGTGGTCCGGGTAGAGGGCCGCCCCCTCCCCGACGACCTGTGCGTCGGTGGCCAGGTCGGCGGGCTTGTCGACGACGGGTCCGGCGAGCCGGGTCCCCTCCTCGTCGTACGACGCGAGGTAGACCTCCTTGCGGCGTGCGTCGGTGGCCACCACGAAGTCACCGATCACCGAGCCGGTGTCGACGGCCTCCACGGCCAACACGTCGAGGGTGCAGACGCCGTAGACGGGGATCTCCAGCACGAACCCGAGGGTCCGGGCGGTGACCAGCCCCACGCGCAGCCCGGTGAAGGGGCCCGGCCCGACGCCGACGGCGATGGCGGTGAGGTCCTGGCGCACGATCCCGACCTGCTGCAGGGCCCGCTCGACCAGGGGCGCCAGCTGCTCCCCGTGGCGCATGGTCTGCTCGCTGGCGAGCTCGGCGACCACGTCGGTGCCGTCGTGGACGGCAACGGTCACGGTGGGGGTCGCGGTGTCGAAGGCGAGCAGCACAGCGACAGGGTAGTCAGACGCTGCGGAGGACCCGCACCACGTGGGCGTCGATCGCCGAGAGTCCGGCGTGGTCCTCGACCGGGTCCCACCAGGCCAGTCCGTCCACGTCGGCACCCGGCCGCAGGCCGTCGGGCCCGGGCACCACGGCCCGGTAGATCGCGACCCGCTTGATCACGCGCTCGTGGCCGTACTGGATCGTGGCGACGCCGCAGAAGTCGACCTGTCCGGGCTCGCCGCCGGTGGCGCGGCGGTACTGCTCGACCACCGCGGCCCGCGGCGACGCGTCGGGGGCCAACCGGGCCAGCGGCAGCTCCCACTCGGCGGTCCGCGTGTTGTGGACCAGCAGCACGCGGTCCTCGTGCTCGGGGACCAGCATCGACATCGTCAGCGGGACCTCGCGGTCGAGGTCGTGGAGGTCGCGCTCCGCGCAGGGCCAGAAGTCGACGAGCAGCGTCTCGTCGGGCTTCTCGGCCAGCGGCGGGCGCTGGGTGTCGGGCACCTCGAGCTCGTACCAGCGCGGCCCGACGGGCATCATCAGCACCCGGCGCGGGTCCAGCCCCGGGGCGTCGCCCACGTGCGCGAGCGCCCGGATGATGCGCAGCTCCAGCCGCGACTCCGCCAGCCCCTCGGCGATGCCCTCCCCCCACTCGACGACCGTCACCGAGTCGTCGAGGGAGGCGTCGAGGTCGAGGTCGTCGAGCTCGTCGATGCCGCCCAGCCGGTAGGCGTCGACGTGGACCAGCGCGGGCCCGTCGGCCAGCGAGGGGTGGACCCTGGCGATGACGAACGTCGGGGAGGTGACGTCGCCGCGGACCCCGAGCCCCTCCCCGATGCCCTGCGTGAGCGTGGTCTTGCCAGCCCCGAGCTCCCCCGTGAGGACCACCAGGTCGCCTGCGCGCAGCTGGTCGGCGAGGGCCCGACCCAGGGTGCGCATGCTGTCGGCGTCGGGCACGTCGAAGAGGAAGGTGTTGAGCGGCCGTCGCAGCTCGACGTTGGGCTCGTTGCGACGTACCTCCCGGAAGCCGCGACGCTCCCAGAAGGCCACCGTCTCGGGCAGCTCGAGGCGGGCGACGACCGTGAGGTCGTCGAACCCCTCGGAGGCGGCGACGGCGGCCTCGATGAGCCGGGCGGCGATGCCATGACCCTGGACGTCGGGCAGGACGCCGAAGCGGCGGAGGTACATGGTGGTCCCGACCGGGTCGAGGACCAGACCGCCGACGGCTCGACCGTCGAGGGTGGCGAGCAGGCCGCCGCGGGGGCCCAGCAGCGTCGCCATCGACTCCGCGGTCTCGGTGAGGGTGGCGGCGGGTGGGTCGAGCGGCGGCCGCGCCGCGAACGCCGGGCGTACGGCGGCCAGCAGCTCCTCGGCGCGGTCGGGACCGACCGCGTGGATCTCGACGCCGGTCACGACAGCCCGACCCGTTCCCCGGCCGCGGCCAGCAGCTGGTCGAGCGCGGCGTTGACCTGCTCGTGGCGCTCCATGATCACCATGTGGCCGGCGCCCTCGCACTCCACCAGCTGGGCGTCGGGGATCCGCGACGCGAGCTTGCGGCTGTGGCCGATGGAGGTGACCTTGTCGCGGGTGCCGCCGATGATCGTGACGGGCACCTCGGTCAGGGCGTGGATCGTCTCGAACTTGTCGAACGACGTGAACGTCGGGAAGAACTCCGCGATCACCTCGAAGGGCGTGGCCGAGAGCATCTCGTCCACGAAGTCGATGTAGGACGCCGGGACGTCGTCGCCGAAGGCGAAGCGATCCGTGACCACCGTCGCGACCGCCTGACCCGCCCGTCGCAAGCCGTCGACGGTGCGGTGGCCGCGCGCCAGGACCGCCATGGTGCGCATCGCCAGTGCGCTGCCGAGCGTGGAGGGCAGCAGCGGCGCCACGATCCGGTGCGGGTCGAGACCGCCGGCGGTGGTCGAGATCAGGGCGACGCCCACGACCGTGTCCCCGAAGAGCTCGGGCCGCTCCTCGGCCAGCGCCACGATGCTCATGCCGCCCATGGAGTGGCCGACGAGGACCACCGGGCCCTCGCCCACCTGGTCGAGGACCTGGCCCAGGTCGCGGCCGACCTGCTCGATGGTGGCGTTGCCCTCGCGGGAGCGCCCGGAACGGCCGTGGGAGCGCTGGTCGTAGAACACGGTGCGCACCAGGCCGCGGTAGCCGGCGCGCTGGAAGTGCCAGCAGTCCATGTTGAGGGCGTAGCCGTGGACGAAGACCACCGTGAGCGGGGAGCCGGGAAGCTCGTCGACCTCGACGTGGAGTGGTACGCCGTCATCGGTGACGACGGTGCGTGGCTTGGCCCGCAACGAGCCGAAGGGCGCGTGGTCGCCCGCCCCCCGGTGGGCGATGATCCGGCGCTGCCGGGCGACGCCGAGGGCGGCGCCGGCAGCCGCCACGCCGGCTGCGGACGCGGCGATGCCGATCAGTCGGCGGCGGACGCTCACAGGACGGTCCCTTCGTCGACGTGCTGACGCTCGAACCGGCCGCCGAGCCGCGTCACGATCTCGTAGTTGATGGTGTCGCACCACACGGCCCAGTCCTGGGCCGTGGGCTCGCCGTCGTCACCGGGCCCGAACAGGACCACCTCGTCCCCGGCCTCGGCGTGGTCGTCGCCGAGGTCGACCACGAGCTGGTCCATGCAGACCCGGCCGCGGATGGGCCGCCGGCGGCCGCGCACCCACGCCTCGGCGCGGTTGCCCGCCCGCCGCATCACCCCGTCGCCGTACCCGACGGGCACCAGCCCGAGCGTGGTCGGCCGGTCGGCCCGCCAGGTGTGCCCGTAGGAGACGCCGTCGCCGGCCGCGACCCGCTTGACGAGCGAGAGCCGGCTGCGGGCGGTCATCACCGGCCGGAGCACGACGTCGTGCGGGGCGAGGGGTGCCGGGTCGAGCCCGTAGGCCGCGATGCCGCACCGCACCAGGTCGAAGCGGGAGCTCGGCCGCAGCAGCGTCGCCGCACTGTTGGCGAGGTGGCGCACCTCGGGGCGCAGCCCCGCGGCCGCCGCGACGTCGAGCGCCTGCCGGAAGGCGGTCTCCTGGGCGTCGTTGGCCGGGTGGTCCGGCTCGTCGCTGCAGGCGAAGTGGGACCAGATGCCGGTGACCCGCCAATCGCCGCGCTCCTCACCGGCCCGCGCCTCGGCCACGACGGCCTCCCACTCCTCGAGGGTGGCCCCGCCCCGGGAGAGACCGGTGTCGACCTTGAGCTGCACGCGTGCGGGAGCGGCCCGGCGCGTGGCGGCGGCGATCTCGGCCAGCTCCGCCCGGCTGTAGGCGGTCACGTCCACATCTGCCTCGACGGCGGCCGCATAGTCCTCGCCGGGGACCCCCAGCCAGCACAGCAGGCGGTCGCGGTCCCCCACCTGACGCAGCCGCAGCGCCTCGTCGATCGTGGCGACTCCCAGCCACTCCGCGCCCGCCGCCCGTGCCGCGCGGCCGGCCTCGGCGATGCCGTGGCCGTAGCCGTCGGCCTTGACGACCACCATCACCGGCACCCCGGCGTGCTGGCGCAGCCGGGCGACGTTGTGGCGGAGCGAGGGCAGCTCGACGACGATCTCTGCCCTGCTCATTCCCGCGATTCTTCCATCCCCCCGCTGAGCACGTGGCGCAGCGTCTCGGGAAGCGTCTCCGCGACCAGCCCGGCGGTCAGCGGACCGCCGCGGCTGGCCAGGGTCGCCGCGGCACCGTGGACCCAGCTGCCGACCGACGCGGCGTCGTACGCCGGGAGGCCGGCCGCGAGCAGGGAGCCGATCAGCCCTGCCAGCACGTCGCCGGCCCCCGCCGTGGCCAGCCACGGCACGCCGGTGGTGGTGACGCGGACGGGTCGACCGGGCTCCGCCACGAGCGTGTGACGCCCCTTGAGGAGCACCACCGCCCCGAACCGCTCGGCGGCCGCGCGTGCGTGGGCCAGCGGCCTCGCCTCGACGTCCGCGCGGGCGACGCCGGTCATGGCGGCCAGCTCGCCGGCGTGGGGCGTGAGGACGACCGGCACGGGGAGCGGGCCGGTGACGTGGGTCAGGGCGTCGGCGTCCACGACCAGCGGGACGCCGTCGTCGGCCGCCGCCTCCAGCTCCGCGGCGGCCCCCTCACCGCCGCCGGGGCCGACGACCCAGGCCTGGACCCGGCCCTCCCCCACCACCTCGGGGTGGGCCTGCCGGACCGCGTCGGCGACCTCGCCGACGCAACGCACCATCCCGGCAGGGCCGGCCATCGCGCCGGCGACGCACAGCGTCGCGGCGCCCGGGTAGGTCGCGGAACCGGCCCGGACCCCGACGACACCGCGGGTGTACTTGTGGTCGGTGCCCTGCGGGCGCGGGAGCAGCCGACGGACGTCGGGGGGCTGCAGCGACTCCACGACCGGGTCGGGCAGGTCGAGGCCGATGTCGACGAGGTGGATCGCGCCGCAGGCGGCCGCGGCCGGGTCGACGAGGTGGCCCACCTTGTGGGTGCCGAAGGTGACCGTCAGCGAGGCGGTCACGTGGTTGCCGTCGAGCTCGCCGGTGTCGACGCCGATGCCGCTGGGCGTGTCGACGGCCACCACGGGGACACCCGGGAGGTGCTCGAGCGCGGCCGCTGCCGCGGGTCGCAGCCCCGGCGTGCCGCCGATGCCGACGATCCCGTCGACCACGAGGTCCACCACCCCGTGCGTCTCGGCGTCGGCGACGACGTCGTGGGGCTCGGCCACGGTGCCGCCCGCGGCCCGCAGCGCCGCCAGTCCCCCGTCGTGCACCTGGTCGGCCAGCAGCCACGCCTCCACCGCCACGCCGCGGCGGGCCAGCCGTGCGCCGGCGTGGAGGGCGTCGCCACCGTTGTTGCCGGCGCCGACCAGCAGCACCACCCGCCGGCCGTAGCCGCCGCCCAGCAGGTCGAGGACCGCATGGGCCAGCCCCGTGGCCGCCCGCTGCATGAGCACGCCCTCCGGCAGGGTCCGCATCAGGGCCTCCTCGGCCTCGCGGACCTGCTCCACGGTGTGCGCCCGACGCATGGGCCCACCCTATTCGCGGCGTGTGCCTCAGAGTGCGTCATGGCGCACCCTCAGGCACACGCGGCCACAGGGGACCCGTCAGGACTCGAGGACGACCATCGCCGAGGCGATCCCCGCGTCGTGGGAGAGCGAGAGGTGGACCGTGCCCACGCCCAGCTCGTCGGCCCGCGTGCGCACGCTCCCCCGGATGACGAACCGTGGCCGGCCCGAGACCTCCGACTCGACCTCCGCGTCGTGCCAGGCCATCCCGACGGGGGCGCCGAGCGCCTTGGCCAGCGCCTCCTTCGCCGCGAACCGCGCGGCCAGCGAGGCCGGCGGCCGGCTGGCCTCCGCCGGCGTGAAGAGCCGCTCGAGCAGCCCGGGAGTCCGCTCCAGCGACGCCAGGAACCGGTCGATGTCGACCACGTCGATGCCGACCCCGATGACCGCCACTACTCGACCGTGACCGACTTGGCGAGGTTGCGGGGCTGGTCGACGTCGTGGCCGAGCTGGGTCGCCAGCTCGCAGGCGAACAGCTGCAGCGGGACGACGGCCACCATCGGCTGCAGCAGCACGGGCACCTCGGGCAGCCGCACCAGCGCGTCGGCGTACGGCGTGATCGTGTCGTCGCCCTCCTCGGCCAGGCAGATGGTGCGCGCACCGCGGGCGCGGACCTCCTGGATGCCGCTGACCATCTTGTCGTGCAGGAAGTCGCGGCCCCGGGGCGGGACGACGCAGAGCACGGGCACACCGTCCTCGACGAGCGCGATCGGGCCGTGCTTCAGCTCACCGGCGGCGAAGCCCTCGGCGTGCAGGTAGGCGAGCTCCTTGAGCTTGAGCGCCCCCTCGAGCGCCACCGGGTAGCCGGCGTGGCGCCCCAGGAACAGCACCGACGTGTTGTCGACGTGAGCCCGCGCCAGCTCGTAGACCTGCTCGTCGCCGTCGAGGACCGCCTGGATGTGGTCGGGCATCTGCTCGAGCTGGTCGATGATCTCGGCGATCTCGTCGCCGAAGCGGGTGCCCTTGACCTGGGCCAGGTAGAGGGCGAGCAGGTAGCAGGCGACCAGCTGGGTGAGGAAGCCCTTGGTCGAGGCGACACCGATCTCGGGGCCGGCGTGGGTGTAGATGACACCGTCGGACTCGCGCGGGATCGTCGAGCCGTTGGTGTTGCAGATCGCCAGCACCTTCGACCGCTGCACCCGTGCGTGCCGGATCGCCTGCAGCGTGTCGGCGGTCTCGCCGGACTGGCTGATCGCCACGACGAGCGTCCGCTGGGTGAGGATCGGGTCGCGGTAGCGGAACTCCGAGGCCAGCTCGACCTCCACCGGGATGCGGGTCCAGTGCTCGACGGCGTACTTCGCGACCATGCCGGCGTAGAACGAGGTCCCGGCCGCGATCACGATGATCTTGTCGATGTCGCGCAGCTCATCGTCGGAGAGCCGCATCTCGTCGAGCTGCAGCAGACCCTCCGGCGTACGCCGCCCCAGCAGCGAGTCGGCGACCGCACGCGGCTGCTCGTAGATCTCCTTGCGCATGAACCAGTCGTAGCCGCCCTTCTCGGCGGCCGAGAGGTCCCAGTCGACGTGGTAGCGCCGCCCCTCCGCAGGCGTCCCGTCGAAGTCGGTCACCTGCACCCCGTCGGCGGTGATCGTGACGACCTGGTCCTGGCCGAGCTCCATCGCCTCGTGGGTGTGCTCGATGAAGGCGGCAACGTCGGAGCCGAGGAAGTGCTCACCCTCGCCGATCCCGACCACCAGCGGCGAGTTGCGGCGCGCCGCCACGACCCGGGAGGGGTCCTGCGCGTCGACGGCGACGAGCGTGAAGGCGCCCTCCAGCCGACGGCTCACCTCCTGCATGGCGGTGGTCAGGTCCCGGCCGGCGACCACCGCCAGCTCGAGCAGGTGGGCGGCGACCTCGGTGTCGGTGTCACTGACCATGACGTGGCCGGCACGCTCGAGCTCGCCGCGCAGCTCCGCGAAGTTCTCGATGATCCCGTTGTGCACCAGCGCGACCCGTCCGGTGCGACCGAGGTGGGGGTGGGCGTTGGGGTCGTTGGGCGCGCCGTGGGTGGCCCAGCGGGTGTGCCCGATGCCGGTCGTCGCGGCCGGCAGGGGCTGCTCCGCGATGGCCTTCTCGAGGTTGGCCAGCTTGCCCGCACGCTTGTCGTGGGCGATCGCGCCGTCGGAGACGAGAGCCACGCCGGCAGAGTCGTAGCCCCGGTACTCCAGGCGACGCAGCCCCTCGATCACCACACCCTGCGCCGGTTGCTGACCGACGTACCCGACGATTCCGCACATGGCCGCGAGTCTAGGGCGTGGCTCTGCTGCAAGAATGCCGCGCATGTCTTCCAACGGCGGGGGGCCCGACGACAACGGCCGCGAGACCTCGCCGTACGTCGAGCTCGACCGGGCCGCCTGGGCCGCCCTCGGCAAGGAGACCGAGAGCCCGCTGACCGCCGACGAGATCACCCGGCTCCGTGGCCTCGGTGACGCGCTCGACCTCGAGGAGGTGGAGCAGGTCTACCTGCCGATCTCCCGCCTCCTGAGCCTCTACGTGGAGGCGGCCGGGCGGCTCCACCGCGACCAGGAGACGTTCCTCAACCAGCCGCACCCGCCGCGCACGCCGTTCGTCATCGGTCTGGCGGGGTCGGTGGCGGTCGGCAAGTCCACCACGGCCCGGGTGCTCCAGCACCTGCTCGCCCACTGGCCCGAGCACCCCAAGGTCTCGCTGGTCACCACCGACGGCTTCCTCTACCCCAACGCGGAGCTGGAGCGTCGGGGCCTGCTGCACCGCAAGGGGTTCCCGGAGTCCTACGACCGGCGAGCGCTGCTGCGCTTCGTCGTCGACATCAAGTCCGGTGAGGAGGAGGTGCTGGCCCCGGTCTACTCGCACCTGGTCTACGACGTCGTTCCCGACGAGCACGTGGCCGTGACCAGCCCCGACATCGTCATCATCGAGGGCCTCAACGTGCTGCAGCCGGCGCGGGTCCGCGACGACGGGCGCGCCGGGCTGACGCTGAGCGACTTCTTCGACTTCTCGGTCTACGTGGACGCGCGCACCGAGCACATCCGCGCGTGGTACGTCGAACGGTTCCTGCGGCTGCGCGAGACGGCGTTCCGCGACCCGGAGTCCTACTTCGCCAAGTACGCCGCGCTCTCGGAGGCCGAGGCGGTCCGCACCGCCACGCACCTCTGGGACACGATCAACGGGCCGAACCTCACCCAGAACGTGCTGCCCACGCGGTCACGCGCCACCCTGGTGCTGCGCAAGGACCGCGACCACTCCGTGCGCTACGTGCGGCTGCGCAAGCTCTGACTGGGTGTGCCCCATTTCCTGGTCGGGTGCGGCTGCGGAGAAGCGCACGCTCAGGCCGATGAGCGGGTGGACCGCCGCCTGTGCCGTCGTGTTCGCGCCAGCGGGCAGACACCGACGATTCGCCGCCACTTCGAGCCTCGCGAGCGACGTTTGCCCGCTGCTGCGTTCGGCTCGAGCCAGTGACGCCCGTCCCGCGCCAGCGCACGGATCTGCCGCGAAGAGCGCGGTCCTGCCGATGACAGGTCACTCGCTTGGTCATACTGCCGGGGATGGATGAGTCAGAGGCACAGGCATCAGCCGACTACGCTCGGAAGGCCGCAAGAACCCTCGTCGGGGGTTGGTCGGTTTTGTCTGCCATCTTGGCGGTCGTCCTCGTGGCTGTTGCCGTCGAAGATGACGACCCAACCCGCGCACTGGCAGCCCTGGCTGGCCTCGGCTTCGGAGTCCTAGCAGTGATGTTGGCGGTGCTGTCGAGGCGCGCCCGGCGTGCGTTTCAGCACCCTGATTCAGACAAGTGATCGGGCATCGCTGGATCGAAGTCCTGATAACTTCGCGCTCTTCCACCGGGGCGAGGAGAGCCATGAGTAGTTCAATCTCGGGTAGGTGGCGACTTAACCTCCGCAACCCGTTCTTCTACGCGGCCTTGTTTGGCGCGGGCTGCACTGGCGTCGCGGGCATGTTGCTCGCTGGCGCCGACGTCGCAACGGCCCTGCTGCTCTTCGGACCAATCCTGGTGTTGCTCTGGGTGACCATGCCGTTCCTTATTCCACCGGCACCTGCGGACATCGATCATCGAGTTCTGCGGTTGGTGACGCTCGCCGGATGGGGCGTGGTGCTTCTGGTCGTGGCGCTCGTCGTTACACGGCTCTGACCGATCCGACGTGATCGGTCCCTGGCGTGACCAGC
The DNA here is from genome assembly GCF_019880385.1 of Nocardioides coralli. NCBI lineage: Bacteria > Bacillati > Actinomycetota > Actinomycetes > Propionibacteriales > Nocardioidaceae > Nocardioides > Nocardioides coralli. The sequence continues at coordinate 2,872,594 of NZ_CP082273.1, forward strand.
GCCAGGCAGACTGGGGCGGTCGCTTGCGACACCGACTGACCGCACACGCCGCTGAGCGGATGGCGGCATCGCGTTCGCTGCGCCGCAGTCCCAGCCACATGTGACACACCCAGTGAGGGCTGCGAGCCTCAGAGGGCCAGCTGCTGCCGTACGACGCCCGCCAGCCGCTCGGCGACACCGCGTGCCTGGTCCTCGGTCGGCGCCTCGACCATCACGCGCACGATCGGCTCGGTCCCCGACGGCCGGAGCAGGATTCTCCCGCTGCCGTTGAGAGCGGCCTCCTCCTCGGCCACGGCGGCCGCGACGACCGCGTCCTCGTCGGCCCGCGACTTGTCGACCCCCGGCACGTTGACGAGCACCTGAGGCAGCCGCGTCATCACCGAGGCCAGGTCCTGCAGCGACCGGCCGGTGGTGGCCATCCGGTCCAGGACGTGGAGCGCGGTGAGGATGCCGTCGCCGGTGGTGGCGTGGTCGCTCATGATGACGTGGCCGGACTGCTCCCCGCCGAGGGAGTAGCCGGAGACCTTCATGGCCTCGAGCACGTAGCGGTCGCCGACCTTGGTCTGGCGCACCCCGATGCCGGCCTCCCGCATCGCCTGGACGAAGCCGAGGTTGCTCATCACCGTGGCGACCACGGTGTCCTTGGCCAGCCGGCCCTGCTCGAGCAGCGACTGGGCGAGGACCGCAAGGATCTGGTCGCCGTCGACGACGTTGCCCTCGTGGTCGACGGCCAGGCAGCGGTCGGCGTCGCCGTCGAGGGCGAAGCCGACGTCGGCGCCGTCCTTGAGCACGGCCTCGCGCAGCGAGTCGAGATGGGTAGAGCCACACCCGTCGTTGATGTTGACCCCGTCGGGCAGGGCGTGGATGGCGGTGACGTCGGCACCGGCACCCACGAGCGCGCGGGGCCCGGCCTCCGAGGCGGCCCCCTGGGCGCAGTCGAGGACGACGCGGATGCCGACGAGCGGGCGCTCCACCGTGGAGATGAGGTGACCGACGTAGACGTCGAGAGCGTCCTCGCGGGCCCGCACCCGCCCGACGCCGCCGCCCTGCGGCCGCTGCCACTCCTCGCGCAGCCGCTCCTCGATGGCCATCTCGAGGGCATCGTCGAGCTTCTGCCCGCCGCGGGCGAGGAACTTGATGCCGTTGTCGGGCATCGGGTTGTGGGACGCCGACAGCATCACGCCGAGGTCGGCGCCGAGCGTGTCGGTCAGGTAGGCGACCCCCGGGGTGGGGAGCACGCCGAGCAGGTGGACGTCGACGCCGGCCGAGGCGAGCCCGGCGACCACGGCCGCCTCGAGGAACTCGCCCGAGACGCGCGTGTCACGCCCCACGACCGCGAAGGGTCGGTGGCCCTCGAACTCGCCGGCCTCGGCGAGCACGTGGGCGGCGGCGACGGAAAGGTCCAGGGCCAGCTCAGCGGTGAGATCACCGTTGGCCAGGCCCCGGACCCCGTCCGTGCCGAAGTAGCGCTTCGTCATGTACGCCGCAGCGTCCGACGGATCAGCGCTTGCTGTACTGAGGCGCCTTGCGGGCCTTCTTGAGGCCGGCCTTCTTGCGCTCGATGACGCGGGCGTCGCGGGTCAGCAGGCCAGCCTTCTTGAGCACCGGGCGGTTGGCCTCGACGTCGACGGCGTTGAGGGCGCGGGCCACGCCGAGGCGCAGCGCGCCGGCCTGGCCGGTGATGCCACCGCCGTGGATGCGGGCGATCACGTCGAAGCGACCCTCGAGGCGGGTCGCCACGAAGGGCTCGTTGACGACCTGCTGGTGGAGCTTGTTGGGGAAGTAGGCGTCGAGCGGGCGACCGTTGACGGTCCAGCTGCCGGTGCCGGGCACGATCCGGACGCGGGCGACGGCCTGCTTGCGGCGGCCGGTGGCCGCGGCGGGGGCGATGGCGGAGCTGACGGGCGCGTCGGCGGCCGGCGCGCTCTCCGAGCTGTAGGCGACGCCCTGCTCGTTGGTCTCGAAGGTCTCCTCGACCTCGGTCTGGTTCTCAGTCACTGGATAAGTCCTCTGCGTCCTGGTCGTCAGCCCTGGGAGATCTGCGAGATCTCGAACGGCGTGGCCTGCTGGGCCTGGTGCGGGTGGTGGGGTCCGGAGTAGACCTTGAGCTTCTTGAGCATCTGCCGGCCGAGCTTGTTCTTCGGCAGCATGCCCCAGACGGCCTTCTCGATGACCTTGCGGGCGTCCTTGTCGAGGCCCTCGCCGATCGGGGTCGCGGTCAGGCCACCGGGGTAGCCGGAGTGGCGGTAGCTCATCTTCTTGGTGGCCTTCTGGCCGGTGAGCGCCACCTTCTCGGCGTTGACGATGATCACGAAGTCGCCGGTGTCCATGTGGGGGGCGAAGATCGGCTTGTGCTTGCCGCGCAGCAGGTTGGCGGTCTGGACGGCGAGGCGGCCCAGGACGACGTCGGTCGCGTCGATGACGTGCCAGTCGCGCTGGATGTCGCCCGGCTTCGGGCTGTAGGTGCGCACGTGTGTGCCCTTCTCGTTCGTTGATCCCGCGCCGGTGGACCCGGCCGGGTGGTGGTGCTGCGGCTTCTGACGAACACGGCCCGGCTCAGACTTCGGTCCGGGACTGCACTCCGACCCACGTGGAGGTCGGGGCGCGGCAGGAGTCGCGACCGCTCAGATTACCGGCGGGCCGACGTACAGGTCAAAACGCGCCAACCCCCACCTGACCTGCGGGGACGGGACGGGTTCCAAGACGCAGATTCGCGCCGCTCCGCTGCCGGGGTTAGGTTGGGCGGGTGACTGATTCTCTCACCGTCCGCGACAACCGCACCGGACAGGAGTACGAGGTCCCGATCACCGACGGCACCATCAAGGCCGCCGATCTCGGTCAGATCAAGACGGGCGACGACGCTCCGGGCATCGCGGTCTACGACCCCGGCTTCGTCAACACCGCGTCCTGCCGAAGCGCCGTCACCTACATCGACGGCGAGCAGGGCATCCTCGAGTACCGCGGCTACCCCATCGAGCAGCTCGCCGAGAGCTCCTCGTTCCTCGAGGTCGCCTACCTGCTCGTGCACGGCGCGCTCCCCACGAAGGCCGAGTACGACGCCTGGGTGCACGAGATCACCTACCACACGTTCGTGCACGAGAACGTCAAGCGCTTCATGCACGGCTTCCGGTACGACGCCCACCCCATGGGGATGCTCATGGCGTCCGTCGGGGCGCTCTCGACGTTCTACCCGGACGCCCGCAACATCGGCGACGCCGACAACCGGCACATGCAGATCGTGCGCATGATCGCCAAGATGCCGACGCTGGGTGCCTGGTCGTTCCGTCACGCGCAGGGCAAGCCGTTCATCTACCCCGACAACGAGCTGTCCTACACCGCCAACTTCCTCTCGATGCTCTTCAAGATGAGCGAGAAGAAGTTCGAGGCCGACGAGCGGCTCGTGAAAGCCCTCGACGTGCTCTTCATCCTGCACGCCGACCACGAGCAGAACTGCTCGACCAACGCGGTGCGGTCGGTCGGCTCGAGCCAGGTGGACCCCTACTCCGCGGTCGCCGCCGGCGTCGGCGCCCTCTACGGCCCGCTCCACGGCGGCGCCAACGAGGCGGTGCTCCGGATGCTGCGCCGGATCGGGAGCAAGGAGAACATCCCCGACTTCATCAAGGGCGTGAAGGACGGCAACGAGCGGCTGATGGGCTTCGGCCACCGCGTCTACAAGAACTACGACCCGCGGGCCAAGATCATCAAGAAGGCCTGCGACGACGTGTTCGAGGTGACCGGCGTCAACCCGCTGCTGGAGATCGCGCAGGAGCTGGAGAAGATCGCGCTCGAGGACGACTACTTCGTCAAGCGCAAGCTCTACCCCAACGTCGACTTCTACTCCGGCCTGATCTACGAGGCCTTCCAGTTCCCGCCCGAGATGTTCACCGTGCTCTTCGCGATCGGCCGCACCCCCGGTTGGCTCGCGCAGTGGCTGGAGCTCGTGCAGGACAAGGAGCAGAAGATCGCGCGCCCCAAGCAGATCTACACCGGCGACCGGACGCTCACCTTCGAGCCGGCCGCTTCCCGCTGGGGCTGAGCACCACCCCGACACACGCGACGCGGCGTGTGCCTCGACGTGCGCCTGGGCGCCCGCTGAGGCACACGCCGCGCTGCTTCTCAGCGCAGGTCGTCGGCGAGCTCACGCAGAGCCGTGGTCAGGTCGACACGGGGGCGCCAGCCCCAGGCGTGGGCACGGTCCGCCCGCACCTGTCCCGTCCAGCTCGGCTCCTCGACCCAGGTCGGTTCGACGCCCAGGGCTTCGGTGACGGTTCCGAGGTAGTCCCGCCACGTGGCCGGCTGCGCGGCGACGTTCAGCGCCGTGCAACCGAGCGGCACGGGCCCGGCAGCCGGGTCGTCGGCCTCCGGCACGCGTTCGGTCGCGAGATCGGCGGCCAGCGTCGACAAGTCCTCGACGTGCACCCAGGCCCAGCTGCGGCGGGGGTCGGCGCGACGGGCGACCGGGTCGTCCCGGACGTCCGCCGGCCGCAGGGTGTTCCAGACCGAGCTGTCGCCGCGACCGAGGATCGCTGGCGGACGGAGCAGGACGCGGGTCAGCCCGTCCACCCCAGCGAGCGCCGCCTCGGCGTCCCGCTTGGTCACGGGGTAGGCGCCGGCGTCGTCACCGACGAGCTGCGAGGACTCGTCGACGTCGCCCACCCCGGGTGAGCGGTCGTAGACCGCCGCCGTCGACAGGTGGACCAGCCGGGAGACCCCGGCGTCCCGGGCGGCCTCGGCGAAGGCGCTGGTGCCCTCCACACCGACCCTGCGCTGGACGTCGTGGCCGCTGCCCATCGGGTGCACGGTCGTCACCACGGCGTCTGCCCCGGTGGCGGCTGCGCGGGCGACCTCTGGGTCGGCGAAGTCACCCACGAGCTCCTCGGTGCCCGCCGGCGCGGTGCCGGCCCGCCGGACCATGGCCCGGACCCGGGCGCCCTGCTCGAGGAGGGCGGCGCAGGTGCGCGAGCCGACCAGCCCGTTGGCTCCGGTGACCACGACGGTGACGGCAGAGGGGTCGGGTCGGTTCATGGCACCCACCCTGCCAGCCGGCACCAGCTCATCCCTCCGGCCCCAGCTCCAGCATGCGTGGGACCACGGTGTCCCACGCGGCTGGCGGCGGAGCCTCGTGCCCCATCCCCTCGACCACGAGCAACCGCGCGCCCGGGACGGCCGCGGCCAGCGCCTCGCCGTGCGGGAGGGGGAAGAACGGGTCCTCGGTGCCGTGCACGACCAGGGTCGGGCACGAGATCCGGCGTACGTCGAGGGGCTCACCGTCGCCGTCGCCGACGACCAGCCAGTGGTTGGCGGCCGCTCCCGGGTCGATGCTCCGCTCCACGGCGGTCTCCGCGACCCGTCGGGTGCGGGTCTCGTCGAACAGCGAACCGCCGAAGACGCGCTCCCCCGCGACCAGCCACTCGACCACCTGGGACTGGTCGTCCCAGTCCGGGTCCGGCGGCGGGTCGTCGAAGACCGCCGCGACCCGCGGCTCAGGTCCGGGCAGGGTCGCGTGGTCGACGCCTCCGACGGCCGAGGTGGCCACGAGCGTGAGGGCGGACACCAGGTCCGGCCGGCGCAGAGCGACCGCCTGGGCGAGGCCCCCACCCATGGACATCCCCACGAGGTGCGCCGGTCCGGCCCGCAACGACGTCACCAGCCCCGTGAGGTCGTCCCCGAGAGCGGATCCCGGGTAGTCGGGTCTCCCCCGAGGACGGGTGGTCGACGCGCCGGTGTCGCGGTGGTCGTAGCGGACCACCCGGCGGCCACCGGCGGCGATCGCCGCACAGAAGGCGGGGTCCCACCAGTCCATCGACTGAGCCGCCCCGGCGACGAGCACGACCACCGGGTCGTCCTGGTCGCCGTACTCGTCCACGCACAGCTCGATCTCGCCCACCTCGAGGTTCCTCACACCACATGAGACCCGCGACCGGTGCGTGAATCATCGGCCACACGCCGGCCACCCCGCACCGCAGCCTGCCGCGGCGTGGCGGAGACTGTCCCCGTGACGCTCGTGACGACCGCCGACCTCGAGAGCCGGCTCGCGCACCTCCGCGCCGCCCCCGCTGACGTCGGCACGCTCGACCTGGTCGTGCGCCGGCCCGGCCGCCTCCAGCGCGAGGTGCTGGCCGAGGCCCTCCTGGACGAGGCCGACGGCCTCGTGGGCGACGACTGGCTCAGCCGGGCCACGCGCCGTGCCCGCGAGACCGGGCGACACCTCGACGCCCAGGTGACCGTGATGAGCTCGCGGATGGTCCGGCTGCTCGCCGACACCGACCAGGAGCGGGCCCTCGCCGGTGACCAGCTCTACGTCGACCTCGACCTCTCCGTGACCGTCCTGCCGACGGGCTCGCGCGTGGCCGTCGGCGACGACGCGGTGCTCGAGGTCACGGCGAAGCCGCACCGCGGGTGCCGCAAGTTCCTGGACCGCTTCGGCGAGGCCGCCACCGCCTTCGTCAACTCCCCCGCCGGTGTGGAGCTGCGGCTGCGTGGCCTCAACGCCCGGGTCGTGCACGGCGGCGTGGTGCGCCCCGGCGACGCCGTACGCCGGCTCTGAGCGGTTCTCGGCGCGAGCCAAGCCCCCTCTCAGCCGCCTCACAGCGTCGCTTGTCACGCTGGGTGGCATGAGCGACACACGCATCCTTCCCCCCTTCCCGGACGAGCCCGGACGCGAGCCCCACGGTGCGGGCGCGCCCGTCGCCCGCACCGAGAGCCTGGAGTCGCCCGGACAGCGTCCCCGCGGCTCCCGCCGCTTTGCCGCGGGCATGCTCGCGGCGTCGCTGGTCGTCGGCGGCCTGGCCGGGTTCGGCGGCGCAGCCGCCTGGGAGGCCTGGCAGGACGAGCCGGCCCCGCTGGGCAGCACCACCTCTCCGACCGTCCCGACGGCTGACGCCGACGACGAGCCGGCCCCCGAGGGCTCGGTCGAGTCCGTCGCCGCCCGGGTGCTGCCGTCGGTCGTCCAGATCGAGGTGCAGGGAGCCGGAGGCTCGGGCTCCGGCTCGGGCATCGTGCTGTCCGAGGACGGGACGATCCTCACCAACCAGCACGTGGTCGAGGTCGCCGAGGACGGCGGTCAGATCGTCGTGAACTTCGACGACGGGTCGGAGGCCGAGGCGAGCATCGTCGGCACCGACCGACTCACCGACACCGCGGTCATCCAGGCCGAGGACGTCGAGGGGCTGACGCCGGCGACCATCGGCCGCTCCGGCAGCCTCGACGTCGGCCAGGAGGTGGTCGCGGTCGGTTCACCCTTCGGGCTGGAGGCCACGGTGACGACCGGCATCGTCAGTGCGCTCAACCGACCCGTCAACGTCGCGCAGTCGGCGGACGGGACGTCCACGACCTACCCGGCCATCCAGACCGACGCCGCGATCAACCCCGGCAACAGCGGCGGCCCGCTGGTGGACATGAAGGGCGCGGTGGTCGGCATCAACTCCTCGATCCGCACCGCGGCCTCCCCGGGCCTGGGACAGGGCGGCGCCGGATCGATCGGTCTCGGCTTCGCGATCCCCATCGACGCCGTCATGCCCCTGGTGGAGCAGATGGTCGCCGGCGAGGAGCCCACCCACGCCGTCCTCGGCATCACCGTCGGTGACGGGGAAGCCGGTGACGGCGCGGTCGTCGGAGAGGTCAACGGCGGCTCGGCCGCCGCGAGCGCCGGGCTCGACGCGGGCGACGTCATCACCCGGGTCGACGACCAGCGGATCACCGACAGCAGTGCCCTGGTGGCCACGATCCGGGCCTACCGCCCCGGCGACGAGGTCGAGATCACCTTCGTCCGCGACGGCGAGGAGCAGTCGGCGACGGTCACGCTGGACTCCGACGGCTCCTGAGGGCACCCGGGAAGAGCTCAGCGGCGCCGGACCGCGTAGGCCGGCGCCGCTGATCCCGAGCGGGTCAGGTGACCCGCGGGCGCTCCCCCGTCAGCTGGTGGGTCCGAAGACCTGCAGCTCGGCGATGCGCACCTGCTCCTTCGGCGGGGAGAGCACGGCCCGGTCGGGGGTCGTCTCCTCGCTGTCGCAGTCCGGGTTGCTGAACACCGGGTCGTTCGACGGGTTGGTGTCGCCCTGGTAGGCGGGCCCGCCGGTGCACTGGTTGTCCCGCACCCGGATCCGGACGTGGGTCGCCTTGACGCCGCGGAAGCCGAACGACCGCAGCAGCAGGTCCGGCGCCGTCGGCCGCGGCCGGACGCCCGGGAAGGCGTCGGCGGCGGAGCGGTAGGCCACGCTGAACTCGGCCTCGTCGTCGGTGCAGGTGTTGCCGTTCACCGTGGCGTCGCAGACCAGGATGTCGAACGAGCGCAGGGCCGAGAACCGGCTCTGGCTGCCCGAGTCCGCGTTGTCCGGGTCGGTCGGCCGCAGCGCGGCGCTCACCTGCACCTTGTTGATGCGGACCGGCTGGTCACCGATCTTCACCGTCACCTGGCGACCCTGGACCTGCTGGCCCTCGCCGCGACCCTGGCTCGCGGTGCCGGCCGACTCGAGCGAGGCCCAGTTGGTCGCCTCGCTGTCGTCGATCAGCGCCTCGAGGTTGATGCCGTCACCGGTGGCGGTGGCACCGTTTGTGGCCGAGGCCAGGTTGCGGCGCAGCGGCACGTCGATCACGACGTTCTGACCCGGCTTGAGGGTCCGGCTGAAGCGCACCGCACCGTGGCCGGGGGCCTGTGCGAGGAACTCGTACCTGCCGGGCACGAACGACACCGTCGAGCCGGTCTCGGTCTCCGGGTCGTTGTCAGCGGTCGGCGTGACGCGGGCCTCGTAGACGCCGGTGTAGACCGTCGTCTTGTCAGCGGCCGAGCGGAACTCGACGGTCGCCTCGTCCTTCGCCACCGGCGAGGACCAGCCCGGTACCGGGTCGCGGTCGTCGACGTTGGCCGCGTACGCGGTCTCACCCATGCCGCGCTTGGCGAAGGCGTCCCAGAGCTCGGCCTGGTTGGCCCCGTCGAACCGCAGCAGGTCCGCCGCGAGCATGGCGTCACGCGAGTCGAGCATGGTCGAGCCGGCCGGGTTGAGCAGGAAGCCGTCGAACATGATCTGGGCCCAGCGCCGGTTGCCCGGGCACTCGTCGGCGGGCAGTGCACCCTCGGCGCAGCGCAGCTGCAGCGCCTTGTCCGAGGACGGGAACTGGCCGTCGTACTTCTGGTTGAGCGCCACCACGATGTCGTGGTTGGCGGCGCTCCAGATCTCACCGTCGGCGTGCGGGGACTCCGAGCCGTTGCCGTCGTAGCCGAGGTCGGCGTAGGTCAGCGGGCTCTGGTTCATCGCGTAGTTGCGGATGCCCCGCTCCTTGTTGCCCGACACGTACGGCGCCAGCGCGAGCGGGTTGGCACCCTCGCCGGTCGAGATGCCGTTGCCACGGAAGTACTCCGCGAACACCAGGTCCGACCAGCTCTCGCTCTGGCCCTGGGTGGCACCGGTCCCGGTGTCGGGGCCGGCGATCATCCGGTTGCTGATGGCGTGGCCGTACTCGTGCGCGACCACCGCCATGTCGTAGGCACCGTCGGTGCAGGCGGCGTAGAAGGCGCCCGCCAGCGGCTGCCAGAGGTACTGGTTGGTGATCGGCGCGATGCCGTCCTGCAGCGTGATCTGGTTGGCGTTGTCACGGCCGTTGAACGTGCGGCGGCCGGACTGGGCGTTGCCGACCTCGGGGTCGTTCTCGCGGGTCGGACCCGTGTTGCCGAAGTTCGACTGCTGCAGGTTGGAGTTGCGCTCGGTGAAGCCGAGGAAGTAGCTCCAGTCGTGCATCCGGTTGTGGCTGACGAACAGGTTGGTCACCGACGCGTCGTCGTCGTTGCCGCCCGGCTGGTCGAAGGTCTTCGGGTCACAGCTGGACTCGTACCACGTGTTCTTCCACGGGTAGTCGTAACGACGGTCCGGGCTGACCGGACGCTTGAACACGGTGTCGGGCGAGCGGAAGCTCACCTCGGAGATCGCGGTCGTGGCGTTGTTGCCCATCGACGTGAGCGAGGCCAGGCTCGGGGGCAGCACGTCCCAGGGCAGCCGCGAGGCGATGTTGCCGACCTCGTCGTCGCAGGCGGCCGAGTCGCTCACCCAGCACCACAGCGAGCGGGTGTCCGCACCGGGAGCGCTGGAGTCGGTGAAGTTGGGGTTCGCCTCGAACACCCGCCACCGCGGCATCGCCGGGTCAGCCGAGGTGGCCGGACCGGTCGTGACGGAGCCGGTGTAGGAGATGGACCCCGCGGAGGGCGTGAACTCGCAGATCTCCACGAAGTAGTCGCCGGCCGGGACGCCACCGTTGGGGCCCCAGGTGAGCACCTCGGGGCTGGTGAGCAGGTCCTGGGAGGCGACCGGGTTCGCCTCGCCGTCGCGGTAGAGGTTGATGGTGATGTCGTCGTCGGTGCCGTTGGGGACCGTGGCGCTGGCCGCGACCGAGATCTGGCCGGTGCCCTCCTCCGCGGTCACCGGGCCGTGGCGCTGGTCCTGCGGGGTGCAGGCACCGGCGTCGTCGGTGGCTCCCGCGAAGGGCTGGGCCGACGGCGCCGAGGTCGGCATCGTCATCCCGTTGACCAGGTGGTCGACGCGGTTGTCGCGCAGGAGGACCTTGCCGGTCTCGGCATCGACGAAGCTGATGTAGGCGGCCGGTCCGCTGTGACCCTCGTGGTCGGTGTGGTCGGCCTTGAGGATCGTGGTCTCCCAGACCAGCCGGACGCCGGCGGTCGGGGTCGGCATGGCCATCTGGCGGGCGCGCTGCAGGTCTTGCGACCCAGCGGCCTCGAAGGTAGTCCACGGGCCGTCGGCCTCGACGGAGGTCAGCTGCCCGAGCTCGAGGTGGACGCCCTCGGCCGAGGCCGCGATCGCCTCGGCGGCGTCGATGTTGCGGGAGCCCGCGACGTCCTCGTCACCGGTGACGGAGGAGGAGACCCAGCCGACGCGCCCGTCGCGCTGGACGCCGACGGTCAGCAGGCCGTCGTGGCCCGCGGCGAGGTCACCGAAGGTCTGGCGGAACGTCACCACGTGGGCGACGTCGGGGTTGCGGACGGCCTTGCCGTCACGCTCGCGCGCGAGGTCGGGGGTGTCGAGCAGCGGGGAGTCGGTGACCACTTCGAGCGCGGCGACCTGGTCGGCCGACAGCTTGAAGAGGTCGCTGTGGTCGGACACGAAGCCGCGGGCCACGTCGGCGGCCTTGCCGGAGCGCGGACCCGAGAGGTAGCCCTGCTGGTTGTACATCACGTGGGGCGTGCCGAAGTCGTTCCAGCGGACCGTGGTCGCGCCGAGTGACTTCGCCGCAGCCTTCTGGCCGGCGGTCGCGGCGACACTGCCGTCGCGGAAGTCCTCGACACCGGCGTGGTCGTGGCCCTCGCCCTGGAACGAGAACTCGAAGGTGTCGGGGTTGGGGCTCTCGGGCGCCTGTCCCGCGGCCGGGACCAGGGTCGCCGCGAGCAGGAGCGTGACGGGGAGCGCGAGGACGGGTGCGAGCCGCCGGCGCAGGGGGGGGTGTTGGTGAACGCATCGTGGGGGTCTCCAGTGCCGACGGATCACGTCGGCGGGCCGGTTCACAGCCGGTCGGGCTGCCTGACAGGGGTCGTGCCGCAGCGCCGACGCGGGCCTCCGCGAGCGACCTGCACCCTGCTCAACGACGATGTGTGCGCCAGGTCACGCTCCTGTGCAGGCAAGGTCAGGAGAGTGGCACTGTCGTCCGTACGCTGGCGCGGTGGACGACTCCTTCCGGCGGGGCCTGCGGCTCGGGGTGCCCTACGCCGCCGTGGCCACGGTGCTGGCCCTCTCCTTCGGCGTGCTGGCCGTCCAGGCGGGGTTCACCCCCGTGCAGACGATCGCCCTGTCGGCGCTGGTGTTCGGCGGCTCGGCGCAGTTCACGGCCCTGACCATCGTCGGCGCCGGCGGCGGCATCGGCGCTGCCGTGGGGGCGGCCACGCTGATGCACTCGCGCTTCCTCGCCATGGGCATCGCGCTGGCACCCTCGCTGTCCGGGGGGCCGCTCCGTCGTGCCGCCGAGGGGCAGATCGTGGTCGACTCCTCGTGGGCGCTCGCGAGTCGTGGGGACGGGACGTTCGACCGCGGGCTGCTCTTCGGCACGACGGTGCCGCAGTACGTCGGCTGGGTGATCGGGACCGTGATCGGCGCCTACGGCGGCACGATCATCAGCGACCCGGGCAGTCTCGGCCTCGACGCACTGTTCCCGACGTTCTTCGTGGGCATCCTCATCGCCGAGCTCCGCAAGCCCCGGGCCCGGGTCGCCGCCCTGCTCGGTGCGGCGATCGCCCTCGCCCTCGTGCCGCTCACCCCTGCCGGGGTGCCGGTGCTGGCCGCCAGCGCCGCCGCCCTCGTGGGCCTGGGCCGCCTGGATCCCGCGCCCGACCCGGAGGTGGCCGCATGAACCTCACTGGAGTCCAGGGGTGGCTGCTGATCGCCGCGTTGACCGTCATGGCTGCGACCACCAAGGCCCTGGGGCCGGCGATCGTCGGGGGTCGCGCACTGCCGCGGTGGGCCAGCGGCGTCATCGCCGTGACCGCGCCGGCGCTGCTGTCGGCGCTGGTGGTGACCTCGGTGCTGGCCGACGGACAGCAGTGGGCCGTCGGGGCGCAGACAGTCGGTGTCGCGGTGGCGGCGCTGCTCCTGCTGTGCCGGGTGCCGCTGCTGCTGGCCAGCCTCGCCGCCGTCCTGGTGACGGCCGGGGTGCGCGCGCTGTCAGGCTGAGGTCGACCGGCCGCAGCGGTCCACCCGCTGCCATGGCCAGGCATCGGCGAGCCAGCGGGCGACGGCGTCGGCGAGCGGCTCGTCGAGCGTGGCCCTGTCGGCCCGCACCCAGGACTGCACCGTGACGTCGCACTCCTCGGAGGCCGAGGGGTAGAGGTAGACACAGCCGATGACGTCGTCGCCGCCCACATCGAGGACGGTGAAGGTGAAGCCGACGCGCTGCGCGAAGTCGTCGGCGTGGCGGCGGAGGTCGCGGAGGTTCTCCTTCAGCGTCATGCCACCCAGCGGCGGCCACGTGCCGTCGGGGTAGCCGGGAGTGGCACGGATGTGCTCGATGCTCGACGTCCAGGCGGCGTGGTCCCGCTCGTTGTGCAGCGGTCCCAGCGGCTCGAGGCGGAACTGCTCGGTGGCCAGCGTGGTGGGCGGCTCGAAGCCGGCCGGCACGAAGGGCTGCACGGTCACGGGCGGCGCCCGCCGTTCGTCCCGAGCTCGGCCTGGGACACGCCGAGCACGTCGGGCACCTCCCGCAGCGTGGCCAGGAGCTTCTCGGACGTCTCGCCCGCCACGTCGATGGCGG